>NZ_JAALFZ010000030.1:0-48344 GCF_011800505.1 Bacillus sp. EKM501B | reverse complement strand
CGGAAGTTAAGCTCTCTAGCGCCGATGGTAGTTGGGACCTTGTCCCTGTGAGAGTAGGACGTCGCCAAGCAACTAAAAACACAAGTCATTTGACTTGTGTTTTTTTGTATTGTTAAAAAGAACGGGAAAGAAGTAAGGGTGATACAAACACGTTGCCCAAGAGTTAATCATATTATATAAGAGATGGGTGTATATTTTTCTGTAAATTGTTAAGGATTAGAAGTATAAAATAGGTTCACTAAAATAGGGAGGGAAGGCTATGAAATTACAAAGTGAAGTTTGTATTGTTTGTGAGACAAAAAGAAAAGAAGGTATATATGTTTATAATAATTTAATATGCTATGAATGTGAAAAGGATATGGTGAATACAGAGACAGATGATCCGAAATATATACATTATTTAAAGCAGCTTCGAAAATTAGAAGTATCATATTTTTAAATAGGCATATGCCTATTATTTTTTTTGTTCTGTATAATAGATAGAGAATGAATAATAAGGAAGAGATGTAGATGAATCAAAATCGTATGCCTTTATATGAGGCGTTAATAGAGTTTAAAGAAAGAGGGCCGTTATCCTTTCATGTTCCAGGTCATAAGAATGGTTTAAACTTCCCTCAGGAGGCAATAAGAGAGTTTAAAGATATTCTATCTATTGATGTAACTGAGTTAGCAGGACTAGATGATTTGCATAGTCCGTTTGAATGTATAGATGAGGCACAACAATTATTGGCTGAAGTTTATAATACAAAGAGGAGCTATTTTTTAATTAATGGTTCAACAGTCGGGAACTTAGCAATGATTTTGTCTTGTTGTGGGGAACATGATATTGTTCTTGTACAAAGAAATTGCCATAAATCAATTATTAATGCTTTAAAACTTGCGGGAGCAAATCCCATTTTTTTAGATCCATGGATTGATGAAGCTTATAACGTACCGGTGGGAGTTCGTAACGAAATTATTAAGAAAGCAATTGAAAAGTATCCAAATGCGAAAGCACTCATTTTAACGCATCCTAATTATTATGGTATGGGTATGGATCTAGAGACAAGCATCGCTTTTGCACATGCACATAAAATCCCTGTTTTGGTAGATGAGGCACATGGGGCACATCTGTGCTTGGGAGAACCATTCCCAAAGTCAGCATTAACATATGGTGCAGATATTGTAGTTCATTCTGCACATAAAACATTACCCGCAATGACAATGGGTTCCTATTTACATATAAATAGTCACTTAGTAGACGAAGAGAAGGTTACTACTTATTTAAGTATGCTACAATCTAGTAGTCCATCGTATCCAATTATGGCTTCCTTGGATATAGCACGCTTTACAATGGCGCGTATAAAAGAAGAAGGTCACAGTGAAATTGTTGAGTTTTTACGAAGATTTAAGGAACAATTACGTTCTATTCCCCAAATCGCCATTTTAGAATATCCGTTGCAAGATGAGTTAAAGGTCACCGTACAAACTCGTTGTCAGTTATCAGGGTACGAATTACAGTCTGTATTTGAAAAGGTCGGTATATATACAGAGATGGCTGATCCGTACAATGTCCTATTTATTTTACCCTTACAAGTAAATGAGGGATATATGAAGGTTATAGAGATGATCCGAGTAGCATTGCAACATTATGAGGTGAAAGACAAGAGGGAATCTATTCGTTATACTTATAAAGGTGAATTCTCTCTTTTACCGTATACGTATAAACAACTAGACGGATATGAAACAAAGATAGTATCTATAAAAGAGGCTGTTGGAATGATAGCGGCGGAAATGGTGATTCCGTATCCACCTGGAATTCCATTGATTATGTATGGAGAGAGAATTACTTCAGAGCATAAAGAGCAAATTATGTATTTAGAGAGAGCAGGAGCTCGTTTTCAAGGTAATACGAAATATATGAAAGTGTATGATATAGAAAGTAGGTTTTAGGATGAAGGGATTATTTGTAACAATTGAGGGCCCAGAAGGTTCAGGTAAAACAACGTTAATTAAAAGCTTATTGCCATATTTTGAAAAAAAAGCACAAAAGGTAATGGCGACAAGGGAACCAGGCGGTATTGCAATTTCTGAGGACATTAGGACGATTTTACATAAACAAGAATATACGATGATGGAAGCACGTACAGAAGCGCTTCTTTATGCTGCTGCGCGCAGACAACATTTAGTAGAAAAAGTTATGCCAGCACTTAATGAGAACTACCTCGTGTTATGTGATCGTTTTATAGATAGCTCTTTAGCATACCAAGGCTATGCAAGAGGATTGGGTATGGATAAGGTATTTGAAATAAATCGTTTCGCAACAGAGGACTGTATGCCTAGTTTAACAATTTATCTAGACATTGAGCCTGAGGTTGGTTTGGCTCGGATTGAAAAAGATGCAGGACGTGAAGTAAATCGACTAGATATGGAAGATATCTCTTTCCATAAACGTGTGCGCGAAGGGTATTTACAAGTTGTAGAACGTTTCTCGGATCGTATTGTATTGGTAAATGCTGATCAGCCGATGGAAAAACTTATAGAAGAAGTTGTTCAGATTATAGAAGATAAATTGTTATAATAGAAGGAAAGAATGAAATAAGTGAGGTATGCATTATGACGAAGACGTGGGAGCAGCTTTCTGCTATACAACCCATCGGTGTAAAAATGTTGATGAATAGCATTGCAAAAGAGCGTATATCCCACGCTTACTTGTTAGAGGGAGGGAAAGGGACAGGAAAGTTTGCGACAGCAATTCAAATGGCAAAGAGTTTCCTCTGTTCTGAGCGGAATGGGGTAGAGCCCTGCCATGTATGTACAAACTGTAAGCGAATTGATTCAGGTAACCACCCTAACTTACATATTGTAAAACCAGACGGATTATCTATTAAAAAGCAGCAAATTCATGATTTACAAGAAGAGTTTTCAAAAACAGGATTAGAGGCAAATAAAAAATTATATATTATTGAGCACGCAGATCGTATGACAGCAAATGCGGCAAATACACTTTTGAAATTTTTAGAAGAACCAAGTAGTGATACAACTGCTATTTTACTTACTGAACAAAGTCATCAAATTTTAAATACGATTTTATCTCGTTGCCAAGTTGTTACGTTTAGACCGTTACCTACGGAATCTTTAATTAGAAGATTACAGGATGAAGGGATTACAGCATCTTTATCGACACTTGCTGCTCAACTTACAAATAGTTTTGATGAAGCTTTAGCTTTATGTAGTGATGAATGGTTTGCACAAGCACGAGCTTTAGTGATAAAATTATGTGAAGCGCTCGAAAAAGATAAAACCTCTATTTTTTTTGTACAAGAAAAATGGGGAAAACACTTTGGAGAGAAAGAACAATTACAGCAAGGTTTAGATATGTTACTCCTTATTTATAAGGATTTATTATATGTTCAACTTGGAGAAGAAGATCGTCTTGTTTTTCATGATCAGAAAGAGATGTTTGAATCGTTTTCCTATGCTCAGAAGCGCATTGTATCAGCTCTCTTTAATATATTAGAGGCAAAAAATAGAATCAACGCTAATGTAAATGCGCAGCTTGTGTTCGAACAGTTAGTGTTGCGGTTGCAGGAGGGATGACCGTTTTGTATGATGTAGTAGGTGTTCGCTTTAAGAAGGCCGGAAAGGTATATTACTTTGATCCAAACCAGTTCGATATCTCTGAAAATGAGTTTGTCATTGTAGAAACGGTAAGAGGTATTGAATACGGAAAAGTAGTTATTACCAAAAAACAAGTTGATGAAAACGACGTTGTATTACCGCTAAAAAAGGTTATTCGTATTGCAAATGAAAATGATCGTACCATTGTTGAAGAGAACAAACATGCTGCCAAAGAAGCATATCAAGTCTGTCAACAAAAGGTAGTAGAGCATAATCTTGATATGAAACTTGTAGATGTAGAGTATACATTCGATCGTAATAAGATTATTTTCTATTTTACTGCGGATGGTCGGATCGATTTCCGCGAACTAGTGAAGGACTTAGCCGCAATTTTTAGAACAAGAATTGAACTAAGACAAATTGGTGTTCGTGATGAAGCGAAGATGCTAGGTGGTATTGGTCCATGTGGTCGTATGCTTTGTTGTTCTACTTTTTTAGGGGATTTTGAACCTGTATCCATTAAAATGGCAAAGGATCAAAATTTATCATTAAATCCTGCAAAAATCTCTGGTTTATGTGGTCGCTTAATGTGTTGCTTAAAATATGAGAATGATGAATATGAGGCAGCAAAGGAACAACTTCCTGATTTAGATCAACGTATACAAACCCCGCATGGTACTGGCCGTGTTATCGGATTAAATATTTTAGAAAGATTAATTCAAGTGGAACTAGTAGACAAGGAACGGATAGTAGAATATACGTTAGATGAGTTAGTGAATAAAGGGGTCGTTTCGAGTCAAACCACAGATTAATGAGGTGGGTGCTTGTGGAGAAAAAAGATATTTTTGAATCGGTTTCTAGTATGGAAGAGCAAATTGGACATTTATATAAACAGTTGGGAGAGTTAAAACAGCATCTTGCAGAGTTGTTGGAAGAAAACCAGCATATAAAAATGGAAAATAACAATTTGCGACACCGTTTTGAAGAAGTGCAGAATAAAGAAAAACAAAAAACTCAAAAACGTAAAGAAGTGAAGCCGAAAACAGATATTGGTGAAGGCTATGACAATTTAGCGAGACTGTATCAAGAAGGTTTTCATATTTGCAATCTACATTATGGAAGTGTACGTAAAGAGGGAGATTGTTTATTCTGTCTGTCATTCTTAAATAAAAAGTGAAATTACCTTTCCAATTATAATTGGAAAGGTAATTTTTTATACATGAAATAGGGTAGGTTAAGGGTAAGAAAAGGAGCAGTATATGAATTTATATGAAGATGAACGTTTAGATTACTTATTAGCACAAGACATGAAGATTATACAAAGCCCATCAGTATTTAATTTTTCTTTAGATGCCGTTTTACTTGCAGATTTTGCATGGGTACCAATTCAAAAGGGGAATTTACTTGATTTGTGTACAGGTAACGCGGTTGTTCCCCTTCTATTAAGTACAAGAACAAAAGGAAATATTACTGGGGTGGAAATTCAAGAACGCTTATATGATATGGGAGTAAGAAGTGTTCAATACAATGGGTTGGAGGAAAGAATTCACCTCATACATGGAGATTTGAAAGATATGCCAGAGAAACTTGGGCGTCATCAATATGATGTTGTTACATGTAATCCACCATATTTTCAAACACCTCAAACTTCAGAGAAAAATATGAATGAACATTTAGCGATAGCTCGTCATGAAATTATGTGTACATTAGAAGATGTTGTATCTGTAAGTAGTCAGTTAGTAAAACAAGGTGGGAAAGTAGCGTTTGTACATCGTCCAGGGCGATTACTAGACATTGTCACATTAATGCGTAAATATAAAATTGAACCAAAGCGTGTGCAATTTGTTTATCCTAAGGTTGGAAAAGAAGCAAATACATTGTTAATTGAAGGAATTAAGGATGGAAATGCAGATTTGAAAATTTTACCGCCTCTCGTTGTATATGAGAACAATAACGAATATACAAAGGAGCTACGTTCGATTTTATATGGAGAAGAATAAGCACTTTTTTTATGTGGTAGAGTGCTCTGATGGAAGTTATTATGCTGGATATACAAACCATATAGAAAAGAGAATTCAGACTCATAATAGCGGCAAAGGGGCTAAGTATACACGCGTCAGGCTTCCTGTTGTTTTAAAATATGTAGAGACCCACGATGATAAGCGTACAGCTATGCAAGCGGAGTATTACTTTAAGCAATTAACGAGAAAACAAAAAGAGGCATATATGCAAAAAGGAGAACGCTATGTGGCAACAAAAAAGCTTTCAACAAAATGAAAAGGGAGTTTTATATTTAGTACCAACTCCTATTGGAAATCTAGAAGATATGACATTTCGTGCAATCCGAATTTTAAAAGAAGTTGATTTAATTGCTGCTGAAGATACGAGACAAACGAAAAAACTTTGTAATTATTTTGAAATTGAAACACCTGTTACGAGTTATCATGAGCACAATAAAGAAGTAAGTGGGAAGAAACTATTAGAGAAATTAGAGGATGGAAAGAATGTAGCACTTGTTAGCGACGCTGGTATGCCGTGTATTTCTGATCCAGGTTACGATATTGTCGTTGAGGCAGTAGCTGAGCAATATCATGTAATTCCGCTTCCTGGAGCAAATGCAGCCCTTACAGCATTAATTGCATCCGGTCTTGAAACAAAGCAGTTTTATTTCTATGGTTTCTTGCAGAGAAACAAAAAGGAACGAAAGATGGAGTTAGAAAAGCTTCGTTATGTACAAACTACAATGATGTTTTATGAAGCGCCTCATCGTTTAGACGATACTTTAATTTCGATGCAGGAAGTGTTGGGAAATAGAGAGATTGTATTATGTCGAGAGTTAACTAAAAAATTTGAGGAATTTATTCGAGGGACAATCGAAGAAGCAATTGAGTGGACGAAGCAAAATGAAGTGCGTGGTGAGTTTTGTATTTTAGTAGCTGGTTCAACAGAAGAACCTGCTCCAGAAGAACAATGGTGGGAATCTCTTTCGGTATATGATCATATTGAATATTATATAAATGAAAAAAGTATGAATTCAAAAGAAGCGATTAAAACAGTCGCTAAAGATCGAGATTTGTCGAAAAGAGATGTATATCAAATCTATCATGTCGATAAAAAATAAGCTTCTCATAATTGAGAAGCTTATTTTGCTGTTTCGATATAATCTTGAAGTTCGTTTAAGATTTGCTCAGCGCCTTCTTTGCTTAAGATGATTTTACCTTCAGCTAAAGAAAGGTTACCGTCAGATACTTCACCAGTTACTTGGCAAGTCATGTTTGGTTTATATTTCTTTAAGATGATTTTTTCGTCATCAACATAGATTTCAAGAGCGTCCTTTTCTGCAATACCTAAAGTACGGCGTAATTCGATTGGAATTACTACACGACCTAATTCATCAACTTTACGAACAATACCAGTAGATTTCATAATTTTTTTCCTCCTAAATAAATAGTTTATAAGTTTCGAGTCTATTTTTAGATTCGTCATTTTTCGACAAAATACCCTATGGACATATGATACCAATCATTTACATTTCCGTCAATTCTTAAATTCTATATTTTTTAAAAAGATTTATAGATTGCTTATTTCTTATATATAATAGATTGAGAGGAAATTCCACAATTATTTACATTATTTTCTGAAAAAATAATAAATTAAAAGTGGAGATTGTATATTTTTGTGAAATATGAGCAATAGATGATAAAGATATCGAGCATTAAGACCTAAATTTAAAATTAGGTTGGCGTAAAGAAGATAAGTTAGATTTGGGCTGCTCGTAAAAGCCCAATTAATGTGGGCTAATAATTAGTGGGGAGGAACAAAAACCCTACTGATTAAAGTTTCACTTTATATATGAGTTTTTGATATACTGTTTATAAATACATATGAGGTTATTCGGGAGGTCCAAAACAATGACAGAGGAAAATAAGTCCTTTTATATTACTACCCCAATTTATTATCCAAGTGGAAAATTACACATTGGACATGCTTATACGACAGTAGCAGGAGATGCGATGGCACGATATAAGCGTATGCAAGGTTATAATGTGCATTATTTAACAGGAACTGATGAGCATGGACAGAAGATCCAAAAGAAAGCAGAAGAGTTAAATATTACGCCACAGGCATATGTTGATAACATTGTTGCAGGAATTAAAGAGCTTTGGGAGAAGATGGATATTTCTTATGATGATTTTATTCGTACAACTGAAGATCGTCATAAAGATGTTGTCGAAAAAATCTTTAAGCAATTAGTAGATCAAGGTGACATTTATCTTGATGAATATGAAGGTTGGTATTCTGTACAAGATGAGACGTTCTATACAGAGCATCAATTAGTAGATCCAATTATGGAAGGCGACAAAGTAGTTGGAGGAAAAAGCCCAGATAGTGGTCATGATGTAGAACTTGTTCGTGAAGAATCTTATTTCTTTAGAATGGGTAAATATGTCGACAGACTATTAAAGTTCTATGAAGATAATCCACATTTCATTCAGCCGGAGTCTCGTAAAAATGAAATGATTAATAATTTTATTAAACCAGGATTAGAAGATTTAGCGGTTTCTCGTACTTCATTTGACTGGGGAGTTCGTGTTCCTGGTAACCCAAAACATGTTATTTACGTATGGGTTGACGCATTATCTAATTATATTACGGCGTTAGGTTATGGAACAGCAAATGAAGAGAAATATAAAAAATTCTGGCCTGCAGATGTGCATTTAGTTGGGAAAGAAATTGTTCGTTTCCATACAATTTATTGGCCGATAATTTTAATGGCATTAGATTTACCTCTTCCGAAGAAAGTCTTTGCTCATGGCTGGATTTTAATGAAGGATGGAAAGATGAGTAAGTCAAAAGGAAACGTAGTAGATCCAGTTACATTAATCGATCGTTACGGATTAGATGCATTACGTTATTACCTACTTCGTGAAGTTCCATTTGGATCTGATGGTGTATTCACACCAGAAGGATTTGTGGAGCGTATTAATTTCGACTTAGCAAATGACTTAGGTAATTTATTAAATCGTACAGTAGCTATGATTGATAAGTATTTTAACGGAGAAATCCCTGCATTTAAAGAAAATGTGACGGAATTTGATGAAACGTTAGTAGCGTTTGCACAAGATACTTTGAAAAAAGTAGAAGAAGCAATGGAGAATATGGAGTTCTCTGTAGCGTTAGGATCTATTTGGCAACTAGTTAGTCGTACGAATAAATATATTGATGAAACACAACCATGGGTATTAGCAAAAGATGAGAATGATCGTGAAAAGTTAGCTTCTGTAATGGCTCATTTAGCAGAAGTACTTCGTCAAACAGGTATTATGCTTATGCCATTCTTAACAGTAGCACCAAGCAAGATGTTTGCTCAGCTTGGCCTTACTGATGAAGCTCATAAATCTTGGGAAAGTCTATCTACAATTGGCTGCATTCCAGCTGGAACAAAAGTAGAAAAAGGAAACCCAATTTTCCCTCGTTTAGAAATGGAAGTGGAAGTAGAGTACATTAAAGAACAAATGAAAAGCTCTGCTCCTAAAGTAGAAGAGAAAAAACAAGAAGAACCGAAGGCAGAAGAAATTACAATTGATGATTTCTTTAAAGTAGAATTACGCGTAGCTGAAGTACTATCTGCTGAACCTGTGAAAAAAGCAGACAAGTTGTTAAAAATTCAACTAGACTTAGGCACAGAAAAGCGTCAAGTTGTTTCTGGAATTGCAAAATTCTATTCGCCGGAAGACTTAAAAGGTAAAAAGGTTATTTGTGTAACAAACTTAAAACCTGTAAAATTACGCGGTGAATTATCGCAAGGTATGATTTTAGCGGGTGAAGAGAATGGCGTATTGTCATTAGCATCAATTGACCAAAATCTACCAAATGGTACAAAAATCAAGTAATTAAGACAAGAAAAGAGATGTTTCACGTGTAACATGTGTGAAGCGTCTTTTTTCTTTTTACACTCTCTATTTTTGCATTAAGATTGTAGTATTGTTATCGTTAAGTTATTAAAGAACTTATTTTTGTAGAATAAACTTGATTTCAATATAAAAGGAGTTATGTATTATGTTGTTTGATACACATTCACATTTGAATGCAGAGCAATTCGAAGAAGATTTGCAAGAGGTTATTGCCCGAATGAAAGAAGCGGGAGTTACTTATACAGTTGTTGTTGGTTTTGATGAAGTAACGATAAAAAAGGCGATGGAATTAGCTGAAGCCTATGATTTTATTTACGCTGCGGTTGGCTGGCATCCAGTTGATGCAATCGACATGACAGAAGAACATTTAGCTTGGTTAGAAGAACTTGCTTCTCATCCTAAAGTCGTTGCACTTGGAGAAATGGGCTTAGATTATCACTGGGATAAGTCTCCAAAAGAAATACAGAAAGAAGTATTTCGTAAACAAATTGCATTAGCGAAAAAAGTAAATTTGCCGATTATTATACATAACCGCGATGCAACTCAAGATATTGTCGATATTCTAGAAGAAGAGAATGCAGCTGAAGTAGGAGGCATTATGCATTGCTTTAGCGGTAGCGTAGAAGTAGCAGAGCGATGTGTTGATATGAACTTTTTAATTTCGTTAGGTGGACCAGTTACATTTAAAAACGCTAAGAAACCGAAAGAAGTTGCTACGGAGATTCCATTAGAGAAATTGTTAATAGAGACGGATTGTCCCTATTTAACGCCGCATCCATTTCGCGGGAAACGAAATGAACCGAGTTATGTAAAACTCGTAGCAGAAGAAATTGCGAATTTAAAAGGAATTTCTTATGAGGAAGTAGCAGAAATGACAACTAAAAATGCAAAAGTTTTATTTGGAGTTGAATAAAAAGAACGGGTGAAACCTGTTCTTTTTTATTTTGAGAAAAACTAGTAGAAGTAATCAAGAAAATAAATGTGAATGATGAAGTGTTACAATAAGGACAGAGGACAAAGATTTTTCTATTCTATTTTTTAAAATATAAGAATGGGGAAAATAATAATGGAAAAGTCGTCATTTTTTTGTTTTACTAAGTAGAGACGAAATGAGTGTGGAGGCAAGCATGAAAATAAAAGAGATTATCGTTGTAGAAGGTAAAGATGATACAGTTGCGATTAAGCGTGCTGTTGATGCGGATACAATTGAAACGAACGGTTCAGCAATCGGTGATCATGTTATTGAGCAAGTTAAATTAGCGCAGCAAAAAAGGGGCGTTATTATTTTCACAGATCCGGATTATCCTGGAGAGCGTATTCGAAAAATTATTTCTGACAAGGTTCCTGGCTGTAAGCATGCTTTTTTACCGAAGGAAGAAGCGCTTGCTAAAAGGAAAAAGGGTGTTGGGATTGAACATGCTTCTAATGAGTCGATTCGCCGTGCTCTAGAGAATATACATGAAGAAATGGAAGCTTACACAAGTGAAATTAGTTGGAGTGATTTAGTCGATGCAGGCTTAGTGGGCGGAGAAATGGCAAAGAGCCGCAGAGAAAGAATGGGTAAGCTATTAAAGATTGGTTATACAAATGCAAAACAGTTACATAAACGATTACAGATGTTTCAAGTTTCAAAGGAATCATTTGCAGAAGCTTATAAGCAAGTAATACAGGAGGAAAAAAAATGAAGGATATCGCAACGCCAAATCGTACAAAAGACATTGTTGAAAAGTATGGATTTTCATTCAAAAAAAGTTTAGGACAAAACTTTTTAATTGATACAAATGTATTAAATCGTATTGTCGATCATGCAGAAATTGGTTCAGAAAGTGGTGCAATTGAAATTGGACCAGGTATTGGTGCATTAACAGAGCAATTAGCGAAGCGTGCTAAAAAAGTAGTGGCTTTTGAAATTGATCAAAGACTATTACCAATTTTAGATGAGACGTTAGCGCCATATGGTAATGTTACAGTTATTAATAAAGACGTACTAAAAGCAGATGTACATGAAGTATTTAATGAGCAATTTGAAGAAGGGCAAGATGTAATGGTAGTAGCTAACTTACCATACTATATTACAACGCCAATTTTATTTAAATTGCTTGAAGAAAAGTTACCAGTTCGCGGATTTGTTGTTATGATGCAAAAAGAAGTTGGAGATCGTTTAGCTGCTAAACCTGGAACAAAAGAGTATGGTTCTTTATCGATTGCCATTCAGTACTATACAGAGGTTGAAACAGTTATGACTGTACCGCGTACAGTGTTTGTACCACAGCCAAACGTTGATTCTGCAATTATCCGCCTTCTAAAGCGTCCTAAACCGGTTGTAGAGGTGACAGATGAAACGTTCTTCTTTGAAGTAGTACGAGCAAGTTTCGCACAGCGCCGTAAAACTTTAATGAATAATTTATCAAATAATTTAAATGGTTTCCCGAAAGATAAGGAGTTATTGGATCGAATTTTAACAGAAGTAGGAATTGATCCAAAGCGAAGAGGCGAAACGCTATCTATTGAAGAGTTTGCAACATTAAGTAATGCATTAGTTCTTCATAAATTATCATAAGAATATGAAAGGGACAGTTCAAGTTGAACTGTCCCTTTTGTCACCTTTCTCTCTCTAAATTCATACTTTAAAAACAGGTAAGATGGCCTAATGAGTTTGGAGGTAGGAGAATGGTTTTACATGTTGGAGAATTAGTGGAACGATATTCTCATAAGAGGGATATTCTTTTTCGTATTATAGAAATAAAAGGCGAGATAGCTATATTGTTTGGAGAGGAAATTAGACTGGTGGCGGATGCGCCACTTGAAGATTTAATTAGTATAGATCAAAGAGAACATAAAAAAAGGGTGAAGCGTGAGAAAGAAACAATGGAGCGCACGTATCGTTTGTTTCAACAAGATTATGTACTGATGAAACAAAGGCATGAACATACTTCAACTGGTGGATACACAAGTGAGGTAAATTATTTTCAAATGCCGGGACGTGTATTGCATATAGATGGAGACCCTTTATATTTGCGCAAGTGCTTAGATTTATATAATAAAATTGGCGTTCCTGTTCAAGGTATTCATTGTAAAGAAACGGAGATGCATGAAAAAGTAGTAGACTTAATAGATCACTTTCGCCCAGACATTCTCGTTATTACAGGGCATGATGCATATACAAAATCAAAAGGAGTGAAGGGAGATTTAGCGGCATATAGGCATTCAAGGCATTTTGTACAGGCTGTTCGTGAAGTGCGAAAAAAATATCCATCATTGGATCAACTTGTTATTTTTGCTGGGGCATGTCAATCACATTTTGAGGCACTAATTCGTGCAGGGGCCAATTTCGCTAGTTCACCATCTAGAATTAATATTCATGCACTAGATCCTGTATATGTAGTTGGTAAAATTAGTTTTACTTCATTTATGGAGAGAGTCAATGTATGGGATGTCGTACGTAATACAATTACTGGTGAAAAGGGACTAGGTGGAATTGAAACGAGAGGGATTTTACGAACGGGATTACCTTTTCAACATTACGAAGAGTAAGCAGGATACATATGTATCTTGCTTTTTGTATGGAAGGATTTAAATGAATTTGGATAAAAAGAGGTAAGAACGTAAAGACTACGTAATGATACTTTTACAATATAGTATTTCTTCTATCTATTCAAACGCAGGATGATATTAGCTGTGAATCGCGGTTAATAATTAGGATAGATATATCGTGCTTTAAGTGTTCAATCTAAATTACAGCGAGGTGTAGCGAAGTATATGTCAAAACGTTTAGATGAAATTAAAAGCGAATTAGATCACCATCTTGGACAGCGACTTATGTTAAAAGCAAATAGTGGAAGAAGAAAAACTGTGGAGCAATCAGGTGTACTAGCAGAAACATACCGTTCCGTTTTTGTTGTACAATTGGATCAACAAGAAGATGCGTTGCAACGTGTATCTTATAGTTATGCAGATGTTTTAACAGAGACAGTAGAGTTAACATTTTATGGAGACCCTCATAATGAGGTCATTTTATAATCCATATATCATTACATATATTCCCATAAATGAAAAGCTATATTATTTTGCATACTAACTATACCGTAGCAAAATAAGGAGGGACTCTGCATTGAGTAGACGAAGAGGTGTCATGTCAAACCAATTTAAAGAAGAGCTAGCAAAAGAGCTTGGCTTTTATGATGTTGTTCAGAAAGAAGGATGGGGCGGAATTCGTGCGAAAGATGCTGGTAACATGGTGAAACGTGCTATAGAAATTGCAGAACAGCAATTAATGAAACGAAACCAGTAGTTGTAAGATACTTTCTGTGCTACGGTAGCCGAGGAGACATTCCTCGGCTTTTTGTACTCTAAAAGGTGCCATCATTTTACATAAGTAGTTTCATTCTGAATGCTTTTCGTTATAATTAGGGAAGTGTCATCGTCTTACTATAAATTTATGGTAAAATAAACGATAAAAGATTGAGTACATAGAGTGGGTGAATAGATTGAAGCTACTAGTGAAAGCACCAGCAAAGATTAATCTGTCGTTAGATGTACTGGGAAAAAGACAAGACGGATATCATGAAGTGAAAATGATTATGACAACCATTGATTTAGCAGATCGTCTAGAACTAACGGAATTAGCAGAAGACCGTATTGAAATTTTATCCCATAATCGGTATGTCCCAGACGACCAACGAAATTTAGCTTATCAGGCAGCGAAATTATTAAAAGAGAAGTTTAATGTAAAAAAAGGTGTATCTATTACTATTGAAAAAACGATTCCAGTAGCAGCTGGATTAGCAGGTGGAAGTAGTGATGCAGCAGCGACATTACGTGGTCTTAATAAATTATGGAATTTAGGGCTTACAATTGATGAGTTAGCAAAGCTTGGTGCAGAAATTGGATCAGATGTATCGTTCTGTGTATACGGAGGCACAGCAATTGCCACTGGAAGAGGAGAGAAAATTGAGCATATAAAGACTCCGCCTTCTTGTTGGGTTATTTTAGCGAAACCACATATAGGTGTATCTACTGCTGATGTGTATGGAAATTTAAAGTTAAATCGAGTTACACATCCAAATGTAGATAAAATGGTTGATGTCATAAATTCTGGTGATTATAAAGGAATTTGTGATACTGTTGGTAACGTTTTAGAAGATGTAACATTTGGAATGCATCCTGAAGTTGCCCGTATTAAATCACAGATGAAGCGATTTGGAGCGGATGCTGTATTAATGAGTGGAAGTGGTCCAACTGTATTTGGACTTGTACACCATGATTCACGAATGCATCGCATTTATAACGGATTAAAAGGATTTTGTGAACAAGTCTATGCGGTACGTTTATTAGGAGAGCGAGAAACGCTTGAATAAAGACGTATAATACGTTATGATTTGTTTAGAATATTCGTGATTTGAGGTGAGAGTATGAAAATTAGAAGAAGTACAAGATTAGTCGATATGACTTATTACTTGCTACAAAACCCTCGTCAGCTAGTATCTCTCACTTTTTTTGCTGAAAGGTATCAATCGGCTAAGTCTTCCATTAGTGAAGATTTAGTTATTATTAAGCAAACGTTTGAACAACAAGGGGTCGGCACATTGCAAACGATACCAGGAGCAGCAGGAGGAGTGAAATATATACCGTATATAAGTGAAGAAGAGGCAGATCTAATTATTGATGAGCTTTGTGGCTTATTTGAAAACCCAGATCGTATTTTGCCTGGCGGTTACTTATACATGACAGATTTATTGAGTAATCCTCGCCATATTAATGGCGCAGGTCGTTTGTTTGCTTCTGTTTTTGCTAGGCAACCAATTGATGCAGTTATGACGGTGGCAACGAAGGGGATTCCACTTGCTTATGCAGTGGCAAATTACTTAGATGTACCAGTTGTAATTGCAAGGAAAGATAATAAGGTAACAGAAGGTCCGACTGTTAGTATTAACTATGTGTCGGGTTCTTCTAAACGAATTCAAACAATGACGTTAGCAAAACGCAGTCTTCCAGAAGGGTCGAATGTTTTAATTATTGATGACTTCATGAAAGCTGGCGGAACAATTCAAGGTATGATGAGTATGCTAGAAGAATTCAAGGCTAATGTTGTTGGTATTGGTGTATTAGTAGAATCCACAGATATTGAAGAACGACTAATTAATAATTTTGTATCATTAATTCGTCTATCGGAAGTTGATGTGAAAGAAAAAACGATTCAAGTGGAAAAAGGGAATTATTCTCTTGCACCATTTGATGAAGGGCTTGTAGAGGCGGAATAAAAGATAGAGCAGATAGCTCTATCTTTTTTATTTTATTTATAGATTATAAAATAGATGGACAAACTGCCTTTCGTACACTATTTTTAAAGAGTAAAATAAATAATAAAAGGGTGAAAAGTATGAAAGTTGTTCAAACAAGCAAGGCACCACAAGCAATTGGACCTTATTCACAGGGGATTATTGTAAATAACATGTTCTATAGCTCAGGACAAATTCCATTGATGGCAAATGGGGAGCTTGTAACAGGAGATGTAACAGTACAAACAGAACAAGTATTTCAAAATTTACAAGCGGTATTAGAGGAAGCAGGTGCTTCATTTGATACAGTCGTAAAAACAACAGTATTTTTAAAGGACATGGATGATTTTAATGCTGTGAATGAAGTGTATAGCTCTTATTTCTCTACTCATAAACCAGCTCGATCTTGTGTGCAAGTAGCAAAATTACCGAAAGATGTTTCCGTTGAAATTGAAGTAATCGCCCTAGTTAAGTAACCTTTTGTAAGCGATAACCTCCACTAATCTCTATATTCAACTACTTTAAAAATTTTTATCTTAAAAATTTTTAAAAAATTAAAGGGAAAATAGAAAATTTGTGGAATTTATACAAATATATCGCTTATTTAGAAAAGGGTGGTGAACACAAGATGGAAGTGACTGACGTAAGATTACGCCGCGTAAACACAGAAGGCCGCATGAGAGCAATTGCCTCTATTACTCTAGACCATGAATTTGTTGTTCATGATATTCGTGTAATTGATGGTAATAATGGATTATTTGTAGCAATGCCAAGTAAACGTACTCCAGATGGAGAGTTCCGTGACATTGCACATCCAATTAATTCTGGTACACGCTCTAAAATTCAAGATGCGGTTTTAACAGAGTATCATCGTTTAGGCGAGTTAGAAGAGGTTGAGTTTGAAGAAGCAGGTGCTTCGTAAAATTCGAATGAAAAGGGCTTTTGACAAAAAGCCTTATAATTTTGTAGCAAACTCCTGTAAGCATTTACAGGGGTTTGTTTTTTTGCTTTATATTTGGAAACTGTATAATTTATTAACATAAAAAGAAGAAACTACTAATTTTTTCAAAATCATTTTAAATAGTATAGCTTATTTCTTAAAAAAGATACTAAAGAGTAAAACATCTTATAAGAATTATGGTAAAATTTAATAGTTAAAATGTGTTTCTTGAAATATATGATGATTTAGGATAATATCTTTAATGGATAAATAGGTTGCGATGGAGGGTCTATATGTCAAACAGATTTGCAGTGATTCTAGCTGCAGGTAAAGGCACACGTATGAAGTCTAAGCTATACAAAGTGCTGCATCCTGTATGTGGAAAACCTATGGTACAACACGTAGTCGATCAAGTATCTCAATTAGGATTGCAGAAACTTGTAACGGTTGTTGGACATGGTGCTGAAATGGTACAAGAACAGCTAGGGAACGTAAGTGAATTTGCATTACAAGCAGAACAACTTGGTACAGCACATGCTGTAGATCAAGCTGCAAGTGTACTTGCAAATGAAGAAGGAACAACTTTAGTTATTTGTGGTGATACGCCTCTAATAACTGCTGAAACAATGGAAGCATTACTTCAGCAACATAAAGAAGCAGGAGCAATGGCGACGGTGCTAACAGCATACATAGAAGAGCCTGCTGGATATGGCCGTATTGTTCGTAATGAGAATGGTCATGTTGAAAAGATTGTTGAGCATAAAGATGCAAATGAGAAAGAATTAGCTATTAAAGAAATCAATACAGGTACGTATTGTTTTGATAATAAGGCTTTATTTGCTTCACTTTCTAAAGTTTCAAATGATAACGTGCAAGGTGAATATTACCTTCCAGATGTTATTGAGATTTTAAAAAATGAAGGTCATATCGTATCAGCTTATCAAACAGAGCAGTTCGATGAAACGTTAGGTGTTAACGACAGAGTCGCTCTATCGCAAGCGGAAATTATTATGAAAAACCGTATCAACCGAAAGAACATGGTAAATGGTGTTACAATTATTGATCCAAGTAACACTTATATTTCTGCTGATGCAATTATCGGTAGCGATACAGTTCTTCATCCAGGAACAATTATTGAGGGGAACACTGTAATTGGTTCTGATTGTGAAATTGGACCGCATACAGTAATTCGCGATAGTGAAATTGGAGATCGTACGACAATTCGACAATCTACTGTACATGATAGTAAGCTTGGTACAGAAGTATCGGTTGGTCCATTTGCACATATTCGCCCAGATTCAGTTATTGGAGACGAAGTACGCGTTGGAAACTTCGTGGAAATCAAAAAAACTGTCTTTGGTAATAGAAGTAAAGCTTCACACTTGAGTTATATCGGGGATGCACAAGTTGGAGAAGACGTGAATCTTGGTTGTGGTTCAATTACGGTGAACTATGACGGTAAGAATAAATTCAAAACTGTGATTGGTAATGGGGTATTTATTGGATGTAATTCAAACCTTGTTGCTCCAGTAACAGTTGAAGATGGTGCTTACGTGGCGGCAGGCTCTACAATTACAGAGAATGTTCCATCAAAAGCATTATCGGTAGCACGTGCACGTCAAGTTAACAAAGAAGACTATGTTGATCAATTGCTGAATAAGAAAAAATCATAATAATGTGGAGGGTTAATCTAGATGTCGACTCAATATCTAAATTCTAATTTGAAAGTATTCTCTTTAAACTCTAATAAGGAACTTGCTGAGCAGATTGCAAAGCATATTGGAGTAGGACTAGGAAAATGTTCTGTTGATCGTTTTAGTGATGGAGAAGTTCAAATTAACATTGAAGAAAGTATCCGTGGTTGCGATGTATTCATTATTCAATCTACAAGCTTCCCAGTAAACGAACATATCATGGAATTACTTATTATGATCGATGCATTAAAACGTGCATCTGCGAAAACAATTAATATTGTTATTCCTTACTATGGTTATGCGCGTCAAGACCGTAAAGCGCGTTCTCGTGAACCAATTACATCGAAACTTGTAGCAAACTTGCTTGAAACAGCAGGTGCAACTCGTGTAATCACTCTAGATTTACATGCTCCACAAATTCAAGGGTTCTTTGATATCCCAATCGACCACTTAATGGGTGTACCGATTCTTTCTGATTACTTTGAAACAAAAGGTCTTAAAGATATCGTAATCGTGTCTCCTGATCATGGTGGTGTAACTCGTGCGAGAAAAATGGCAGATCGTCTAAAAGCGCCAATCGCTATTATTGATAAGCGTCGTCCTCGCCCGAACGTTTCAGAGGTAATGAACATTATCGGTAATATTGAAGGCAAAACAGCGATTTTAATTGATGACATCATTGATACAGCTGGTACAATTACATTAGCAGCAAACGCTCTTGTTGAGAACGGTGCTTCTGAAGTATATGCTTGCTGTACACACCCAGTATTATCTGGTCCAGCAATTGAGCGTATTCAAAATTCAAACATTAAAGAGTTAGTTGTAACGAACTCTATCGTATTACCAGAAGAGAAGAAAATCGACAAAGTACATGAACTTTCAGTTGCTCCATTAATCGGAGAAGCAATCATTCGTGTATACGAAGAAGAATCTGTGAGTGTATTATTCAATTAATTGGATAGAATGAGACGTAACCAAAATTGGTTACGTCTTTTCGTATCGAAAAAAGAAAGTAGTGGTACAAGAATGAAATTGATAGTAGGACTTGGGAACCCAGGTAGAGAATATGAATTAACAAGGCATAATATTGGATTTATGGCCATTGATGAACTTGCGAAGCGTTGGAACATTTCTTTGAATGAACAAAAATTTAAAGGTGTATTTGGTGCAGGGTTTGTTAATGGAGAAAAGGTAATCTTATTAAAGCCGCTAACATACATGAATTTATCTGGGGAAAGTATTCGTCCACTCATGGATTATTATAAAATTGATGTTGAGGACTTCGTTGTTATGTACGACGATTTAGACATTCCTGTAGGTAAATTGCGTCTTCGCATGAAAGGTAGTGCTGGTGGACATAATGGTGTAAAGTCAACGATTTCGCACTTAGGAACACAAGAATTTCAACGTATCCGTATGGGAATTGATCGCCCGAAAAATGGAATGAAGGTAGTCGATTATGTATTAGGACGCTTTACATCTGAAGAGATTCCGGATGTTAACCATTCTATTGAAAAAGCAGCGGATGCATGTGAAGAGTGGCTAAATAAGCCTTTTCTTCAAATCATGAATACTTTCAATAGTTAAAAATGAGATTGGGAATATTTCTCTTTTCTTTTACCCATACTAGTAGTAATTGAATTTTTAGGAGGCTAGTATGGAAGGGTATTATTATTGCAGACACTGCGGAGGTAATGTAGGCTCCATTAACGCAGAAAAAGTATATAGCGACGTTTTATTTCAACTAACGGAGCAAGAAGTAGTAGAAATGATTCATTTTCATGAGAATGGAAATATATATATAAAAACGATTTGTGAATCGTGTCAAGAAACGCTCGCATCTTATCCTGAGTATTATGAGTATGAAAAATTTCTGCAATAAAATGTTGTCGCTTTGGCATGTCCAAAGCATTTTTCTGTTTTCCTTTTCCAAAATATTTGCATAAAATAGAATGACTTGCTCTTTATGTTGAGAGGAGTTTTAAAAATGATAGGTTTATTAGAGCAATTTTATAAAAATGAAGAGATACAATCGGTTATTAATGGTTTAGAAGATGGGTTAAAAGAACAACTTATATCAGGGATGGCAACGTCTTCTCGTTCATTATTAATGGCGGCTTTATATAAAAAAACAAAAAAATCACAATTAATCGTGACACATAACTTATACCAAGCACAAAAAGTACATGAAGATTTAGTGGCGTTACTTGGTGAAAAAGATGTGTGGTTATATCCAGTGAATGAACTGATAGCATCGGAAATTGGAGTTGCAAGTCCAGAATTGAAGGCGCAACGTATAGAAGTGTTAAATCGCTTGGCTGCGGGAGAGAATGGAATCATTGTAGCGCCAGTGGCAGGATTGCGTAGATTTTTACCAATAAAAGAATTGTGGAAGCAAAAGCAAGTTGAAATCAATCTAGGGCAAGAGATTGATTTAGATGCGCTCTTGCATACTTTACATCATATTGGCTATGAACGTAAGTCGATGGTAGAAGCTCCAGGGGAGTTCAGTTTGCGTGGGGGAATATTAGATATTTATCCTTTAACTGAAGAACTACCATTTCGTATTGAATTCTTTGATACAGAAGTCGATTCTATTCGATTATTTGATGTGGATGAACAGCGTTCTCAAGGTAAAAAAGAAAACGTTAGGTTTGGTCCGGCAACAGAGTTTTTATTTTCACAGGAAGAATTAAAATCAGGAATTCAGCATCTTGAAGAAGGCTTGACTAAGACGATGCAAAAACTTTCTGATGATAAACTAAAGACTAAAGTGCTTGAGACGGTAAGTCATGAAATTGAGATGTTGAAAAACGGGCAAAGTATAGAACAGATGTTTAAATACTTATCTATTTTCTATAAAGAACCTGCTAGTCTGATAGATTATTTACCAGAAGATGGTGTTGTAATTTTAGATGAGATTTCCCGTATTCAAGAAACAGCATCACATCTTGAAACAGAAGAGGCGGAATGGTATATATCACTTCTTGGTGAAGGAACAATTATTCAAGATTTATCTTTCTCTCACCCATTCGAGGGGTTTCTTCATCATAAAAAAAGAAGTTTTGTATATTTAACGTTATTCTTGCGTCATATCGCACACACACATCCGCAAAATATTGTTAATGTAACATGTAAAACAATGCAAGATTTCCATGGACAGATGAATTTGTTAAAAACAGAAATTGATAGATGGAATGAAGGGCATTTTACGACTGTTGTACTCGGAACAGATGATGAACGTGTGAAAAAATTACAACATATTTTAAGTGATTATGATATTGAGGCAGATATTGTAGAAGGTACAGATATTTTATTGCCTGGAAGGTTACAAATTGCTGTAGGTGATTTACATGCAGGATTTGAAATGCCGATGCAAAAGCTTGTTGTCATTACTGAAAAGGAGCTTTTTCATAAGAAAGTTAAAAAATCACAACGTAAACAAAAGCTATCGAATGCTGAACGTATTAAAAGTTATTCGGAATTAAAAGTTGGAGATTATGTAGTTCATGTAAATCATGGTATAGGTAAATTTTTAGGTATTGAGACATTAGAGATTAATGGTGTTCATAAAGATTATTTAAATATTAAATATCAAGGTAATGATAAGCTATACGTTCCAATTGAACAAATTGATCAAGTTCAAAAATATGTAGGATCTGAAGGTAAGGATCCGAAAGTTTACAAATTAGGTGGGAATGATTGGAAAAAGGTTAAAACGAAAGTTGAAAAATCTGTACAAGACATTGCGGATGACCTAATTAAACTATATGCTGAGCGCGAAGCTTCAAAAGGCTATGCATATACGCCAGATACGGCAGAACAACAAGAGTTCGAATCATCTTTCCCATACCAAGAGACAGAGGATCAGTTACGTTCTATTGACGAGATTAAAAAAGATATGGAACGCGGACGCCCGATGGATAGGCTCCTTTGTGGTGATGTAGGGTATGGGAAGACTGAAGTGGCTATTCGTGCGGCATTTAAAGCGATTATGGATGAAAAACAAGTTGCAATTTTAGTACCGACAACGATTCTTGCGCAGCAACACTATGAAACAATTCGAGAGCGTTTTCAAGATTATCCAATCAATATAGGCTTATTAAGTAGATTCCGTACGAGGAAACAACAAAATGAAACAATTAAGGGCTTAAAGGATGGAACAGTAGATATTGTAATCGGAACACATCGTATTTTATCTAAAGATGTTACTTATAAAGATTTAGGGCTTCTTATTATTGATGAAGAACAAAGATTTGGTGTGACACATAAAGAAAAAATTAAACAATTGAAGGCGAATGTTGACGTATTAACATTAACGGCAACTCCGATTCCGCGGACGCTTCATATGTCTATGCTTGGTGTGCGTGACTTATCTGTTATTGAGACACCACCAGAAAATCGTTTCCCAGTCCAAACGTATGTAGTCGAGTATAATCCAGCGTTAATGCGAGAGGCGATAGAGCGAGAGCTTGCAAGAGGTGGTCAAGTTTACTTCCTATATAACCGTGTAGAGGATATTGAAAGAAAAGCAGATGAAATTTCGATGTTAGTTCCAGATGCCCGCGTAACGTACGCACATGGGAAAATGAACGAAAGCGAATTAGAGTCTGTTATGCTATCATTTTTAGAAGGACAGCATGATGTTCTTGTAAGTACAACAATTATTGAGACGGGTGTAGATATTCCGAATGTAAATACGTTAATTGTATTTGATGCAGATCGTATGGGATTATCACAGTTGTATCAGCTTCGTGGGCGTGTTGGACGTTCTAATCGTGTTGCATATGCATACTTTGCATATAAACGTGACAAAGTGCTGTCAGAGGTTGCAGAGAAGCGTCTACAAGCAATTAAAGAGTTCACGGAACTTGGATCTGGTTTCAAAATTGCGATGAGAGATTTATCTATTCGTGGAGCAGGTAATTTGTTAGGGGCAGAACAGCATGGATTTATTGATTCTGTCGGATTTGATCTATATTCTCAAATGTTAAAAGATGCAATTGAACAGCGTAGAGGAACAGATGGGGCTGAAAATATAGTTAATGTTGAAATTGACTTAGAGGTAGATGCATACTTACCAGATGCTTATATTTCAGATAGTAAGCAAAAAATTATGATGTATAAACAATTTAGAGGTGTTTCTGCAATTGAGGATATTGAAGAATTGCAGGAAGAAATGATCGATAGATTTGGCGATTATCCACAAGAAGTTGGTTATTTATTACAAATTGCAAATATTAAAGTGTTGGCAATGAAAGAACAAATTGAATTAATTAAGCAGAATAAATTTGAAGTAACATTCCTGTTTTCTGAACAAGCAAGTCAAAATATTGATGGTGGAAAATTATTCATGCTCGGAAATAGTTTTGGACGTATGATTGGTTTAGGAATGGAAGGATCACAATTGAAAATTGTTATGAAAACAAATGGCTTAGAGACATCGAAGTGGTTAACGATTGCTGAAAATTTATTAAAAGGCTTACCAGATGTAAAAAAAGAAGTAATAAATGCCTAAAATAAGATAAAAAAATACAATTCGACGTGCATAGAAGAACTAATGTGTAAAATACTATATCTAACAGTTGGTGATTTTTACATGAACAGGTAAATTCACCACTTTGATCATCAGTAGAAAGTGAGGCAGCATTAGAATGAAAGCAACTGGAATCGTACGTCGAATTGATGATTTAGGCAGGGTCGTAATCCCGAAGGAAATTCGTAGAACTTTACGTATTCGAGAAGGAGACCCACTAGAAATATTTGTTGATCGCGATGGAGAGGTAATTTTAAAGAAGTATTCTCCAATTAGTGAGCTAGGTGATTTTGCAAAAGAATATGCTGATGCTTTATATGACAGCTTAGGACATAATGTGCTTGTGTGTGATCGAGATTCTATCATCGCAGTATCAGGCGTATCGAAAAAAGAATACTTAAATAAAAGTGTTGGCGATTTAATTGAAAAAACGATGGAAGAACGAAAGTCTGTTATTATGACGGATGAAAGTGATATTTCCATTATTGATGGTGTAACAGAAAAGGTTCATTCTTATACAGTTGGACCAATTGTTGCAAACGGAGATCCGATTGGAGCCGTCATTATTTTTTCAAAAGAAGCTATTATAAGCGAGATTGAGCATAAAGCGGTTAATACCGCTGCCAGTTTCTTAGCGAAACAAATGGAACAGTAAGGGTATATTGATTTTAGAAGTAGCAATCTTTCCTAATTATGATCTTTCTTTTTGAGAAATCAATTATTTGGAGATATATGTATATTGAATGAAGGTAGCACTTTGCTACCTTTTTTCGTTGAATATTTTTAACGTGTAGGAACTCATTATTACCCGTGTTGGGAAGGGAGTTTGTTCTTTTCTTTATGATATAATACGAGAGGTGAGAATAGAAAAAGGAGTTTTCTTGTATGGAAGCGAAGAAGTATCAAGCCTTTTGGCGTGGGGCTATTATATTAACGATTGCAAGTTTCGTTACAAAAGTATTAAGCGCTTTTTACCGTATTCCATATCAAAATATAGCGGGGGATATTGGATTTTATATTTACCAACAAATTTACCCGTTTTATGGATTTTGTTTAATTTTAGCTACTTATGGATTTCCTGTTATCATTTCGAAAATGGTTGCAGAACGATTAGAGCGGGGAAAACAAAAAGAAGCAGAAGAAATTATTTGTGTATCTTTTTGGTTCTTATTAGGAATTGGTTTTATAGGCTTCTTTACATTGTTTTTTGGGGCCGAAACAATTGCGGTAGCTATGGGCGATATACACTTAGATAAGTTACTACGTGTTATTTCATTTTCATTCTTATTGATGCCATTTTTGTCTGTAGCAAGAGGGTATTTTCAAGGATTTAATAATATGATGCCAACGGCTGTTTCGCAAGTAATAGAACAAACAATTCGAGTTTCTATTATTGTATTTTTATCGCTATTCCTAATTGCTCACGGATTTGATTTATATACAGTTGGTGCAGGGGCTATGTTAGGCTCAATTGCGGGTGGTCTTATTGGGATTATTGTACTTATATTGTATATGCGTCAAGATTTTCGTTCTATATTCTTCAAAAGTGCAGCGAGAATTAAGGGTAAAAGGAAGATAGTTAAAATCCTTTTTTGGCAGGGGTTAGCGATTTGTGTTAGTAATTTAGTGCTTATTTTTATACAGATGGCTGATTCAGTGTCCTTTTACAGCTTACTTATTGGTGTGGGAGAACAGGCTGAAAATGCAAAGGTATTAAAGGGTGTTTATGATAGAAGTATTCCGCTAATGCAATTAGGTACTGTTGTGACGACTTCTTTCTCGTTGTCACTTATTCCGATTATTACAGCGGCGAAGGAAAGAGGAGATCTTTCCTTTATTCAAGAAAAGGTAAAGTTAGCAGTGAAAATAACATGTGTTATTGGACTTGCAGCAGCTATTGGTCTAACTTGTATTATTCAACCTACGAATATTATGTTGTTTGAAAACAGTGATGGATCAGATGTTTTATCTATTTTATCGTTATCTATTTTATTTAGTTCATTGTCAATTACGACAGCTTCTATTTTACAAGGATTGGGGCAAACGTTTAAGCCAGCATTATTTGTTGTATTTGGAGGTTGCTTAAAGTTAGCGTTAAATTATATATTCATGCCTTATTTTGGTGTGAAAGGTGCAGCCTTTGCGACTTTATGTGCGTTAATTATAATCTCTGGACTAAATACTTTGTTGCTTACGAGAGCTGTATCAGGGTCACTTATCAATAAGCGAAATATGTTAGGGATAGTAATTAGTGGTATCTGTATGGGATTTGTATTAATGATATTCACACGTGTGTTACAGATGTCTGGATTAGTAATTGATACGGAACATAGAGGAAGCGCGACACTTGAAGCGTTGTTAGGTGTAGCCATTGGCGGATTGACATATATGTTTTTTATTTTGAAATTACGTGTATTTACAAAAAAAGAATTAGGAACCGTTATGAAACAAGAGAAAAAAGAAGGTTCATTGAAGAAGAGTGGATAGAGGTGACTGGTTGTGAGTGGAATCATTACTATTTTAGGTTTAGGAGCTGGTGAATTAGATCAGCTAACGATGGGTGTATATCGAAAAATAAAAGAAGCAGACCATCTGTTTGTTAGAACGAAAGAACATCCAGTTATAGAAGAATTGGAGAAAGAAGGCGTACAATATACGTCTTTTGATGCTATATATGAAGCACATGATACGTTTGAAATTGTATATGAAACAATTGCGAATAAATTGCTAGAACAAGCTGAAGGTACAGAAATTATCTATGCTGTTCCCGGGCATCCACTTGTAGCAGAAAGAACAGTTCAGCTACTGTTGGAAAAAGGAGAAGTTTCAAATGTTGAAGTGCGAATTGAGGGGGGACAAAGTTTCCTTGATCCTATGTTTGCAAGTCTAAAGATTGATCCGATTGAAGGATTCCAATTACTTGATGCTACATCATTTGAAAGAGGGCAATTAGAACTGCGTCAACATTTAATCTTTTGCCAAGTATATGATGCATTCGTTGCATCTGATGTAAAATTAACATTAATGGAGATGTTACCAGATGATTATGAAGTGTATATCGTAACAGCTGCAGGAACTTCATTTGAACAAGTAAAGAAGGTACCGTTGTACATGTTAGATCATGAAACGGAATTGAATAATTTAACGAGTGTGTACGTGCCGCCAGTTCAGGAGCGTGCGTCCTTGTATCAACAGTTTGATGTTCTTAGAGAAATTATTGCGGAACTTCGTGGTCCAAATGGTTGTCCGTGGGATAAAAAGCAAACACATCAATCATTAAAGAAATATTTAATTGAGGAAGCTTATGAAGTGTTGGAAGCAATCGATGAAGAGGATGATGATCACTTAGTAGAAGAATTAGGTGATATATTATTACAAGTTATGCTTCATGCTCAAATCGGAGAAGATGAAGGTTGGTTCTCTATAGATGATATCATTCGCACTCTATCTGAGAAAATGGTTCGTCGCCATCCGCATGTGTTTGGAAATACGGATGTAAACAGCGCTGATGAAGTGATTGCAAATTGGGAAGAAATTAAAAAACAAGAAAAAGGATTCGTGAAAGAATCTGTTTTAAATGGCGTTCCCAAAAGTTTGCCGCAGTTACTACGCGCCTATGAAATTCAGAAGAAAGCTGGTAAGGTTGGATTTGATTGGGTTGATGTGCAACCGATGATAGAGAAAGCTTTGGAAGAATGGCAAGAGTTCCAACAAGAGGTTACAAATATGGATGAGAAAAAGATGCTGGGTGAGTTTGGTGATTTACTATTTGCATTTGTTAATATAGCTCGTCATTACAAAATAGATCCAGAAGAGGCGTTACGTTCAACTAATGAGAAATTTACTGGTCGTTTTTTATACATGGAGGCAAAAGTAGCTGAAATGAATAAAGAGATGAAAGATTTATCATTAGAACAGTTAGATGTTTTATGGGAAGAAGCGAAACAGACAGAGCGTTAATAGGGGGATTTGATATGCGTCTAGATAAGTTTTTAAAAGTATCACGTTTAATTAAAAGAAGAACATTAGCGAAAGAAGTAGCTGATCAAGGAAGAATATCTATTAATGGTCAAGTGGCAAAAGCAAGTTCTGATGTGAAAGTAGCTGACGAATTAACAATTCGTTTTGGTCAAAAAATAGTGACTGTGAAAATAAATGAATTAAAAGAAACAACTAAAAAAGAAGATGCAGCAAATATGTATAGCTTAGTTCGTGAAGAAAAAGTAAAAGCGGAAGAAGGCTTGTTCTAAAATCATTTATCCCCTCATACATTACTATTAGCTAGTAAAAACCTATGGGGGGATTTACGTGAATAATGGTTACTCACCTACGTCTTCTAATCAACAAAATGTTTCTGTAGAGCATGACATTATTATGCGTGGCAGGCGTATAATTGATATTACCGGTGTGAAGCAGGTAGAGAGTTTTGATAGCGAAGAGTTTTTACTAGAGACCGTAATGGGTTTTTTAACAATTCGTGGTCAAAATTTACAAATGAAAAATTTAGATGTGGAAAAAGGTATTGTGTCGATTAAAGGGAAAGTTAATGAGATGCTGTATATTGATGAAAATCAAGGGGAAAAAACTAAAGGTTTCTTTAGTAAGTTGTTTAAATGAGCTTAACAATTCAGTTGTATACAATGCTTTCAATGATTGGAATGGGTGCTTGGATTGGAGCGTCTTTAGATACATATCAACGTTTTTTAAAGCGCCAAGAACGTAAACGTTGGCTTGTATTTATACATGATATATTATTTTGGATTGTCCAAGCATTATCCGTCTTTTATGTATTGCTTCTCGTAAATGAAGCTGAGCTACGTATATATGTGTTTTTGGCATTATTATGTGGTTTTGCGGCATATCAAAGCTTACTGAAGGCACTATACATGAAGCTGTTAAATTTTCTCATCTATATTTTTATGCAAACAACATATTTTTTTGTTCGAATTATACAGCTACTCATGATAAAACCTGTTATTATTATAGCGCAGCTATTTATTGCATTTATATTATTCTTATTTCGTATACTGCTTTCAATTGGACATGTGTTATGGAAAATGGTGATTTGGATATTACTTTTCATATGGAAAGTTTTTTTCTGGCCTGTTCGATTTATTGCTTCGCTCATATGGAAACTTCTCCCTAATCGTGTTAAACTTTTTATAGTGAAACATATAGGGTTCCTGCAATATATAGCAAAATTGAAGGGACATATCTTCCAACTATGGGAGCATATAAAAAAGAAGTTAGGGGGACCTCGGAAATGAGGGAACTGAGACAAAGAACAATCGAAAAACAGAGTCCAAATCCTGTTAAAGAGCATATAATACAAACGGATGAGAACAGGAAGCGACTTTATCGCCGTTTAGCGGTTTTTCTTGTCTTTACTTTTACAATTATTGCGAGTATTAGTGTAACGTTTTATCAACAAAACAGTTCCATTAAAGCAAAAGAAGCAAAAGTTAAGGACATGAAAAAAGAACTGGATTCATTAACGAATAAAGAAAAAAGTCTAAAAGACGAAGTTCAAAAGTTAAATGATGAAGAGTACGTATTAAAGATTGCTAGAAGGGATTATTTCTTCTCTGGTAAAGGGGAGATAATTTTTCCTGTTTCTAAGTAGAGTATGTCTTATTGACACTATATTTTAGGATTATATATAATAAAGTAAAATTTGACTTTTTAACCACTAAGGAGGAGCATTTTTTTTATGTCAATCGAGGTAGGCAGCAAGTTACAGGGTAAAGTAACAGGTATTACAAATTTTGGGGCTTTTGTGGAGCTGCCAGAGGGCTTAACGGGTCTTGTTCATATTAGTGAAGTTGCTGATAACTATGTAAAAGATATTAACGATCACTTAAAAGTGGGCGACCAAGTAGAAGTAAAAGTTATTAATGTTGAAAAAGATGGAAAGATTGGTTTATCTATCAAAAAAGCGAAAGAACGTGAAAAAACAGAAGGAGATCGTCCACGCGGTGAATACCAACGCGGTGGTGATCAACAACGTTCTGGACGTCCACAACGTAATAATCGCTCTTTCAACAGAGATAATCGCGGTGGCGGTAACGACCGAGCTCCGAAAGAAACATTTGAGCAAAAGATGGCACGCTTCTTAAAAGATAGCGAAGATCGTTTAACTTCTTTAAAGCGTAACACAGAGTCTAAACGTGGTGGCCGTGGCGCGCGTCGCGGATAATAAGGACGTTTAGTTTTTAACATATAGAGAGGTACCCAGAGTGATGGCTCAGGGTGCTTTTTTATATGTTAAAAATATTTTTAAAAAAGTTTTTGAGATGTGTTGACTTTAATTAGTATCTGATGTAAGATACTAATTGTCCGTTAAATAAGACGACATGGCGGTGTAGCTCAGCTGGCTAGAGCGTACGGTTCATACCCGTGAGGTCGGGGGTTCGATCCCCTCCGCCGCTATATTTAATTTAACGGCCCGTTGGTCAAGTGGTTAAGACACCGCCCTTTCACGGCGGTAACACGGGTTCGAATCCCGTACGGGTCATCTAAAAAGATCATGCAAATTTGCATGATCTTTTTTTGTTAAATAAATTAAGATATACAACACTTCTACAAAATCACCCTATATTTTCTGAATATTTAATTAAAATATCAAAAATAACTTACATACCGTGTATATCTGTAGAGTTATTTCGAATAAAAAGTCGAACGATTATAAAAGTGAAAACTGTTGTTTTGACAAAAAAACCAACAATCATCTTTTATAATGACAGTAATTAAACTATGCAGGTGGTGTTAAAAATATGCCTAAAGCAGGAAGGAATACTATGAATACAAGTGCATTGGCAATGAATGAGAGTCAGCTTGGAGGAATAAAGTGGACGAGTAAGTTGCGAATGAAATTTGAGCAAGTTTTCTTTAGATGGGGATTTATTATTGTTGTTATTGGTTTTCTTTTGGGACGAGCATATATATTAACAAATATTTTACCGTTTGCACTGCCATTTTTTGCTGCTGTTTATGTTATGAAGCGGGATAAGATGCCGCTAGCATTTTTAGCTCTAATGGGAGGAGCTCTTTCGGTATCGATAGATAATTTGTTTTTTACCTTTGCATCTATCTTTACCTTCTTCATTTATAATATCTTCTTTAGTCGATTTACACGTAAAACTGTTGGACTTGTTCCATTTCAAGTATTTATCTCCGCATTAACCGCACACTTAGTTGTTGTATATTTTGCGCAACAAACTGTCACCATGTACGATTTACTCGTTAGTACCATTGAGGCTGGGCTTAGTTTCGTATTAACTATGATATTTTTACAAAGCGTCCCGCTTTTAGTGGAAAGGAAAGGAAAACAACAGGCATTAGAGACGGAAGAAATTGTTTGTTTGATTATATTACTAGCATCTGTTTTAACGGGTACAACAGATTGGTTTGTATATGATGCTTCTATTCAACATATTTTTACAAGGTATTTAGTGCTAGTATTTGCATTTATTGCAGGTGCTGCCACAGGATCCACAGTAGGGGTTGTAACAGGACTAATATTAAGTTTAGCAAATGTGTCTAGCTTGTCTCAGCTTAGCCTTCTTGCTTTCTCTGGATTGCTTGGTGGATTGTTAAAAGAAGGGAAGCGTTTAGGTGTTAGTTTAGGTTTATTAATTGGGACAAGCTTAATTACATTATATGTGGACAAACAGACAAATATTGTAACAACTTTAATTGAGTCAGGTGTAGCGATTGTTATCTTCTTATTAACACCGAAGCTTGTTTTGGATCGTATTGCTAAATTTATGCCAGGTACACAAGAGCATTCGCAAGACCAACAACAATATTTAAGAAGGATGCGTGATGTTACAGCAAATAAAATCAACCAATTTGCAAATGTATTTGCTGCTTTATCTAATAGCTTTTCTGTATATGGGTATGTAGAGGAAGAAGATAAAGAGACAGAAGCAGATTTGTTTTTGAGTACAATTACTGCGAAAACATGTCAAACATGCTTTAAAAAGGATCAATGCTGGGTAGTGAATTTTGATAAAACGTACGATTATATGAAACAAATAATGAATGAAACGGAAGAAGGAACCCTGCAACATAATCGTAAATTAGTTCGTGAGTGGGACAAGCATTGTGTGAGAGGGAAAAAAGTGACGGATTTAGTAGCGGGTGAATTGGATCACTTCTATGAGGGACAAAAATTACGAAAACAAATGAAGGAAAATCGTAGAATAGTAGCGGAGCAACTATTAGGTGTATCAAAGGTTATGGAGGATTTTGCTAAGGAGATACAACGAGAGCGTGAAAATCATCAAGTGCAGGAAGAACAGATTATGCAAGCATTCCGTGATTTTGGTGTCGAAGTAGAGCATGTTGATATTTATTGTTTAGATAGAGGAAGTATTGATATTGAAATGTTAATTCCAGTTGCATCTAATGAACATGGTGAATGTGAAAAGTTAGTTGCACCGATGCTTTCGGATATCCTTAAAGAAAATATTGTCGTTAAACATGAAGAAAAGTCTTCTTATCCAAATGGCCATAGTTTAATATCATTTGGTTCGGCGAAGACGTATTCTCTTGATACAGGATTGGCTACAGCTGCAAAAGGCGGTGGATTTGTTTCGGGTGACTCTTATGCGATGATGGATTTAAGTGTTGGTAAATATGCACTTGCAATTAGTGATGGTATGGGGAATGGGCAAAGGGCTCATATGGAAAGTAAGGAAACGGTGAAATTATTACAAAAAATACTCCAATCGGGCATTGATGAAGAAATAGCAATTAAGTCTATCAATTCAATTCTTTCTTTGAGAACGACAGAAGAGATGTTTACGACGTTAGATTTAGCTATGGTAGATTTGCGGGATGCGAGTGCAAGGTTTTTAAAGATTGGATCGACGCCGAGTTTTGTTAAACGCGCAAATAATATTTTGAAAATTGAAGCAAGTAATTTGCCGATGGGAATCATTGAAGATGTTGAAGTTGATGTGGTGGGTGAACAATTAAAAACGGGCGATATTCTTATTATGATGAGCGATGGGATTTTTGAGGGAGCACAGCATGTGGAGAATCATGAATTGTGGATGAAACGAAAAATTAAAGAATTGCAAACCGAAGACCCGCAAGAAATTGCTGATATCATTATGGAAGAAGTGATTCGCTCTTGTGATGGTTATATAAATGATGATATGACTATTGTAGTGGCAAAAGTGAAGAAAAATATGCCGAAGTGGGCTACGATTCCGATTGTAGGAATGCAGGCGCAGTAAAATGTAAGTGGAATGTTTATCTATAATTTGATTTTAAAAACCTAGGTGAATACCTAGGTTTTTTTGTGGAAAAAGGTAATGTTATTAATTTTGTGAATATACACGGAGGATGTAAGATAAAAATGTAATTTTTGTATATCTTTTTTTTGCACAATGTTTGTAAAAGTTGTACCATTGTAGACAAGGCAACTAACGTTGCTGTTCTTGTTTAATGAAAGGTGATTACGAAGTTGAAAGATACATTTGTTGAAAAAGTAGATGACTTTGTAAAGCAGCATGATGTATTAAAAAATGATTCAACAATTGTTGTGGGAGTTTCTGGTGGTCCTGACTCGTTAGCGCTTTTATATTATTTATTAGAAAAAAGAGCGGAAAAACAGTTGAAAATTGTAGTAGCTCATGTGGATCATATGTTTAGAGGTGATGAATCTCATGAGGATTTACGGTTTGTGCAGGGCCTTTGTGAAGAACTGGGAATTATTTGTGAAACGATAAGGATTAATGTATCACAATATCAACAGCAATACGGAATGAATGCACAGGTTGCTGCTAGAGAATGCAGATATGCATTTTTGGAAAGAATAATGAAGAAATATGATGCAAGATATGTTGCTCTTGGACATCATGGAGATGATCAAGTCGAGACAATTTTAATGCGTCTTGTAAGAGGGAGTACTCCGAAAGGATATGCAGGAATTCCAGTGAAGCGTCCTTTTCATAATGGGTATTTAATTAGGCCGTTACTTGGGGTAACGAAGGAAGAAATTGTTGATTACTGTAATAAGCTAAATTTAATGCCACGTATAGATCCGAGTAATAAAAAGGAAGTATATACAAGGAATCGATTACGTAAATATGTCCTTCCTCATTTGAAAGAAGAAAATCCACAAGTGCATGAGAAATTCCAAAAATTTAGCGTGCAGATGCAAGAGGATGAGGCTTATTTGCAGGAATTAGCTTTTGAGAAAATGAATAAAGTAATTACAAAAAAAAGTGATAAACAAATTAGCTTATCAATTCCTGCCTTTGAATCCATGTCTATGCCTTTACAAAGAAGAGGGATTCAACTAATATTAAACTATCTTTATGAATATAAGATTCCATCTTCTCTTTCTTCCATACATATTGACAAGGTGATTGAGTTTTTTAAGCGGACACAACCTTCAGGTTCACTTGATTTTCCAGGTGATTTGAAAATTGTTCGTACATACGAGGAGTGTAGCTTTAGATTTAAACAAGAAATTGTTTCTCCTTTTTTACAAGATTTATCAGTACCCGGGACCATTACGCTATTGAACGGGGATGAATTTGTAACAGAGGTGAGCGAAGATATACCAAGTAACATGAATGAAACAGTATTTGTTGCTAAGTATAATGATATATCATATCCACTTCGTATTCGTTCTAGGGAAAATGGAGATCGCATGTCAATACAAGGTATGAATGGCACGAAAAAGATAAAAGCTATTTTTATCGAAGCAAAAGTACCGAAAGAAAAAAGAGAAGAATGGCCGGTCGTTTGTGATGCAAGTGGGACCATTATTTGGGTACCCTTGTTGAAGCGATCTGCATTTGCAATTTCGAAAGAGATGGCAAAGAAGGATAAATATATGATTATTCACTACAAAAGCAAGGAGTCTTCCGGGAGGATAATGAAATGATGAATCAAGATATCGAAAAAGTATTAATTTCTGAAGAGCAAATACAAGAAAAGGTGCGCGAACTAGGTGCAATTGTTGCAGAGGATTATAAAAACACAGTACCTCTTGCAATTGGTGTATTAAAAGGCGCAATGCCATTCATGGCAGATTTATTAAAGAGAACAGATACATATCTTGAAATGGATTTTATGGCTGTATCTAGTTACGGTCACTCTACAGTTTCAACAGGCGAAGTGAAAATTTTAAAAGATCTTGATACTTCTGTAGAAGGTCGCGATATTTTAATCGTCGAAGATATTATTGATAGTGGTCTTACACTAAGCTACTTAGTAGACTTATTCAAATATCGTAAAGCGAAGTCTGTAAAAATTGTTACATTATTAGATAAGCCAACAGGCCGTAAGGTTGATCTGAAAGCGGATTATGTTGGATTTACTGTTCCACATGAATTTGTAGTAGGATATGGATTAGATTATAAAGAGCAGTACCGTAATCTTCCTTATGTAGGCGTATTAAAACCAAGCGTTTACTCAAATTAATTAAATATAGGCTTCACAATTGTATAGGAAAGTTTTTCTATGTTACGATTTACTATAGTGTTTATGCCGTGAGAGGAGGTTAGGAATGAATCGTATCTTCCGTAATACCATCTTTTATTTACTGATATTCTTAGTAGTAATTGGAATCGTGAGCTATTTTAATGGTTCGACACAAAAAACGACATCAGTTAGCTACGACAAATTCATTACTAAACTAGAAAGCGGTGAAGTGCGTAATGTGCAACTTCAACCGAAAAATGGTGTATTTGAGGTAAAAGGACAATTTAATAACTCTAGCCAAGGAGAACAATTTGTTACTTATGCACCAAATACTGAGGAATTACAAAAGAAAATTAATGATAAAGCGAAAGGTGCCGAAGTTAAGTATCAACCAGCAGAAGAAACAAGTGCCTGGGTAACATTCTTTACTTCAATCATTCCATTTGTCATCATCTTCATTTTATTCTTCTTCTTATTAAACCAAGCTCAAGGCGGCGGTAGCCGTGTTATGAACTTCGGGAAAAGTAAGGCGAAGTTATATAATGATGAAAAGAAAAAAGTTCGTTTCAGAGATGTTGCTGGTGCGGATGAAGAGAAACAAGAACTTGTTGAGGTAGTTGAATTCTTGAAAGACCCTCGTAAGTTCTCTGAAGTTGGTGCTCGTATTCCAAAGGGTGTCCTATTAGTTGGACCTCCAGGTACAGGTAAAACTTTATTAGCACGTGCTGTTGCAGGTGAGGCTGGCGTTCCATTCTTCTCTATCAGTGGTTCTGACTTCGTAGAGATGTTTGTGGGTGTCGGTGCATCACGTGTACGTGATTTATTTGAAAATGCAAAGAAAAATGCTCCTTGTATCATTTTCATTGATGAAATTGATGCAGTAGGGCGTCAACGTGGCGCAGGTCTTGGTGGTGGCCATGATGAGCGTGAGCAAACGTTGAACCAATTACTTGTTGAAATGGATGGATTCGGTGCAAACGAAGGTATTATTATCATCGCTGCGACAAACCGTCCTGATATTCTTGATCCAGCATTATTACGTCCAGGTCGTTTTGACCGTCAAATTACAGTAGATCGTCCAGATGTAAATGGCCGTGAAGCTGTACTGAAGGTGCATGCTCGTAATAAACCGCTTGATGAGAATATCAACTTAAGAGCAATTGCAACTCGTACGCCAGGATTCTCTGGTGCTGATCTTGAAAACTTATTAAACGAAGCTGCTTTAGTAGCTGCGCGTCAAGATAAGAAGAAAATTGATATGAGTGACATTGATGAAGCAACGGATCGCGTTATTGCAGGTCCGGCTAAGAAAAGTCGTGTTATCTCTGAAAAAGAACGTAATATCGTTGCTTTCCATGAAGCGGGTCATACTGTAATTGGTGTTGTTCTTGATGAAGCTGATGTCGTTCATAAAGTAACAATTGTCCCTCGTGGTCAAGCTGGTGGATATGCAGTAATGCTTCCGAAAGAAGATCGTTACTTCATGACAAAGCCAGAGTTACTTGATAAAATCACTGGTTTACTTGGTGGTCGAGTAGCTGAGGAGATTGTATTTGGTGAAGTGAGTACAGGTGCTCACAACGACTTCCAACGTGCGACGGGCATTGCAAGACGCATGGTTACAGAATTCGGTATGAGTGATAAGCTTGGACCAATGCAATTTGGTAGTTCGCAAGGTGGTCAAGTGTTCTTAGGAAGAGACTTCCATTCAGAGCAAAACTACAGTGATGCAATTGCACACGATATCGATGTAGAAATGCAAACGATTATGAAAGAATGTTATGCTCGTGCAAAAGACATTCTTACTGAAAATCGTGATAAGCTAGATCTTATTGCAAAAACGTTACTTGAAGTAGAAACGTTAGATGCTGAGCAAATCAATCATTTATGTGATTACGGCAGATTGCCAGAACGTCCAACATCTTCAGATGATGTGAAAGTAAACATCAACATGAAGAAAGACGATGAAGATAAAGAAGATAAGTAAGAAACGAAGGAGTGACTATCGTCACTCCTTTTTTGTTTGTTAAAACCTTTGTTAATTACTATTGAGAACTTAGTGGATAAAGTAATTTAAGTAAAACTAGTATTAAAAATTGAAATAGAGAGCAATCTTTTTGTAAAATGATGAGGATAGGAAAGCTGATTATATAAGTATGTGTGATATGATGTTTTTATAAGTTTTATACATACTGCACAAATATAGATTAAATAAGATAAGTGGTGAGAATATGATTTTTGTATTGGATGTAGGGAACACAAATGCTGTACTAGGTGTGTTTGAAGAGGGGGAACTTCGTCAGCATTGGCGCATGGAAACAGATCGTCATAAGACAGAAGATGAATATGGAATGCTTGTAAAGCAATTGCTTGAGCATGAAGGTCTTTCGTTTGAAGATGTGAAAGGTATTATTGTGTCTTCAGTCGTACCACCAATTATGTTTGCTTTAGAGCGCATGTGTGAAAAATATTTTAAAATTAAACCGCTTGTAGTAGGGCCTGGGATAAAAACAGGGCTAAATATTAAATATGAAAATCCGCGTGAAGTAGGCGCAGACCGAATTGTAAATGCAGTAGCAGGAATCCACTTATATGGAAGTCCGCTTATTATTGTTGATTTTGGTACGGCTACTACATATTGTTATATTAACGAAGAAAAGCATTATATGGGTGGAGTTATTACGCCAGGAATTATGATTTCAGCAGAGGCTTTATATAGCAGAGCAGCAAAACTTCCTCGTATCGAAATTACAAAACCAAGCAGTGTAGTTGGGAAAAATACAGTAAGTGCGATGCAATCGGGTATTCTTTATGGTTATGTTGGACAAGTGGAAGGTATTGTTAAGCGTATGAAAGAAGAAGCTAGACAAGAACCTAAAGTTATTGCAACAGGTGGATTAGCAAAATTAATTTCCGAAGAATCGAATGTAATTGATATTGTAGATCCATTTTTAACGTTAAAAGGTTTATACATGTTATATGAACGTAATGCAAATTTACAGCATGAGAAAGGTGAATAAATACGTATGAAAGATTATTTAGTAAAAGCGTTAGCGTTTGATGGAGAAGTGCGTGCGTATAGTGTACGTACAACAAATACAGTAAGTGAGGCGCAAAGACGTCATGATACATGGAGAACAGCTTCAGCGGCACTAGGGCGTTCTTTAACTGCGGGTACAATGATGGGCGCAATGTTAAAAGGTGAGCAAAAGTTAACGATTAAGGTAGAAGGTAACGGTCCGATTGGTCCTATCTTAGTAGATGCTCATGCAAATGGAGATGTACGTGGTTATGTAACGAATCCGCATGTTGATTTTGAAGGAACAGAACAAGGGAAGTTACGTGTATATCAAGCGGTAGGTACAGAGGGGTTTGTAACTGTAATTAAAGATATTGGAATGCGTGAGCCGTTTATTGGTCAATCTCCAATCGTTTCAGGAGAATTAGGAGAAGACTTTACGTATTATTTTGCAGTTTCTGAACAAACGCCTTCTTCTGTAGGTGTTGGTGTTCTTGTAAATGGAGATGATAGCATATTAGCGGCAGGTGGATTCATCCTTCAAATTATGCCGGGTGCGCAAGATGAAACGATTTCATTTATTGAAGACCGTTTACAAAAGATTCCACCTGTATCAACGTTGATTGAACAAGGACTTTCTCCGGAAGAGCTACTATATGCAGTTCTTGGAGAAGATAAAGTAAAAGTATTAGAAACAATGGATGTTCAATTTAATTGCACATGCTCACGCGAGCGTATTGAGAGTGTATTAATTAGTTTAGGTAAAACAGAGTTAGAGCAAGTTCGTGAAGAAGAGGAAGAGACAGAAGTTCACTGTCATTTCTGTAATGAACGATACAAGTTCTCTAAAGAAGATATTACAAATTTAATCGAGAATTTGTAATAAGGGAATTAAGAGGAGCAATCCTCCAAATGAATTGACAAACAGGGAATTTTCTGACAAAATCTAAATATAGATAAAACCAATAAAAATACTCGGTGTTAGGAGTGACAGGAATGCGAGTGGCACAATCAGTTTCAGAATTAATCGGGAAAACGCCGATCGTTAAGTTGAACCGCATCGTAGAATCAGACAGCGCAGATATATACTTAAAATTAGAATTTATGAATCCGGGGAGTAGCGTTAAAGATCGTATCGCATTAGCTATGATTGAAGATGCTGAAAAAAATGGATTATTAAAAGAGGGCGATACAATCATTGAGCCGACAAGTGGTAACACAGGAATTGGTTTAGCGATGGTAGCGGCTGCTAAAGGATATAATGCAATCTTAGTAATGCCAGAAACAATGAGTATTGAGCGTCGTAATTTATTACGTGCTTACGGTGCGGAATTAGTATTGACTCCAGGGCCTGAAGGAATGGGTGGAGCAATTCGTAAAGCGACTGAATTAGCAAAAGAGCATGGCTACTTTATACCACAACAGTTCAAAAACCAATCGAATCCAGAAATTCACCGTTTAACAACAGGTCCAGAAATTATTGAACAAATGGGTGACCAATTAGATGCGTTTATTGCAGGTATTGGTACAGGTGGAACGATTACTGGTGCTGGTGAAGTACTGAAGGAAGCGTATAAAGATATTAAAATTTATGCAGTAGAACCTGCAGATTCACCAGTATTATCTGGTGGGAAACCAGGTCCACATAAAATCCAAGGAATTGGGGCGGGATTTGTTCCGGAGACGTTGGATGTAGAAGTATATGATGAAATTATTCAAGTGAAAACAGAGCAAGCATTTGAATATGCGAGAAGAGTGGCTAAAGAGGAAGGTATTTTAGTTGGTATCTCTTCAGGCGCAGTTATTTATGCAGCAACAGAAGTTGCGAAAAAGTTAGGTAAAGGGAAAAAGGTACTTGTTATTATCCCAAGTAACGGTGAACGTTATTTAAGTACACCACTTTATCAATTTGAATCATAATTAAACGCGATTGAAAAAGCATCCTTGAAAAAGGGTGCTTTTTCTTTTGGGATTGGAAATAGGAAAAGAGTGAATGACTAGAAAACTTCATGTAAAATAAGAGGTAGTATAATTAAATTATTTTCACTAGCCTTCGAGTATAATCAATCTCTATATAAATAACTTATGTAGTTTGAGCTGGTTAATCTAAGAGGGTGGGATAAAAGAAGACGGGGTGTTGATATGCAACGAAGAAAATCTTTAGCGCTTTCTATTCCATATCAGTTAGATTTCTTTAAGCAATATAAATTTCTTTCTCAGGGTAAATCGCAACATATTTTGTTAGAAAGCGGCCGTGGCGGTCGTTATAACATTGTAGGGCTGAACCCAGTAGCGGTAATCCGAGGGAAGGATGAAACGTTACATATAAGTGAAAGTGGTAAGGAAACAATAAAACGAGGGAATCCGTTAGATTTAATGCAAGAATATATGGAACAATGGAAGACGGACTATAACCCAGAGTATCCGCCTTTTCAAGGTGGTGCAATTGGCTATTTCAGTTATGACTGTATCCGTTATATTGAAAAGCTGCCTTCTCTTGCGGAAGATGATATTAATATACCTGACATCTTCTTTTTATTATTTGATGACGTATTTGTCTATGATCAAAAAGAACAAGTGTTATGGGTTATTACGCATTATGTAGATAAATATGAAGAGGCAAAAGAACGGCTAAATGAGTGGAAGAGTCTTTGGATGACAGAAGCGCCTGAAGTGACTGTGTCCTTTGAAAGTCCTGAAAAGAAAAGTGAAGCAGTTGCTTTTACTGAAGCCGGCTTTATGAAGGCAGTTGAATGTATTCAAGAATATATTGGGGCGGGTGATGTGTTCCAAGTAAACTTGTCGACGAGACAAGAAAGAACGTTACAGACACACCCACTAGAAATTTATACAAGTCTTCGTGAAATTAATCCATCTCCATATATGGGTTACCTGGAGCTTGGGGATTTTCAAATTGTTAGTGGATCGCCAGAGTTGTTAATTAAGAAACAAGGAACTGAAGTAAGTACAAGACCAATTGCTGGAACGAGATCTAGAGGCGCGGATGAGCAAGAGGATGAAGAATTAGCAAGAGAATTAATTGAGAACGAAAAAGAAAGAGCAGAGCATGTAATGCTTGTGGATTTAGAAAGAAATGATTTAGGACGTGTTTGTAAATATGGCACTGTAGAAGTAGATGAATTTATGGTAATTGAGAAATACTCACATGTTATGCATATTGTTTCTAATGTGCGTGGTGAGGTGGAAGAAGATAAAGATGCTTTTGATTTAGTGAAGGCTGTATTCCCTGGGGGAACAATTACTGGTGCCCCGAAAATACGTACGATGGAAATTATTGAGGAATTAGAACCTGTTCGAAGAGGGATTTATACAGGTTCAATCGGTTGGATTGGTTATTCTGGAGATACAGAATTGAATATTGTAATTAGAACGCTTCTTGCTAAAGATGGAAAAGCTCATGTACAAGCAGGGGCGGGAATTGTAATTGATTCAAATCCAGAAAATGAATATAAAGAGTCGTTAAAAAAGGCGATTGCTTTATGGCGTGCAAAAGAACGTAGCGAAGAAACGGTTAGGTGAGAGAAATGATATTAATGATTGATAATTATGATTCTTTTACATTTAATTTAGTGCAGTTTCTTGGAGAACTTGGACAAGAGCTCGTTGTTAAACGTAACGATGAAGTGACCATTTCAGATATTGAGAATATGAAACCAGATTTTCTAATGATTTCTCCAGGTCCATGTAGTCCTAATGAAGCGGGGATTAGTATGGAAGTTATTAAATACTTTGCTGGAAAGATTCCGATTTTTGGAGTTTGTCTAGGGCATCAATCCATTGCACAAGTGTTTGGTGGAGAGGTTGTCCGTGCAGAACGATTAATGCATGGGAAAACGTCGCTTATGCATCATGATGGAAAGACGATTTTTTCGGATATTCCTAATCCGTTTACTGCGACGCGCTATCATTCCCTTATTGTTAAGAAAGAGACGTTACCCGATTGCTTAGAGGTAACATCTTGGACAGAGGAAGGAGAAATTATGGCACTTCGTCATAAGACATTGCCGATAGAGGGTGTGCAATTCCATCCGGAATCTATTATGACTTCTCATGGGAAAGAGTTGTTACAGAATTTCATTTGTAAATACAGTCCAAGTGCAACGTTATGTTAATTTACGTAAATGGCCAGTATGTAGAAGCAAGTGAAGCGAAAATTTCTCCTTATGATCATGGTTATTTATATGGTCTTGGAGTTTTTGAAACGTTTCGTATTTATAATGGTCATCCTTTCTTATTGGATGATCATTATGACCGTTTAATAGAAGCGCTGGATACATTGCAAATTAAATGGACAATGACAAAAAATGACGTGATGCTTATTTTGAAAGATTTACTCGCTAAGAATGAATTGAAGCATGCATATGTACGTTTTAATGTATCAGCGGGTATAGATGAAATAGGATTACAAACGGAAATGTATGAAGAGCCTTCGGTTATTGTTTTTATAAAACCTTTAACAGCTCCAGGAGATGTAGTGGAAAAAGAAGGTGTTATTCTAAAACAAGTGCGAAATACACCGGAAGGAACATTTCGTCTGAAGTCTCATCATTATTTAAATAATATTTTAGGGAAGCGTGAAATTGGAAATGTTGTGAGTAAGGAAGGTATTTTTCTTACTGAAGCAGGTTATGTTGCAGAGGGTATTGTTTCCAATCTATTTTTTGTGAAAGGTGATGTTTTATATACACCTTCGTTAGAGACAGGGATTTTAAATGGTATCACTCGTGCGTTTATTATAAAGAGTGCTGAAGAATTAAATATAGAAGTAAAGGAAGGTTTCTTTACAAAAGATGAGCTACTTTCAGCGGATGAAGTCTTCGTAACAAACTCCATTCAAGAAATTGTTCCGCTTTATCGTATAGAAGCGCAGGATTTCCCGGGTAAAGTAGGAGTGGTTACAAAAAGTTTAATGTACCTTTATGGAATGCAAAGAGAGAAATTATGGAGCAGAAATGAATTACGAAGAGGAGATGTGTAGTTTGAAGTGGGATTATGATTTACGCTGCGGCGAATATACATTGAATTTAAATGAAAAGACATTAATTATGGGGATTTTAAATGTAACACCAGATTCGTTTTCTGATGGTGGGAGTTACAACGAGGTAGATGCTGCGGTACGTCACGCAAAAGAAATGCAAGGTGAAGGTGCTCATATTATTGATATTGGTGGCGAATCTACTCGCCCGGGTTTTGCTAAAGTATCAGTAGAAGAAGAAATAAAGCGAGTTGTCCCGATGATTCAAGCAGTTTCAAAAGAAGTAAAATTGCCTATATCTATCGATACATATAAAGCTGAAGTTGCAAAGCAAGCAATTGAGGCTGGTGCTCATATTATTAATGATATTTGGGGAGCGAAGGCGGAGCCGAAAATTGCTGAAGTCGCAGCTCATTACGATGTACCCATCATTTTAATGCATAACCGCGATAACATGAATTATCGTAATTTAATGGCGGATATGATTGCTGATTTGTATGACAGTATTAAAATTGCTAAAAATGCTGGTGTGCGAGATGAGAATATTATTTTAGATCCAGGTATCGGTTTTGCTAAAACACCTGAGCAGAACTTAGAGGCGATGCGTAATTTAGAACAGTTAAATGTGCTAGGTTATCCGGTTCTCTTAGGTACTTCGAGAAAGTCCTTTATTGGGCACGTATTAGATTTGCCAGTAGAGGAACGCCTTGAGGGAACGGGAGCTACTGTTTGTCTTGGTATTGAAAAGGGCTGTGAGTTTGTTCGTGTCCATGATGTGAAAGAAATGGCGCGTATGGCTAAAATGATGGATGCGATGATTGGTAAGGGGGTAAGGTAATTGGATAAAATTTATATCCATGATATGGAGTTTTATGGTTATCATGGCGTGTTCCCAGAGGAGAATAAATTAGGTCAGAGATTTAAAGTTGACTTAACGGTGGAGTTGGATTTAAAGCGTGCAGGGGAAAGTGATGACTTAGAGCATTCGGTCAATTATGGCGAGCTTTTCGAATTATGTAGAAAAGTTGTTGAGGATAGAAAGTATAAGCTTGTGGAGAGTATCGCTGAAAATATTGCTGCAGATATATTAAAACAATATGAAAGTATTTCGCGCTGTACAATTAAGGTAATTAAGCCAGATCCACCGATACCGGGTCATTATCGTGCTGTAGCAGTAGAAATTACGAGAGAACGTCCATGAACAATATAGCTTACATTGCATTAGGGTCAAATATTGGAGAGCGTTATACGTATCTAACCGAAGCGATTCAGTTTTTAAATAAAAATCCTTATATTCAGGTTGATGATATTTCATCTGTATATGAAACTGAGCCAGTTGGCTATACTGACCAAAGTTGCTTTTTAAATTTAGTTATAAAAATTTCTACCAATTTATCACCACAAGAATTATTGAAAGTAACACAAAAAGTAGAAAATGACCTAGGAAGAAAAAGGGAAATTAGGTGGGGGCCGAGGACTATCGACCTTGACATTTTACTTTATAATCAAGAGAATATTGAAGCAGAGAATCTTATTGTTCCGCATCCGCGGATGTTTGAAAGAGCTTTTGTTATCGTTCCGTTGTTAGAAATTAATCAAGACATAAAACAAAACATTTCATGTTCACAAGTAGAAGAAATGAAAAGGCGAGAGGGAGTAACGGTATGGAAGCAGAAAAATGGGGAAGACGCATTCGTGCTTTTCGAAAGCTAAAAGGTTACACACAAGAAGGTTTTGCTAAAGCACTAGGGGTATCTGTATCTGTTTTAGGTGAGGTTGAGAGAGGGAATAGATCGCCTTCTCAAGATTTTGTAGTAGAAGTTGCTAAGGCATTAAATGTTTCGATAGAGGAATTAATGCCAAAGTGATTGTACGGGAAGGAGTAGATTGATTGTTAAAGATTGCAAATATCGAGATGAAAAATCCGGTTGTACTAGCACCGATGGCGGGAGTGTGTAACTCTGCATTCCGTTTAACAGTAAAAGAATTTGGTGCCGGATTAGTTTGTGCTGAAATGGTAAGTGATAAGGCAATATTACTTAATAATAAAAGAACATTAGATATGTTATATATCGACGAGAGAGAAAAGCCATTAAGTTTACAAATTTTTGGTGGAGAGAAAGAAACTCTTGTAGATGCTGCGAAATATGTAGATAAATATACGACAGCAGACATAATTGATATTAATATGGGTTGTCCAGTGCCGAAAATCGTTAAATGTGATGCTGGAGCAAGGTGGCTTTTAGACCCGAATAAAATATATGAAATGGTAGCAGCGGTTGTGGATGCTGTTGAAAAGCCGGTTACAGTTAAAATGCGTATCGGTTGGGATGAAGAACATATTTTCGCAATAGAAAATGCTAGGGCTGTTGAGCGTGCTGGTGGCCAAGCTGTGGCGGTTCACGGACGTACACGAGTGCAAATGTATGAAGGAAAAGCGGATTGGGATATTATTAAACGAGTAAAACAATCTGTAAATATCCCGGTTATCGGAAATGGTGATGTCGCAACGCCGCAAGATGCAAAGCGTATGCTTGATGAAATTGGTGTAGATGGTGTTATGATTGGTCGTGCTGCTCTTGGAGATCCGTGGATGATTTATCGTACGGTAAAGTATTTGGAGACAGGTGAATTAATGCCGGAACCAACAGTGCGCGAGAAAATTGATGTATGTATGTTGCATCTAGATCGTCTTATCGACTTAAAGAATGAAAGTGTCGCTGTAAGAGAGATGAGAAAACATGCAGCTTGGTATTTAAAAGGTGTTCGTGGTAATGCGAGTGTACGTAATGGTATTAATGCTTGTAACACACGGGAAGACCTTGCGAATGTGTTAGGTACATTTGTAGAAGAAGTGGAAGCGAAACAACAAACAATTTACGTTGGTTAATAATGGACATAGGAGATTGACATTCTTCTATACACTTCCTATAATTACGTGAAAGAAAGAAGAGCTGCCAGTTAGTTGCTGGCAGTTTTTCTAGTTGAGTAGAAAATGCTATACTGTATATATTGTAAAATTAAATAGAGCTGGAGTGATATCAATATCATGGATAACATGAACCACGAAGAATTAAACGACCAATTGATTGTTCGTCGTGAAAAGCTACATAATTTACGTGAACAAGGAATTGACCCGTTCGGTAAAAGATTTGAACGCACAAATTCAACAACTGACTTAGTGAGTCTATATGGAGAGTTCTCTAAAGAGGAATTAGAGGAGAAGGAAATCGCTGTTTCTATCGCTGGTCGTATTATGACAAAACGCGGAAAAGGGAAAGCTGGATTTGCACATGTTCAAGATTTACATGGACAAGTTCAAATTTATGTTCGTAAAGATGCTGTTGGAGATGACGAGTACGAATTATTTAAAACAGCAGATTTAGGTGATTTAGTAGGTATTGAAGGTAAAGTGTTCAAAACAAACGTTGGAGAACTTTCAGTAAAAGCAACAGGCTTTACGCTATTAACGAAATCTCTTCGTCCATTACCAGATAAATACCATGGATTAAAAGATGTTGAACAACGCTACCGTCAACGTTACTTAGACTTAATTACAAGTATGGAAAGTCGTGAAACGTTCGTTACTCGTAGTAAAATTATTCGTGAGATGAGAAGATACCTAGATGACAACGGTTATCTTGAAGTGGAAACACCTATGATGCATGCAATTGCAGGTGGAGCTTCTGCGCGTCCTTTCACTACACACCATAATGCGTTAGATATGGAATTATATATGCGTATCGCAATTGAGCTACATTTAAAGCGTCTTATTGTGGGTGGTTTAGAAAAAGTATATGAGATCGGCCGTGTATTCCGTAATGAGGGTGTATCAACTCGTCATAACCCTGAGTTTACGATGATTGAATTATATGAAGCATACGCTGATTATAAAGATATTATGAAGTTAACAGAAGATATGGTTGCTCATATCGCGAAAAAAGTACTGGGTACAACAACAATCCAGTATGGTGATTATGAAATTAATCTAGAACCAGAATGGACACGTCTTCATATGGTAGATGCGATTAAGCAATACTCTGGAGCTGATTTCTGGAATCCGATGAGTATAGAAGAAGCGCGTGAACTTGCAAAAGAACATAATGTAGAAATTAAAGATACAATGGAAGTTGGTCATATTATAAATGAATTCTTCGAACAAAAAGTAGAAGATAAATTAATCCAACCAACATTTATTTACGGTCATCCGGTAGAAATCTCGCCGCTTGCGAAAAAGAATGATGAAGATCCAAGATTTACAGATCGTTTCGAATTATTTATCGTTGCGCGTGAACATGCAAATGCATTCACTGAGTTAAATGATCCAATCGATCAAAAAGAACGTTTTGAAGCGCAATTAAAAGAGCGCGAACAAGGTAATGACGAAGCTCACATGATGGATGACGATTATATTGAAGCTCTTGAGTACGGTATGCCTCCTACGGGTGGATTAGGAATCGGTATTGATCGTCTAGTTATGTTATTAACAAATGCACCATCTATTCGTGATGTATTATTATTCCCTGCTATGCGCCATAAACAAGACTAAGCTTTGGAGATTTCTCCAAAGCTTTTTTTATTTGAGCATGAGTTGCGTGGGTATAGTAAATCTTGATAGTGCGAGAAATTATATTTATATAGAAGAAATGTGCTGTTTTTATACTTTTTTACTAAGTTAAAAATTTTATTAGAAAAACTATTGCATTTTAATAATCAAACTGGTATATTTATATTCGTTGCCACGAAAGGTAACAAACAAAACAAACGAAAAACAACTTATTAAAAAAAGTTGTTGACGAAAATATAACGAAATGTTATATTGATAAAGTCGCTTCTGAGCGACAAAGTAGTTCTTTGAAAACTGAACGAAACAAACAACGTGAAACGTCAATTTTTATTTTAGATGCTAGACAAACTAACT
>NZ_JAALFZ010000003.1:209060-351072 GCF_011800505.1 Bacillus sp. EKM501B | reverse complement strand
ACCTCACCAACTAGCTAATGCGACGCGGGTCCATCCATAAGTGACAGCCGAAGCCGCCTTTCAATTTCGAACCATGCAGTTCAAAATGTTATCCGGTATTAGCCCCGGTTTCCCGGAGTTATCCCAGTCTTATGGGCAGGTTACCCACGTGTTACTCACCCGTCCGCCGCTAACTTCATAAGAGCAAGCTCTTAATTCATTCGCTCGACTTGCATGTATTAGGCACGCCGCCAGCGTTCATCCTGAGCCAGGATCAAACTCTCCAATAAAGTTAGTTTGTCTAGCATCTAAAATAAAAATTGACGTTTCACGTTGTTTGTTTCGTTCAGTTTTCAAAGAACTACTTGGTCGCTCATTTGCGACTTCCTTATGTTAACATCTTCGTTTTTCGATGTCAACTAAGTTTTTCAATTTCTTTTTTGTCGTTTTCTGCGTTTCCGCATCAGCGACGGTTATTAATATATCATGGTGAAAAATGAAATGCAACACCTTTTATAAACTTTTTTTAAAACTGCCCACATTTCTTTTTTTATATCATATACTTAAACGAAATATCTCTTTCATGTATGAGCAATTCCTACATATATTTTATATAAAGTTACTCTATCAAAAGACGTTTCTTTCTATAATAAGCGTTTTATTCATATAGCATATCATACAAGGAGGAATATATATGGACTATACCGATTTATTAATCAAACTAGGTCTCTCGGCTATTTTAGGATTTGCCATTGGTTTAGAACGCGAATTAAAACGGAAACCACTTGGTTTAAAAACGTGTTTAGTTATTTCTATTATTAGTTGCCTCCTAACGATTGTTTCTATTAAAGCAGCTTATAACTTACCACATACCGATCATATGAATATGGATCCACTTCGACTTGCCGCTCAAATTGTATCAGGAATTGGTTTTTTAGGTGCTGGCGTAATTTTAAGAAGAGGCAACGATAGCATTGCAGGGCTCACGACTGCCGCTATGATCTGGGGTGCTTCTGGTATTGGTATTGCTGTTGGGGCCGGATTCTATATTGAAGCGATATTCGGAATGTGTTTCCTTATGATTAGTGTCGAACTTATACCACTCGCAATGAAATATGTAGGCCCTAGATCATTTCGTCAACGTGATATCGCTGTGAAACTTGTTGTACGAAATATGGACAATATCCCAATCGTAATTGAAGAAATAAAAGAAATGGATATAAAAGTTAAGAATATGAAGCTTAAAACATTAGAAAACGGTTCTCACTATTTACATCTTAAACTGTCCATTGATCAAAAAAGACATACCGCTGATGTTTACTATGCTCTCCAGCATCTTGAAAGTGTCCAACAAACTGAAGTGGAAAGTATGTAACGTAAAACAAACTCTCTTTAATTAGAGAGTTTTTCTTTTTTCTATAATGGCAACAATGAATGTAGTCCTACAAAGTAAGGAGGAATAGGCAATTGAAATCCCGTCCGAATTTAGTAGATACATTTCGTGATTCCATTATTTTTCGTTTAATTTGTTTTATTATTGTACTGACTGCTTTTTCCGGTTTTCTTATACATAGATTAGAACCTTTTCATTTCACTACATGGTTTGACGGAATTTGGTGGTCAATCGTTACCATTTTTACAGTTGGATATGGCGACTTTGCTCCCCATACGACGATAGGAAAACTAATAGGTATAAGTATTATTTTATTAGGAACTGGCTTTTGTTCTTATTATATGGTGCTGTTTGCTACTGAAATGATTAATAAACAATATATGAAAATTAAAGGTGAAGAAGCCGCTACTTCTAACGGTCATATGATTATCGTTGGCTGGAATGAGCGCGCAAAACATGTTGTAAAGCAAATGCACGTATTACAACCAAACCTTGATATCGTTTTAATTGATGAAACACTTTCTTTACTCCCAAAACCATTTCATCATTTAGAATTTATAAAAGGTTGTCCGCATCACGATCAAACTTTATTAAAGGCTAATATTGCAACGGCACACACCATATTAATAACAGCTGATAAAGAAAAAAACGAAAGCTTAGCGGATACACAGTCCATTTTAAATATTTTAACTGCAAAAGGGCTCAACCCAAACATTCACTGCATCGCTGAACTTCTTACTTCTGAACAAATACAAAATGCAACAAGAGCTGGCGTGTCAGAAATTATAGAAGGAAATAAATTAACGAGCTATGTATTTACCGCTTCTCTTTTATTCCCTTCCATTTCAGGTGTACTATTTTCACTTTACGACGAAATCTCTGATAATAAATTACAACTGATGGAGCTTCCATCGTCCTGCACCGGACAAACTTTTGCCAATTGTAGCTATACTCTTTTAAAGCAAAACATTCTCTTACTAGGTATAAAGCGCGACGAACAATATATGATTAATCCAGTTCATTCCTTTGTTCTCATTGAAAGCGACATACTCATTGTTATTCACCATTAGTAAAATGACGCTCTAATTCTTGCATGAGCACTTTCCCAATATTGATATATTTTCTTTTCACATCTCCATCTGGATCTTTCGGCTCAGCAAATTGATCCATTCCACTTGTTCCAGCTGTTAAAGTATTCACATTATCATCTAGTTCGTCTTGATATACGTGCGAAAGAATATACGGCGTTCCAAGACGAACTATTACGCCTGGTACATCTAGTTCTCCATCAATGGCTGTAAATGGAACTCGTAAAAATTGATACCCATCTTCTTCATCGATTTTGTAATCGAAGCATCCTTTATCATAATCCCAATTACCACCAATGCTATATCCAAGTGGTTTCATAATCTCTTCTAACTTATATAACGCATATGTACGTCCTTCTAAATTTGATTGAATCGGAATCAAGCCCATCCCTCCTAGACTTTTCCTTTAGCATACCCACTTTAGTTTGAATATACTGATGGACTTTTCGATAAAATAATAAAAAGCGACCGGATTCCGGTCGCTTTTTATTATTTTAAACGCTCTTCTAATTCTGCTTTTAATTCTTCAAATCCTGGTTTACCAAGTAAAGCAAACATGTTTTTCTTATATGCTTCTACTCCAGGTTGGTCAAATGGATTCACGCCTAATAAGTAGCCGCTCATCGCACATGCTTTTTCGAAGAAGTATACAAGGTAACCGAATGTGTACTCATTTAATTCAGGAATATTGACGATTAAGTTTGGTACTCCCCCGTCGCTATGTGCAAGTAATGTACCTTCGTATGCTTTTGTGTTTACGAAGTCTACAGTTTCACCAGCAAGGTAGTTTAATCCGTCTAAATCGTTTTCTTCTGATTCGATTGTTAGTTCATGTGTAGATTTACCTACTTTAAGAACTGTTTCAAATAAGTCACGACGACCTTCTTGAACGTATTGACCTAATGAGTGTAAATCAGTTGAGAAGTTTGCTGAAGATGGGAAAATACCTTTTTGATCTTTTCCTTCACTTTCACCAAATAACTGTTTCCACCACTCAGCGAAGTATTGAAGTGCTGGTTCATAGTTAACAAGCATTTCAATTGTTTTTCCTTTATTGTATAAAGCGTTACGAACTACTGCATATTGGTAAGCTGGATTTTCTTCTAGTTCTGATGTTCCGAAGTCATCACGACCAGCAGCTGCACCTTTCATCATCTCTTCAATATTTAAGCCACTTACTGCGATTGGTAATAAACCAACTGGCGTTAATACAGAGAAACGACCTCCAACATCATCTGGAATAACAAATGTTTCGTAACCTTCGTTATCAGCTAATGTTTTTAATGCACCACGCGCTTTATCTGTAGTTGCATAAATACGTTTGCGAGCTTCTTCTTTTCCATACTTTTCTTCTAATAACTTACGGAAGATACGGAATGCTAGTGCTGGCTCTGTTGTTGTACCTGATTTGGAAATAACGTTAATAGAGAAGTCTTTACCTTCTAATACGTCCATTAAATCTTTCATGTAAGTGGAGCTAATGTTTTGTCCAACAAATAGCACTTGTGGAGTTTTACGTTGTTCTTTAGAAAGCGTATTGTAGAAAGAATGGTTTAACATTTCGATTGCTGCACGTGCTCCTAAGTAAGAACCACCGATACCTACAACAAGTAAAATGTCAGAGTCATTTTTAATTTTTTCTGCGCATTTTTGAATGCGAGCAAATTCTTCTTTGTCATATTGAAGCGGAAGGTCTACCCACCCAAGGAAATCGTTCCCAGCTCCAGTTTTTTCGTGGATTGCGTGATGTGTTACTTTCACTGCATCACGTAAATAAGTGATTTCATGTTCACCGATGAAGGATAACGCTTTAGAATAGTCGAACGTTACATGTGTACTCATCTTTTTCCCTCCAATTATGGATATGTATTTCTGTATTCACTTTAGCGAAACTGAAGTTGTAAATCAAGCGATTCAAACATTGTAAACGTAACCAATATATATTTTTTAGAAAAAGTTCATTTTTTGCATAAAAATTCGCATTTTTCGGTATAGATGTATATACATCTTCTTTCAAACATTTTTTATGTATAAAAACAACATAACTACCCCATTCTATAAAAGAGTTAATTAACTCATCGCTTGCTCATGCTTCACAATTAAGGGGGGCTTTTTCATGAGTACTTTACAACGTATCGCATTAGTCTTTACTGTAATTGGCGCTGTGAACTGGGGACTAATCGGGTTTTTCCAGTTTGACTTAGTAGCAGCCATTTTCGGTGGACAAAATTCAGCTCTTGCACGTATTATTTACGGCATCGTTGGTATATCTGGGCTTATCAACCTTGGTTTACTGTTTAAACCATCTGAAAATCTTGGTACGCACCCAGAAACAAACGAAATTCGATAATCAGTATGTCCTTTCACCTCCGACATACGAATATGATTGCATGCAATCATATTTGCAAATATATATCATAAGATAAAGTAAAAGAGGAACGCTCATATGCGTTCCTCTTTTACTTTGTTAACTCGGACTCTTCAATCCATTCTGCCAACTTTTCTCGCAGCGTATTAAATCCGTTTTCAGATGGGTTCGGTATAAGAATCCTTCCTTGTTTTCTTTTCGCCGCTTTTAACGATAAACTCATTTTTCTGTGCTCTTCATCAATTGAAAGTACCTTTACTTCTACTGTATCGCCGACCTTTAAAAAGTCATGAATATCCTTTACATATCCATTTGTAATTTCAGATATATGCACAAGCCCTTGTGTTTCTGCATCTAACGCTACAAACGCACCGTAATCTTGAATTCCAGTCACTTTCCCTGTTACAACCACTCCTGTTGTATATTGTTCTGACATATGAAACACTCCCATACGTTTACCATTCTCTCTACAATTATAGAGAGCAAAGCAGATATATTTATTTTAAATATCCGATTGGTTAGTACGCATTCTAGATAACGTTATCTAGAATGCGTATACCTTATATTAGTAAATTATACCACTATGACAGAACTCATTCAAAATTCATGAAAAATTTCCCTTAAAGAAGTATAATTATCCAATATTGGGATAGAATACTAACACATGGCTTTCTAGTATTCCCCCCCTTTTATGGACAAAACGTATTACGTTTTGTCCTTTTTTTATTCTCTACAAACCGTTCCATTCTCTTCATTGCTTCCATAAGTTGTTCAAGCGATGTTGCATAAGAACAACGAATAAAACCTTCACCACTTTCGCCAAATACGCTACCAGGGACAACAGCCACTTTTTCTTCCAGCAATAACTGTTCTGCAAATTCCGCTGAAGATAATCCTGTTGAAGATATAGAAGGGAAAACATAAAATGCTCCGCCTGGCACATGACACGTTAAACCCATTTCATTGAAAGATTTCGTCATGAAGTTACGACGCTTCTTATAACTATCTCTCATTCGAATCACTTCATCTTTCCCTGCCCGTAACGCCTCAAGTGCTGCAAACTGAGACATCGTCGGTGCACACATCATTGAATACTGATGGATTTTGAGCATTAATTCTGAAAATTGAACAGGAGCTGCAATCATACCGAGACGCCATCCTGTCATCGCAAACCCTTTTGAAAATCCCGAAATTAAAATCGTATGCTCACGCATATTTTTAATACTCGCGAAACTTGTATATACTTCGTCGTATACAAGCTCTGCATAAATTTCATCAGATAATACAATTAGATTGTACTTCTCAACAATCACTGCTATTTCTTCAAGCTCGGATTTATTTAGCATTGCACCTGTCGGGTTATTTGGTGAACAAAGCAAAATCGCCTTTGTTTTCGCTGTAATAGCTGCTTCAATTTGTTCTGGTAGTACTTTAAACTCATTTTCTAAAGTAGTCGCCACAGGAACTGGAACTCCTCCAGCTAATGTCACAAGTGGTGCATAAGAAACGAAGCTTGGTTCAATAATGAGCACTTCATCATCAGGATTTATAATGGCGCGCATCGCTACATCTAACGCCTGGCTCGCTCCAACTGTAACAATGATTTCATCACTTGGGTCATAAGATACTGCAAATTGTTTTTTTAGATACTTTGCTATTTCTTGACGGAGCTCTAATAATCCTGCATTTGCTGTATATGACGTATACCCTTGTTGCAAAGAACGAATACATGCTTGCCTTACATTCCAAGGGGTAACAAAATCTGGCTCTCCTACCCCGAGGGAAATAACACCTTTCATATTTGCTGCTAAATCAAAAAATTTTCGAATACCAGATGGTTTTAAAGATTCTGCTGATCTAGATAGTTCAAATTGCTTCATGGTGTCACCACAATTCGCTTATCATCATCGTCTTTTTCATAAATAACACCCTCATGTTTATACTTCTTCAAAATGAAATGAGTAGTTGTAGAAACGACAGATTCAATTGTTGCTAATTTCTCAGAAACAAACATCGCTACTTCCCCCATCGTTTTCCCTTCTAATGTAATAGAAAGATCATATGTCCCTGACATTAAATAAACGGATTTCACTTCTGAATAACGATAAATTTGCTCAGCAACCGCATCAAATCCAACGCCGTGCTTTGGCGTAACTTTCACATCGATCATTGCCGTTAAACCTGTATGTTCTTTCACTTTCGTCCAATCAATATGTGTTACATAATCCACAATAATCTGTTCATTTTCTAATCTCGCAACCATCTTCTTTACTTCTTCTACTTCTATATTTAACAGCTTCGCTAATGTATCTACAGATAATCGACTACTCTTTTCAAGACAAGCTAATAATTCTAATTCTTTTTCTGTCACCATATAAATCATCCTTCCTTTTCGTTTGTGTCTAAATTATACAAATACCCTTTCAAGTTTGAAAAGAAGATTTTTCTATTGAATTATGTCAAAATAAAGTGAAACTTTAATCAGCGGAAAAATGCGGGATAAAGCGAAAGGGGATGGAACCGTGAAACCAAAAGTTTATATTGCTGAACCAGTTCCAACATTTGTAGAAAACTATTTATCAGAACACTGTGATTATGAAAAATGGGATCAAAATGAGAAAGTACCTCGTGATATTCTATTAGAGAAAATACAAGATAAAGATGGGTTATTAAATTTCGGATCTGCTATTAATGAAGAATTACTGACAGTAGCTCCTAACTTAAAAGTAGTGAGCAACATTTCTGTCGGTTACGATAATTTTGATTTACAAGCGATGAAAAACCGAAATGTTATCGGAACAAATACACCATACGTATTAGATGATACAGTAGCTGATCTCGTTTTCGCCCTTATGCTATCAGCTGGGCGCCGCGTTTGCGAACTCGATTCTTACGTGAAAAATGGTGAATGGAACGCTGAAATCGGAAAAGAACACTTCGGACTAGATGTACACCATAGCACAATTGGTATTATCGGTATGGGCCGAATTGGAGAAGCCGTTGCAAAACGAGCAAAATTCGGATTTGATATGAATGTTCTTTACTATAACCGCCGTCGTAAAGAAGAAGCTGAACAAAAATTCGATGCTACATATTGTGATTTACAGACGCTACTGAATCAGTCTGACTTTATTGTTCTTCTTACTCCATTAACAGATGAAACATATCACCTTATTGGAGAAAAGGAATTTTCATTAATGAAAGACACAGCAATCTTCATTAATGCTTCTCGCGGCAAAACAGTAGATGAAAAAGCGTTAATCCATGCTTTAACAGAAAAGAAAATCTTTGCAGCAGGTATCGATACATTTACACAAGAGCCGATTCAAAAAGATAATCCACTCTTATCATTACAAAATGTTGTGACTTTACCACATATCGGATCTGCAACATTAAAAACTCGTCAGCAAATGGCCATGACCGCCGCTGAAAATTTAGTTGCAGGGTTACAAGGAAAAACACCGCCTAATATTGTTCGCGGGTAATACTGAATAAACGAAAGGCAAGATGACATCGTCATCTTGCCTTTTTTTGTTAACATATTTTCTTCTTCCTTGGAGATGATATGAACAAAAATCAATGGAGTGACAAAAAATGAATCATAAATATACTTGTCCTTATTTCACTTTTTCCACTCGCGGCACTACTGTTCATTACGAATTGTATGAACATGATAATAAAACAGAACGTCCTACTTTCATACTCGTTCACGGCTTTTTATCTTCCTCATTCAGTTACCGCCGTCTAATTCCTTTACTATCGAAGGAAGGAACAGTCATTGCTCTTGATTTGCCACCGTTCGGAAAAAGTGATAAGTCTCATCTGTTTAAGTATTCTTATCACAATTTAGCAACGATTATTATTGATTTAATTGAACATTTATCTCTCTCAAACATTGTATTAGTTGGGCATTCTATGGGTGGGCAAATTTCTCTCTATGTAAACCGTATACGTCCTGAACTCATTTCAAAGACGATTTTACTATGTAGCTCGAGCTATTTAGCGCGCGCAACCTTACCTTTACTATACTCTTCTTATTTACCGTTCTTTCATTTATACGTAAAGAACTGGATTATAAGGCGCGGCATTGTTCATAACTTAATGAATGTCGTTCATGATCACTCATTAATTGACGATGAAATGAAAAAAGGTTACTCCGCTCCTTTTTATGACGACCGTATATTTCCCGCTTTAACTCGCATGATACGAGACCGTGAAGGTGACTTATCTTCAACTGAATTACAAAAAATCGAAACACCTATCCTACTCATTTGGGGTGAAAAAGACCGCGTCGTCCCTGTACATGTAGGTCATCGTCTACACAAAGATTTACCGAATTCAAAATTTATTTCTTACGAAAATACAGGACATTTACTACCTGAAGAAAAGCCTGAACATGTTTATGAAGAAATTATCGCTTTTTCCGCGCAATAAAATGAAACTTTAATCAGCCTCCACCTAACTTCTTTGCTTCCGCTAAATTTTGAGGTGAAGGTCTTACTACCCAGCAAATAGCGGGATAATATAAAAAAGGCTGTCGGAAATCCCGACAGCCTATAATGAACAGCTTCCGCCTTCTTTTATTACAAGTAATTCCACAGCTAATTTCTCACATTTTTCAAGCGCAGGTACTTCCTCAAAAGACATAAAGTATATATGTTGAATCTTCTTTGCGATATATTTTGGATCGTCAAACACACTTATGACGCTCACAACATCGCTCGCTTCTGTTTCATAAAACTCCGGTCCCATTTGAAACGGATCCCAATTCTTCACAACCTCTATCATCTTTTCATATGTACCCATTCGCTTCCCGCCTTTTCACTTTTTAATACTTTTCTTTATCCTATCACATCAGCTATTCTATAAGAAGAGAGAGAACTTTCATAACTTATTGGTTTTACAGAAGAAGGGAGCAAACTTATGCAACTATTTCATAAAGCAATCAATCGACGTGGAACGCATAGTATAAAATGGGATACATATAAAAACGAAGAACTTATCCATGCTTGGATTGCTGATATGGATTTTGAAGTACCAAAACCAATTCAAACTGCCTTAAAACAACGAATCGAACATCCGATTTTTGGCTATACACTTCCTCCCGAAAATATTGGAGATATTATTTGTAACTGGACAAAACAACAATACAACTGGGATATTCAAAAAGAATGGATTGTCTTTAGCGCCGGAATCGTTCCAGCTCTTAGTACGAGCATACAGGCTTTCACCAAAGAAAACGAATCTGTTCTCGTACAACCACCTATTTATCCTCCATTTTTTGAAATGGTCACAACAAACAACAGGCAGTTATGCGTGAGTCCATTACAGAAACAAAATGATACATATGTGATAGACTTCAAGCATTTAGAAAAGCAGTTTCAGCAAGGCATCAAACTCATGCTTCTTTGTAGCCCTCATAACCCAATCGGACGCGTTTGGACGAAAGAGGAACTTGTGCAGCTCGGATCGTTATGTACTAAATATGACGTAATCGTTGTGGCGGATGAAATTCATTCCGATATCATTTATGCAGACCATACACATACACCGTTCGCTTCCTTATCTGAAGAATTAGCAGAGCGCACTATCACTTGCATGGCTCCAAGTAAAACATTTAATATCGCTGGATTACAAGCGTCGATCATTATCATTCCAAACGAAAAGCTCCGTCATGCCTTTACAGCTATCCAGTATAGACAAGGCTTCCACGGGTTAAATATCTTCGCTTATACAGCGATGCAAAGCGCCTATACAGAATGTAATGATTGGCTAAACGAAATTCGATTATATATAGAAGATAATGCTCAATTTGCTTGTGAATATATTAAAACTCACATACCTGCTCTTTCCGTAACGAAGCCAGAAGGTAGCTTTTTATTATGGATTGATTGTTCTCGTCTAAAGCTTTCTCAAAACGAGCGTACCGCACTACTTGAGGAAAAAGGAAAAATCATCGTTGAACCTGGTGAGAAATACGGGTTAGGTGGCGAAGAACATATTCGAATTAACATCGGCTGTCCACGATCTGTTTTAGAAGAAATTTTAAACAGACTGCGTCATACGTTTTCATAATAAGAAAGGAGTCTGCCCCTAATCATTCTTGGGCAGACTCCTTTATCATATTTTGTCGGTAAGTCGATATATTTCAATAATCGCTGATATATTTCAAGTTACGGTCGATATATTCCAATAATCGCCGATATAATTTGAGTTACAGTCGATATATTCCAATAATCGCTGATATATTTTCAATTACATTTCACAAAGAAAGCTACCATTCACGGTAGCTTTTACTTTTTCTTCATATCCGATGCTTTTTTTACAATTACGCCACAAGCAATTCGATCCCCTGATTTACCTGTCGGTTGAGTCATACCATCATCAGGGTTTTCTGTAATAATAATAGACGCTCCATCTTTTCTATGAATCGTCGTTTTCCCTTCTTCAAGTGTAATGTGAGGTGCATCGATTTCTGCTTTAATCTTTCCAGAACCATCTGCAACTACGTTCGGTAAATCACCGTTTTCTGCACCCTTCGGATTAAGGAGTCCATGCTTTTTATTATCAGGATTAAAATGATTCCCAGATGATTCAAATCGTGGTGCTTTACACTCACCAATTTCGTGCACATGTATGCCGTGCGGGCCTGGCGTGAAACCTTCCCCTTTAATCTTAATTTTCACTCCGCTTGTTTGCTGAGTTACTTTCGCAGTCCCCACTTCATCACCTGAAGCATTATGTAATTTCACGTCAATTTCTTTCGGCTTTCCTTGGTCACAACCTGCCATCAGAAATAGTAAACAACAACTGAAAAAAAGCCGTTTTTTCATTTTATTCCCTCCAAAATATATTCTGCCCTTAGATTGTCCGAGCATAGAAGGAAACATACAAAAATGAGTTACTGTTTCTTTTCAGCTAATAGTTTTTCTTCAACTTTCTGTAATCGGTCTGCTTCTCTTTTTGATATACGAATAAACATGCGCCACGTGGCAATAGCACCGATAATAAATAGAACGCAAACAATCCCCGGAATAATATATTCTGTTTTATCTTCCGGAAAATATAAAGGCATCATATAGAACACTCCTTATTATAGGATTTATAAAACATCAGAATTTTCTGTTATATCATTTTAAATTATAGTGCAACCTACCCATATTCTCAAGGGGCGTTCTGAAAACGAAGGATTTCTTTGACTCCTTCCCTCACTTTCCTTACTATAAACTTGAGGTGAAAAATATGAGAGAAACATTTGAAATTGGTGAAATCGTTACTGGTATTTATAAAACAGGAAAATACATTGGCGAGGTTACAAATAGCCGCCCTGGCAGTTACGTCGTAAAAGTATTAGCTGTTTTAAAACATCCGGTGCAAGGTGACTTACATAACGTAAAACAAGCTGACGTACCATTTTTCCACGAAAGACGTGCTTTAGCTTTTCGTGAGCAAACGAACATTCCAGAACAAATGGTGAAGAAATATGAAGGAGAAATTCCGGATTATACAGATTCACTAAAATTAGCATTAGAAACTCAAATGAATTCATTTTCTGAAGATGATTCACCTTTTGCAGAGCGTAGTCTAGAAACATTAGAACAGTTAAAGAAAGACTACAAACTCTAAAAAACAAAACGACCAAATTACATAATGTGCAATTTGGTCGTTACTGTGTGCTCACTTTCTTTAACACTTTTGAAAAATCAACAAGTTCTCCTAATGTTGGAGGTGCTGGTTTTACTAAATACTCTTTATCTTTTTCTACTAGTTTAAAAATGTTGTACGTCGTCATTGCATCATCAAGCGCACAATGATGCTTCCCTGTCCCTACTTTTCCATACGCCTCAATTGCTTTCCATAATCCTGTTTGATTTCTTTCTCCAAAAAACTTCTTATACTCAAGCGATAAATCACGACACTGTCCGAAGAATGGAAAAGCTATCCCTGCCATTTCACAATTATGCTTCAGCACTTTCATATCCATATTTCCCCACGTTACAATTGTCGGTTTACATTTCGTTTCGTATTCTGAAAGCTTCTTAACGAGTTCAGGAAATGAAATCCCTTTATCCACGACTTCTTGTTTTATTCCTAAAAACTTCTTACATCGATCCGTTAAAGAGGGAAATGTTTTCGGCCTAACATGTGATGAATACGTATCTTCTACCTTACAGCCAGCAACTGAAACGAGTCCTACCTCAATAATCTCTGGAAAAAATCCTTTCGGTTTCTTTCTATGCTGGGGCATCGTAAACTCAAAGTCTAAAAATAAAAATCGTTGTTCATCCATACGATCCCTTCCTTATCATTTTTGTCATTCCTTTCTATTTGACACTCCTACACGAACAAGCTCGAATGCTAATTCCATTTTAAATATTCAGATTGGATGTATCTTATATATATGTCAAATGCCCACAAATATTTTAAAAAATAAGAAAAAATGACCTATGCAGAAAATATGACAAAATCTCTCCTTTCATTTACATCCGCCATTTTCCTACTTTATAATGACGTTATGTGTGTTTCTTCTAGAGCATTTTTGACACACTAAGAAAAAGTGAATGAAAGGAGATGAGATTTTTGCACGAAACAACGCAAGAACTCGCTAACTGGCAGTATTATTTTGCTATCGCAGTCTTTTTAATTACATATGCCATTATTATTTCTGAAAAAATTAATCGCGCTGTCATCGCACTTCTTGGTGCAGCACTCATGGTAATTGTGGGGGGCGTCGATTTACATAACGCCTTTACGAAACATATTGAATGGGGAACGATTACGCTACTCATCGGTATGATGATTTTGGTGAACATTACGAGTAAATCAGGTGTCTTCCAATACGTTGCCATTAAAGCAGCAAAAGGGGCACAAGGAAATCCAATTAAAATTTTAATTTCACTTTCCTTACTTACCGCGCTTGGCTCCGCATTTTTAGATAACGTTACAACTGTACTTCTTGTTGTTCCAGTTACTTTATCTATTACGCGCATACTGCAAGTAAATCCTGTTCCTTATTTACTTTCTGAAATTATTTTTTCAAACATTGGAGGAACAGCAACATTAATTGGTGATCCACCTAACATTATGATTGGTTCTGCAAATAAGCATTTAGACTTCAATGCTTTCCTATTGAATCTAGCACCTATTGTAATTATTATTATTGCAGTTACAGCGATAATACTTTACTTCATGTATCGCAAACAATTAATTGCCGATCCTGTACAAGTTAAAAAATTAATGAGCTTAGATGAAAAACAATACATTAAAGACCCAGTATTAATGAAAAAATCTTTAACGGTACTTGGACTTACGATTGTAGGTTTCATGACTCATTCTATTTTCCATATCGATGCCGCTATTATCGCCTTAACTGGTGCTACTGTACTTATGTTAATTGGTGTGAAAGAGCATGAAATTGAAGAAGTATTTGCAAGCGTAGAGTGGGTAACAATCTTCTTCTTCGCAGGGTTATTCGTACTTGTTGGAGGACTTATCGATATCGGTCTTATCAAAATGTTAGCTCAAAAAGTAATTGGTATAACAGGCGGAGATATTTCTTACGCATCCATCCTTATTTTATGGGTATCTGGTATCGCCTCTGCAACAATTGATAACATCCCATTCGTCGCAACAATGATTCCACTTATTAACGATATGGCAGTTGGGCTAGGCTTATCACCATCTGACGCACAAATCGATGTATTATGGTGGGCATTAGCACTAGGTGCTTGTCTGGGCGGAAACGGAACATTAATCGGAGCTTCTGCTAACGTAATCGTTGCAGGTATCGCGAGCCGCGAAGGACATAAATTTAGTTACATGGACTTCCTAAAAGTCGGTTTCCCAATTATGATCGTTTCATTAATCATTTCTCACATTTATATTTATTTACGCTACCTTATGTAGTAGAAAAAGCGCTCTGATAATCAGGGCGCTTTTTTACTTATAGCTACTTATCAACAAAAATGAAAAATCTACTCTTTATATCTCACCGGTTCATTTCGAATAATAAATAAGTGAATCGGTAAGAACACCGAAAATGTGATTACATGAATAATCGTAAATAATATAGAGTTCGTTCCGTATCTGTCTAAAATAGCGTAGATAAGATAAATGGACAATACAATCGATACAGCTGTTGCTAGTAAACTTATAATTGGTACGAAATTAAAAATGAAACATGCAACATATATGCCGAATACTTTCCACCCTGCTTCTTCTTTCAAAAAATCTGGTAATTTATCTTTTGCTAAGTCCCCCCACGTCTTACTATTCAAAAACGGAATAAACGCAAGCACCCCGTCCGTTGCACCATCATTTTTCGCCATCGAATAAAGTGCAAAAGCCGTTAACAAATATGAAATAATTGCCCAAATCAATATAACAAGAATAAACGCAAAACTAAGAGCAAAGAAACCTGCTAGTACGCCTTGATCCTCCATCTTATCCTCTCCTCTCTACTTTCAACATATTTCATTACATTGCAAGTTATGTTTTAAAATTTATCCAAACTCTTTGTATAATAAGAGAAGAAAGAGAATAAGAGAGGAGAAACACGTATGCATCCATTTGTAAAAGCATTACAAGAGCATTTTACAGCTCATCAAAATCTTGAAAAAGCAGAACCCATGGCTCGTTATATGAAAAATCACTTCCCATTTCTAGGTATTCAAACACCGGAAAGACGCCAATTATTAAAAGACATCATTCAAATACATACTCTCCCAGATAAAAGAGACTTCCAAATTATCGTACGTGAACTTTGGGACTTACCAGAACGTGAATTCCAAGCGGCTGCACTTGATATTATGCAAAAATATAAAAAGCATATAAACGAAACACATATCCCCTTCTTAGAAGAATTGATTGTAACAAAATCTTGGTGGGACACTGTCGATAGCATCGTACCTACATTTTTAGGTAATATCTTTTTACAACATCCAGAATTGATTTCTGCCTATATCCCAAAATGGATTGCATCAGATAACATTTGGTTACAACGTGCCACTATTTTATTCCAACTCAAATATAAACAAAAGATGGATGAAGAACTTCTTTTCTGGATTATTGGACAACTACATTCTTCAAAAGAATTTTTCATTCAAAAAGCAATTGGCTGGGTCCTTCGTGAATATGCAAAAACAAATCAGGATGTAGTTTGGGAATACGTGCAAAACAATGAGCTCGCTCCATTAAGTAAGCGTGAAGCAATTAAGCATATTAAGCAAAATTACGGAATAAATAATGAAAAAATAGGCGAGACTCTATCATAGATAGACGCGTTCCTCTATTGAGATTTAAAAAAGAACGTGTTAGAATATGTTCATTATTATTAATATAAGTAGCGATGACGGACTTATAAGTACTTGCATAAAAAGCGATTCAGGGATAGTGAAAGCCTGAAGACGCAAGGAAACGGCAGTCTCGAGCAATACATGATAAAGTGGATGCACCTTTTGTGTATCAACTAGGGTGGAACCGCGGGCAAACGCTCGTCCCTAGGCAAATAAGCCTTGGGATGAGCGTTTTTTTATGTTCTTTTTAACATATACTGCCCGTTTCCAAAGTATCAGAGTATGTCATCGCCAATACGTTAACTTTCAAAAGGAGGATTTTCTTATGTATTCAATGGAACAAGTTGTAAACTTAGCGAAACATCGCGGTTTTGTTTTCCCTGGTTCTGAAATTTACGGTGGTCTTGCAAACACTTGGGATTACGGTCCACTTGGAATCGAATTAAAAAATAACGTTAAAAAAGCTTGGTGGAAAAAATTCATTCAAGAATCTCCACACAACGTTGGTTTAGACGCAGCTATTTTAATGAACCCTAAAACTTGGATCGCTTCTGGTCACGTTGGTAACTTCAACGATCCAATGATCGACTGTAAAAAATGTAAAGCTCGTCACCGTGCTGACAAATTAATTGAGGATGCTTTAGATGCAAAAGGCATCGAAATGGTTGTTGACGGTCTTACTTTCGACCAAATGGCTGACTTAATGAAAGAACATGAAGTAAAATGTCCTGATTGCGGTAGTGAAGAATTTACTGAAATCCGTCAGTTCAACTTAATGTTCAAAACATTCCAAGGTGTTACAGAGTCTAGCACAAACGAAATCTTCCTTCGTCCTGAAACAGCACAGGGTATTTTCGTAAACTTCAAAAACGTTCAACGCTCTATGCGTAAAAAGCTTCCATTTGGTATCGGCCAAATCGGTAAGAGTTTCCGTAACGAAATCACACCTGGTAACTTCACATTCCGTACACGTGAATTCGAACAAATGGAACTTGAATTCTTCTGTAAGCCTGGTGAAGATTTAGAGTGGTTCGCATTCTGGCGTGAAACTTGTAAAAACTGGTTACTTTCACTTGGTATGTCTGAAGAGAGCATGCGTCTTCGTGACCACGGTGAAGAAGAGTTATCTCACTACAGTAATGCAACAACTGACATTGAATTCAAATTCCCATTCGGTTGGGGCGAACTTTGGGGCGTTGCATCTCGTACAGACTTCGACTTAAAACGTCACATGGAACACTCAAACGAAGACTTTAACTATATCGATCCACAAACGAATGAGCGTTACGTACCATACTGCATCGAGCCATCTTTAGGCGCAGACCGCGTAACATTAGCATTCTTATGTGATGCATATGAAGAAGAGCAATTAGAAAACGATTCTCGTACAGTTCTTCGTTTCCACCCTGCTTTAGCACCATACAAAGCAGCTATCTTACCATTATCTAAAAAGCTATCTGAAGGTGCTACTGAAGTATTCGCAGAATTAGCTAAAGACTTCATGGTAGACTTTGATGAAACTGGTTCTATCGGTAAACGTTACCGTCGTCAAGACGAAATCGGTACACCATTCTGTATCACATACGACTTCGACTCAGTTGAAGACAAAGCTGTTACAGTACGTGACCGTGACACAATGGAACAAGTTCGTATGCCAATTAGCGAACTAAAAGGTTTCTTAGAGAAGAAAATCCAGTTCTAATTATAAGAAAAAGAGGCTGCTCATAAGAGCGCCTCTTTTTTATTTTTCACGTTTTTCTTTAATTGCTACTGTACATCTTGATATACATAGTAAATCATCATTTTCATCAATAATGCGAACATCCCAAACCATTGTCGATTGTCCTCTATGTATTGGTGTTCCAATCGCTGTTACAATTCCATCTTTCTTTGAGCGAATGTGGTTCGCATTAATTTCTAATCCGAAACAAATACATTTTTCTTGATCAATTAAATTATATGAACCAACACTTGCCACTGTTTCTGCTAATGCAACCGATGCACCACCATGTAAAAATCCAAATGGCTGATGCGTACGCTCATCAACAGGCATCGTAGCAACCACCTTATCTTCTGTCATCTCTAACAACTCAATTCCAAGTGAATCCATTAAAGTTTTTGCCATATCGCTTCCCCCTTCTCTTACTTTAATTAAATGTATAATTTTACCTATTTATTTTCAAACTACTTATAACACTTATATAAGGAGGCTTCACCTAAATGAAACAGAAATTTTGTATATTACTGCTTATGTTCTCCTTGCTGACTATTGTACCAAATTGTGCAATAACAGCCAAAGCATCTAACCTGACAATCGATGTTAAGACTGTAACGCAAAAAGGTAAGAAACCTTATATAGAATATCAAATAAACAGGCCTTCTTTTCACGAATTTTCTGACTCTAAATTTCAAAATAAACTCAATTTATACTACAAAAAATCCACTGACAAATTTAAAACCAAATTAGAAAAAGAAGCAAAAAAATATTATAAAGAGACAGAAGGATCTAGTACACCATTTCATCCGTACGTAGCAAATGTTGATTATAAAGTCTCTTTAAACAAACCACCTTTTCTTAGCCTATATGTGAATTACTATCAATATACTGGCGGAGCACACGGTCTTTATACGTGGAAGGCAAATACATTCGATTTAAACGAAAAAAAGGTACTGCACTTAGACGATTTATTTGAACAAAAGGATAAATATAAAGATGTAATCCGTGCGGAGATTGTACGACAAATTAAACAAAATGAAAGCATTTATTTTCCTGATGCAACTGAAAAAGTAATGAGTATGAAAAAATTCCACTTCTTTTTAGAGCCAGACAATCTCGTCATTTATTTCCCTTTATATGAGATTGCTCCCTATTCAAGTGGAATTCCGCAATTTCGTATTCCATATACGTTGCTAAGAGACTATTTAAAGCCTTCTTATCAAAATATTTTGATTGACAACAAGTAAATATTTTCGCTACGATAATGTTAACCTAAAAACAACAGGAGGTTAACATTATGAGGAGATTTCATGTTTTAGATTTAGCATTAGCTGCCATGTTCGTTGCTCTTATGGCAATCGGTGCAAATATTGTATCTTGGGCACCATTCCTTCAAGTAGCAGGCATCCCATTATCTATGCAACCATTTTTCGCAATTTTAGCAGGTCTTCTTCTTGGAAGTAGACTTGGTGCCTTATCCATGACTGTATATATGCTCGTTGGCGTAGCCGGCGCACCAATCTTCGCTAACTTCAAAGCTGGATTTGGAGCACTTTTAGATCCTACTGGTGGTTTTATTATCGCATTTATTATCGTTGCTTACGTATCCGGAAAACTAGTAGAACAAAAAGAAAGACCAACATTCATTACATTTGCAATTGCCTCTTTCACAGGAATTATTTTAACTTATATAATCGGTACTACTTACATGTACGGGGCAGTCAATCTCTTTATGGGCGGTAATATGAGCTATAAAGCTGCTTGGATGATTATGATGTGGTTTGCAGTAAAAGATATTGCATTTACAATTATCGGTGCTATTATCGCACCTCGCATATATTATGCTGTGCGTCGTTCTGCTTATCAGCATTCTCATTCGACGATTTCATAATAAAAAAATGAGTTATTTCAGTATACTGAAATAACTCATTTTTTATTATGACTCTTGATCCGCTTGTTCTTCTAAAATTTTCTTCATCATCGCAACCATGTCATCACGTAATTCTGGGTGTTGCAGAGCCATTTCGATTGTCGTTTGAACGAATCCTAGCTTTTCACCTACGTCGTAGCGCTTTCCTTCGAAATCGTAGGCAAATACACGTTGGATTTCATTTAAGCTTTGGATTGCATCTGTTAACTGAATTTCACCACCAGCACCGACATGTTGCTGTTCTAAGAACATAAAGATTTCAGGCGTTAAAATGTAGCGCCCCATAATCGCTAAGTTTGAAGGAGCTGTACCTTGTGCTGGTTTCTCAACGAAATTGCGAACTTGGTAACGACGACCTTCTTGTTCTAATGGATCGATAATTCCATAGCGATGTGTTTCCGACTCTGGAACAGTTTGTACACCAATAACAGAAGAAAGTGTTTTTTCATACTCATCCATTAATTGACGTAAACACGGTTTCTCAGCTTGGACAATATCATCACCTAGTAACACTGCAAATGGCTCATCACCAATGAATTTACGTGCACACCAAACAGCATGTCCTAGTCCCTTCGGCTCTTTTTGACGGATGTAATGAATATCTACCATTTTTGAAGAAGCTTGTACTTTTTCAAGCAACTCATATTTTTTCTTCTCTAATAAGTTTTGTTCTAGTTCAAATGCGTTATCAAAATGATCTTCGATAGAGCGCTTTGTTTTACCAGTAACAATAATAATATCTTCGATTCCCGATTTCACTGCTTCTTCTACAATGTATTGGATCGTTGGTTTATCTACTATCGGTAACATTTCTTTCGGCATTGCTTTCGTTGCTGGTAAAAAACGTGTTCCTAATCCAGCTGCTGGGATTATCGCTTTTCTTACTTTTTTCATCACAAAATACCCTCTCTCCTGTCGGAATCAATAGCAATCATTTCCTACATAAAACAAAAGGGAGATTTCGCTCCCTTTTGTTCCTTACTACTTAAAATTACTTTGTATTATAAACGATTCATAATGTCTTCTTTAATAGTAAGTAACTTTTGTTCACTATTTTGTAAAGAACTATCTTTCACACCAAAGTAAAACTTAATCTTCGGCTCAGTTCCAGATGGACGTAGGCAGAACCATGAACCATCCTCTAATTGATATTTTAACACATTTGATTTCGGTAAGTGAATCTCTTCTTTATGTCCATCTTGTAAAGATGTAACAACGCTCGCTTTATAGTCTTCAACTGCTACGACTGTTAAGCCCGCCACTTCTTTCGGAGGATTTTCACGGAACGTTGCCATCATCTCTTGGATTTTTTCCGCTCCATCTTTTCCTTTTAACGTTAACGATACAAGGTCTTCACGGAAGAAGCCGTACTTCTCAAATACTTCTAATAGACCGTCATATAACGTTTTCCCTTGTGATTTGTAGTATGCAGCTACTTCACATGCAAATAGAACAGATTGTACTGCATCTTTATCACGGCAGAATGGGCGGATTAAATAACCATAGCTTTCCTCATAACCGAATTGGAATTCATATTGTCCGCTTTCTTCATACTGTCTAATTTTCTCACCGATAAATTTAAATCCAGTTAGCGTATCAACTGTATCTAAACCGTATGCTTTTGCAATTGTACGACCAATTTCAGACGTTACGATTGTTTTTAATACGACACCGTTCTCTGGAAGCGTTCCGTTTTCTTTCTTTTGAGATAGTAAGTAATCAAGCATTAATGCACCTGTTTGGTTTCCTGTTAATACTTGGAACTCACCATTATGATTACGCACTGCTACACCAAGACGGTCTGCGTCAGGATCAGTTGCGATTAATACATCTGCGCCTACCTTTTCACCGTCACGAATTGCATACTCAAACGCTGCGTGCTCCTCTGGGTTCGGTGATTTTACTGTAGAGAAGTTTGGATCTGGTAACTCTTGTTCTTTTACAACTGTTACATCTGTAAATCCAACTTCTTTTAAACCACGGCGTACAGAAATATTTGATGTTCCGTGTAATGGTGTAAAGACGATTTTTAAGTCTTTACCGACCTTTTCCACCATTTCTTTATTAATGATGACATTGTTCAATTCTGTAGCATATGCATCATCTACTTCTTGTCCAATAATATGTAATAAACCGTCAGTTTTTAATTGCTCTACATCAGCGACTTCAACTGTTAATTCATCTTCTACTGCATTTACGTAGCTAATTAACTCATCTGCCTCTTTTGGAGGTAACTGTCCACCATCTTCACCGTATACTTTGTATCCGTTATATTCAGGTGGATTATGGCTTGCCGTAAGAACGATTCCACTTACTGTATGTAAATGACGAACTGCGAAAGAAAGTACTGGCGTTGGACGTAAGCTTTCAAACACATATGTTGTGATACCGCGTGCACCAAGTGTAGCAGCAACTTCCATTGCAAACTCAGGTGATTTATGACGAGAATCATAGGCTACAACAACACCGCGTTTTTTCGCTTCCTCACCTAACTTTTCGATAAAGCTTGCTAATCCTTTTGTTGCTTTACGAACTGTATATACATTTAAACGGTTCGTACCAGCACCAAGTTCACCACGCATACCACCTGTGCCAAACTCTAGATTTTTATAAAAGCTATCCTCGATTTTCTTCTCATCTTGCTTCATATTTTCTAGCTGTTCTTTTAATTCTGCATCTAATTGTGCGTAAGAAAGCCAGCGACTAAATTCTTGTTTCCAATTCATTCTTCTCTCTCCTCTCGCTCGTCATACCTTTATTATATGAAAAAAACATGCTGTATCTCAATATTTTATAAAATCTAACAGGATTTTACTAGGAATATTTGTATACACTATTGTTAAATACTCCACTAAAGGGAATGAGGATTATGCACGAATGGGGCTTGTCAGAAGAGCTCAAAATACAAACAAAGCAAATGATTGAAATTGCTGAAAAAGAACTATCGATTATGAGGAACGCAATCGATAAAGAAGACGAATGTATTTTATGCAAAATGGAAGATATTCATCATATGTTAGCAAATGTACAAACATTGGCAGCTACATACTATATTCAGGCATATTTATCACCTTATACGGAAAGTTCATCTTTTATTACGACAGCTATCCAACATTTAAGCGCCAGAAAACATGGTGCTCTTATCGTCGTGGAACGAAACGAGACGCTTGAAGCTCTCATTCAAACTGGAACGACATTAAACGCTCATTTAACTGCGCCATTACTCGAATCAATATTTTATCCAGGTAACCCTCTTCATGACGGTGCCGTTCTCGTAAAAAATAATCATATTGTCTCAGCTGCTAATATTCTTCCTTTAACGAAAAGTACAGAAGTTGATCCTGAGCTAGGAACACGTCACAGAGCTGCAATTGGCTTATCTGAAAAGAGTGATGCACTTATATTAGTTGTCTCTGAAGAAACGGGCCGTACTTCTTTTGCTTTAAATGGGGTTTTGTATACGATTTCTTTATAAAGTGAAACTTTAATCAGCCCTCACCAATCGAGCGTTTACCGGCAATCCGACCTAACTGCTTTCCTTTCGCTGAATTTTGAGTTATGGGTCTTACTACCCGGCAAATAGTGGGATAAACAAACCTATAAAAAAGAAGACTGTTCCAAAATATCGGAACAGTCTTCACTTATACTCTTATTCTTCTCCAAAACGCTCCACAAGTGTTGCAAGTGTACGTACCATTGCGCCAGTTGCTCCAGCTGGACCTAAGTCGTGCGCACCTTTTGTTTCTGATGTTCCAGCGATATCTAAGTGTACCCATGGTGTATCTTCAGCGAATTCGCCTAAGAATGTACCTGCCATAACCGCATGTCCTTCACGGCCTGGTGAGTTATTTAAATCAGCAAACTTACTGTTTCTCACACGTTCTTTATCACGATCAAAAATCGGTAGTTGCCAAATTGGCTCATCTGTTTCCATAGAAGCCTCTAGCACTTGCTCAAATAACTCTTCATTATTTGTCATTGCGCCTGTCGTATAGTTTCCAAGTGCAACAATTACACCGCCTGTTAATGTTGCAACATCAACAAGGTAGTTTGCACCAAGTTTTTTCGCATACGTAATACCGTCAGCTAAAGCTAGACGACCTTCTGCATCCGTATTTAATACTTCAATTGTTTTTCCGCTCATAGATGTGATTACATCGTCTGGCTTAAATGCCGTACCACTTACAACGTTATCAGTTGAAGGAATAACAGCGATCACATTTTGTTCTGGGCGAAGTTCACCGATAATTTCCATCGCACCTAATACAGCAGCTGCACCGCCCATATCACCTTTCATACCAACCATGCCTTCACGTGGTTTTAAAGAATAACCACCAGTATCGTATGTAATACCTTTTCCAACGAACCCAATGACATCTGTCCACTCTTCTTTTCCTTTATAAATAAGAGCAATCATTTTTGGTGGCTCTACACTACCTTGGTTTACTGCAAGTAACGCACCCATACCAAGGTCTTCCATCTCTTCTTTCTCAAGAACTTTATAGTCCATATCATATTTCTCCGCTAATTCAACAGCATACTCAGCAAGCTTTGTCGCTGTTAATACGTTTGGCGGCATATTTACAAGTGTACGAGCTGAATTTGTTGCACGTCCATGTACGTAGCCAACTGTTAATGCTGCTTCAATTTCTTGTGCATCTTCCGCTGTAATAGCCGTGAACTTCTCTAACTCTACACGATCCTTTTTATCTGATTTATACGTTTGTAACTCATATGTACCAAGGCCTTGTACCTCTGCCGCAATATGAGCGACATCAATCGCGTCTAATTTCTCTGTTACGAAAGAATCAAGTAAGATTGCTGCATCTCGTACTTTTGCTGCTTGCAGTGTTTTAAACGCCTTACCAAGAGCCGCACGTAACGTTTCTGTCGTGTAAGATTCTTTCTTTCCTAAACCAACAAAGTAATAACGTTTCACATTTGTTTTCCCTAAGCTATGTACTTTCGAAATGGCCTTTTTCTTCGTAGATAATTCTTTCTCTTCTAGTAAAACTTGTAATTGCCCTTCAAACGCTTTGTCCAGTTCTTGTACAAAACTACTCATTTTCTCTTCTTCAAATAAAGCAACAATTACCGCTTCATGACCTGCTAATTCTTTTTGTACTTGAAACATGTTCAGACCCCCTAAATTTCTCTACCACCATTATAACTTTATTTTCGATAAAATGCGATAATTCTAACTACAGTTATATGGCGTGTAAAATCGCAGATCCAAAATCTCCTCTATCATGAAATAAGCCAAGAAAAAAAGTCTAGCGTAATTACGACTAGACTATCTTTGTTTTAAATATTGACCACGAAACACTTGCATCGTTTCGTCTTGATTTAACATCGTTAACTCTTCTTCTGTAAACTTACCATTTCCTACTTTTACTACGTACACATTTACTTTTTTCTTACCCCATTGGCTATAAACATCTTTCACCGTATCATAATATAGATCAAGACGGTTTCCTTTTATTGCACCGCCCTTATCAGCTACTACACCATACCCGTAACCTGGCACGAAGAGAATCGTTCCAATCGGGAATACGCGTAAGTCCGCAGCAATTGTGGAATATAAATCCCTTTTCACTTTGACACCTGAATATGTAATACCATACTCTGGATGCCCTGGCCTCTTACCAGTTGACTCAATCCCCGATGTATAACCTGTTGCAGTCATTTCAATTGAACGATATTTAGACCAGTCGTTTGCCTGCTCTAAAGCATTTATCACTTCTTTACTCGGAGCAACATTTCTCTTAACTTCTGCTGCATGTACTTCTTTTGCACTCATTCCTTCATATATCTTTACAATCTCTAATAAAGAAACTCCTGTGAAAGCATTCCATGTTACGCATAATGCAATTGCAAGTAAACAAGTCATCATAATGCGAATACAATATCGTTTTAACATTTTTATATTCCACACTCCTTCATCGTTAATCATTCCCTATACGATGAAGGAATATGCAAAAAAATAATCTCCAACTTAATTGGAGATTAAAACATTTGATATCCGCTTTTCCGAAGTTTCTTGATTACGACTCCTGCTAAAGCAGCCCCTACTAATCCAGTAGATAGAATAAATACGTCTGCTTGTCCTAAGTGCGATACACTTGTCCCAAATGAAGAAAATGCTTCTTTCGGTTTTGAAAAATAATCCCACATACTCGCTTTATTAATAATAAGCATACAAACAATCGGATACACAATAACCATTACCCAAGTAGCTCGCAAAATCATATTGAGTAAAAATCCAATTCCAAAGAACAAAATAAAGAATAACATCATTGAAATAAGTAGTACCGGTATACTCACTCTTTTCCCCTCTCCTTCGCACGTGCCGTAAATACGTGATAAGCTGTATAACCAAATGGTTCACCTGGATTTAATGTTTTGTCCACTTCAAGATGTAGTTCTGATCTTCCTTCTAACAAATATTTAATAAGCACAGACGTATTCGGATCGTCTACAATCTTATCCGGATGTAAGAACGCCACTTCAGACAATTCTTTCTCCTGTACAATAATATTTTCTCCTTCAGGTTCCAAAAGGAAAATAATCATATTATCACTAATCTCATTACGAATAACACCCGATCGAACACCAATAATCCCCTTCACATGAGCAACAATGCCTGTCTCTTCTAACACTTCGCGTTTCACAGCTTCATCAACCGTCTCACCTTCATTTACAAAACCAGCCGGTAAAGACCATTTCCCTTTTAATCCACTGTATTTCTTCTTAACAAATAGCCACCTACCATCTTTTGTAGCTACTAAACCACTAACGGCTAGCCATACCTTCCCTCGTTTCTCCATGATGTAATAACCTCCTCCATCAGAACGGACAGAATATTCTTTCTCTTTTATATATTATACTATATTTTTAATATGAAAAAAGCAGAAACAGCTCTTAGCCGTTTCTGCTTTTTCTACTATATATTAAAAGAACTTTAATTTACCTTTTTTAAGAACTAATAAAGGTCCACCTAATAAGAATAGGTAACGGTTATCGATTACTTTCTTCATGAAGGAAGCTTTCCAACCTGTTAACTTTTTACCCATAACAACGCCCATTGCATCGTCATGACCTAAAGAACATACAGATCCTTTATTATCGAATGCGAATTTCTTCATTTCGCCCTTGCCACGAACTAATACAGTTAAGTTGTGTGCAATATTGTAACCTTGTTGAATTGCAATTTGTGCTGTTGGTGGGTAAGGACGGTTAATTTCTTCATTAATGATTAACGCTGCGTCACCAACCATGAATACATCTTCGTATCCTGGAGCGTGCATGTACTCATCAACTTTTACACGTCCGCGCATTGCTTCAAAGCCAGACTCTTCCACAATACCATTACCACGAACACCTGCAGCCCAAACTACTGTTTCAGACTTAATTAATTCAGTGTCATCGCCATTCGCAACGATAATACCTTCTTCAGTTGCTTCTTTAATTGCTGTACCGATGCGGAATTCTACACCTTTTTTCTCAAGCTGTTTTACAGCGTATTCTACTAACGCTGGATCGAAACCTGGAAGTGCTGTTGGAGCAGCTTCTACACAGATGATACGTGCTTTTTCACGTGGTACATTATACTCTTTGCAAAGTTCAGGAACACGGTTTGCAAGCTCACCTACGTACTCGATACCAGTAAATCCAGCACCACCAACAACGATTGTTACTAACTCATCGCGTTGTTCAGTTGCATATTTAGAGAAACTAGCTTCCATATGCTCACGAATTTCACGAGTTGCATTAATGTTAGCGATTGAGAATGCATGCTCTTTTAATCCTGTAATTCCGAATGTTTCTGATTCGAAACCAAGACCAATTACTAAGTAATCATACTCTAACTCACCATCTTTTAAGATAATGCGTTTTTCAGCAGCTTTAATTTCTACTACTGTGTCTTGTACAAAGTTCACTTTATTTGTATCAATAACGTCTTGAATATCTAGACAGATTTTTTCATCTTGTAATGTACCAGCTGCGCTCTCATGTAACCAAGTCGCTTGGTAGTGATAGCTGTTGTTGTTTACTAGCGTAATTTCAGCTTCATTTACAGATAATGCTTTTTGCAGACGAACAGTCGTAATCATCCCGCCATAACCTGCACCTAAAACTACGATTTTTGGAGTCTTCACCAAATCACAACCCTTTTCTTTATATAATAGTAATAAAAAATAATACCAAGTACTAAAAACTCTATTTGTCAAGAATGTGGAATTTATCACATTCTATATCATAACAAAACGCAGTCAAAAAATCGTACGAATTTTGTCATAGAAATTTAACATAATACTTCCCTATATTAGTCGGTTTTATTCCAGAATTCAAGCGTCTGGAGAATTATCAATATTTTAAAATAACATAGCGTTTTCAAGGGTTTTTTAGCCTTTTTTTCATGTATTTTCCTTTCTGTATATTTTATACAATAAAAAAGAACCGATGCGAAAACTTACACACAATTCAGTCGTTTTCAGAAGTATTATGAACTCAAATATGCTATCATTTATTTGAAAGTGTCATCATTTGCAGGATTTTCGTGTACATATGAACAATATATGAAATCAATATCAAAATTCCATCTATAGGGGGAATGAAAGTGGCAGAAAATCAAAAAGTTTACGACATAACAATTATTGGTGGTGGTCCAACGGGACTGTTCACAGCATTTTATGGCGGTATGAGACAAGCAAGTGTAAAAATCATTGAAAGCTTACCTCAACTTGGCGGACAATTATCCGCACTCTACCCTGAAAAATACATTTATGATGTGGCTGGATTTCCAAAAGTGCGCGCACAAGAATTAGTTGATAACTTAAAAGAGCAAATGAAGAAATTTGACCCAACTGTTTGTTTAGAAGAAGCTGTCGATACGCTTGAGAAACAAGCTGACGGTATATTTAAACTTGTTACGAATAAGCAAACTCACTATTCTAAATCAGTTATTATTACTGCTGGCAATGGTGCTTTCCAACCACGCCGCTTAGAATTAGAAGGTACAGCGAAATACGAAAAGAAAAACTTACATTATTTCGTTGATGATATGAATAAATTTGCTGGTAAGCGCGTCGTAGTATTTGGCGGTGGCGACTCAGCAGTAGACTGGACAATGATGTTAGAACCGATTGCTGAAAAAGTTACAATCGTTCATCGTCGTGATAAATTCCGTGCGCATGAACATAGCGTAGAAAGCTTAATGAATTCTCGTGCAGAAGTAAGTACACCATACGTTCCAGTAGAACTCATTGGTGATGACAAGATTGAACAAGTCGTTCTTCAACATGTAAAAACGGAGGAAAAAATTATCATCGATGTTGATGACGTAATCGTAAACTACGGCTTCGTTTCTTCTCTTGGCCCAATTAAAAACTGGGGCTTAGATATACAAAAAAACAGCATCCTTGTAAATTCAAAAATGGAAACAAATATTCCTGGCATTTACGCTGCTGGTGACATTTGTACATATGAAGGAAAAGTAAAACTTATCGCTTGTGGATTTGGCGAAGCACCGACAGCAGTAAACAATGCAAAAGCTTACTTCGATCCAAATGCAAAACTTCAACCGATGCATAGCTCAAGTATGTTTTAATATGCAAAAATAAAGCTCCTTCCATACGTGGAAGGAGCTTTCCTTTTATATAACATAAAAGCACACTGAGTCCAATAAACTATCGAACTCAGTGTGCTTTTCGTCTAAAAAATTATTGTTTTCTTCTTCTACCTAATACGAATAATACTCCGCCAACTAAGAATGAAATTCCCGCACCAACTGACATCATCCATGAATGTGCTCCCCCTGTTTTCGGTAATTCTTTTTCTACTTTTACTTGCGGTTCTTTAATTAACTTTTCCAGTCTTACTTCCGGTTTCTCCGGTTTCACTTCTGGTTTCTTCAGATCTTTCGGTTCCTCCGGTTTCACTTCTGGTTCCTTCGGCTCTTTCGGATCTTCTGGCTTCACTTCTGGTTCTTTTGGTTCTTTCGGTTCCTCCGGTTTCACTTCTGGTTCCTTCGGCTCTTTCGGTTCCTCCGGTTTCACTTCTGGTTCTTTCGGTTCTTTCGGCTCTTCCGGCTTCACTTCTGGTTCCTTCGGTTCTTTCGGCTCTTCCGGCTTCACTTCTGGTTCTTTCGGTTCTTTCGGCTCTTCCGGTTTCACTTCTGGTTCCTTCGACTCTTTCGGATCCTCTGGTTTCACTTCTGGTTCTTTTGGTTCTTTCGGTTCCTCCGGTTTCACTTCTGGTTCCTTCGGCTCTTCCGGTTTCACTTCTGGTTCCTTCGGCTCTTCCGGTTTCACTTCTGGTTCCTTCGGCTCTTCCGGCTTCACTTCTGGTTCCTTCGGTTCTTTCGGCTCTTCTGGTTTCACTTCTGGTTCCTTCGGCTCTTCCGGCTTCACTTCTGGTTCCTTCGGTTCTTTCGGCTCTTCCGGTTTCACTTCTGGTTCTTTCGGCTCTTCCGGTTTCACTTCTGGTTCCTTCGGCTCTTCTGGTTTCACTTCTGGTTCCTTCGGCTCTTCTGGTATCTTAAGATCTTCTTTTGTTTTCGGTAAAATTGTAACTGTAGGCTCAAGTGGTGGATTTATTTTATCGTCCACTACCGCTCTATTTGTTATCCCTTTACTTGGTGCTGCTTTTACCTTCACTTTAAAAATAATACTACGTTCTTTCGTATCTGTAATTTCTAGATACTTTGCTATTACTTTTCCAAACTCCATTTTTAACTCTATTGGATTTGGTTCAGCCCCTTCAAATCTAATGCTATCTTGCACGTACTCTAAACCGGCTGGAATTTCATCTTCTACCTTTACCTCTGCTAGTTTGCCGTTTTCTACCGTATTTTTGAAACTAATTCGGTATTCTACTTCTTCTCCTAGCTTCGGTTCTTTATTATTTACTGTCTTCGTCGCTTTTAACTTACCATCTTTATATTCTGGCTTTATTGTCGCTGTCGGTTCCATAACTGGATGATCTGGATCATCTACATGAATGATCGCTTTATTTGTTATTTCCTCTCCAACTTTTACTGATTCTTTTACCTTTACTTTAAAGATGATACTTCTTTCTTTCGTATCCATAATTTCTGGATACTTCACTGTTACTTTTCCATTCTCGACTTTAAGTTCTGTTGGCACAGGCTTATCACCTACGGCCTCCAGACTTTCTTTCACATACTCTAAACCAGACGGAATTTCATCTTCAATCTTTACATCAACTAACTTCCCGCCATCTACTGTGCCGTTAAAAGTAATTCGATATTCGATTTCTTCCCCTAGCTTTGGTTCATGGTTACTTACTTCTTTCCTTGCCTCTAGTTTCCCATCTTTATATTGAGGTGTAATTGGTATAAGTGACTCAACTGGTGGATTTGTCGGATTATTATCATCCACAACCGCCTTGTTTATAATTTCTTTTCCTACTTGTACCGTTTCTTGTACTTTCACTTTAAAGATGATACTTCTTTTTTTCGTATCCGTAATTTCTGGATACTTTGCTGTTACTTTTCCATTCTCAACTTTAAGTTCTACTGGATTTGGTTCCGGCCCATCAGACTTTATACTATCCTGTACGTATTCTAAACCAGCTGGAATTTCGTCCTCTACTTTTACCTCAGTTAGTTTGCCGTTTTCTACTGTATTTTCAAAACTAATTCGATATTCTACTTCTTCTCCTAACTTCGGTTCATGGTTACTCACTGTCTTTTCAGCTTGTAATACACCCTCTTTATGTTGAGGTTGTATCGCGACATTCGGTTTCTCTGGTGGATTTATAGTATCTTCCACAACCGCCGTATTCACAATCGCTTCTCCAATTTTAGCTTTTTCTTTCACTTTTGCTTTAAAGACGATACTTCTTTCTTTCGTATCCGTAATTTCTGGATATTCTGCGAGTACTATGCCGTTTTTCACTTTTACATGCAACGGTTTTGGATTATCCCCCTCAGCTCTTTCGCTACCTTCTACAAACTCTAAACTGTTTGGTAATTCATCCTTAATTTTCACCTTCGCTAATTTTCCGTGCTCAACTACGTTACGGAACGTAATTCGATACTCTACTTCTTCTCCTAATTTTGGAGCTGGGTTATTTACTGTTTTCTCAGCTTTTATTTTTCCATTCTTATACTCCGGTGTAATAATCGCTTCTGGTTTTTGCGGAGGATTCTTCGGATGATCATCATCCACAATTGCCGTATTCACGATTTTCTTCCCGACTTTTACTGCTTCTGTTACTTTTACCTTAAAGATAATGCTACGCTCAGCTGTATCAGTAATATTTTCATACTTCGCTGTAATTTTTCCAGCTTCTTCTTTTAACTCTACCGGATTTGGTTCATTACCTTCTGCTTTTAAACTATCCTTCACATACTCTAATCCATTTGGTAGTTGATCCTCAATTTTCACTTCTGCTAGTTTTCCGTTTTCTACCGTATTTTTAAAACTAATTCGGTACTCTACTTCTTCTCCTAGCTTTGGATCTTTTTTACTTACCTTTTTATTAGCTTTAAATTTACCATCTTTATGCTGCGGTGTAATATCTACTTCTGGTCGCTCTGGTGGATTTTTTGTATCATCAACAATTGCTTTATTTACAATTGCCTTGTCCACTTCAACGGAATCTTTCACCTTCACTTTAAAGATAATGCTTCTTTCTTTCATGTCAGTGATATTTTCATACTTCGCACTAACCTTACCAGCTTCTTCTTTCAACTCTACTGGGGCCGGCTTATCACCTTCTGCTTTTAGACTATCTTTCACATACTCTAAACCAAACGGAATTTCATCCTCAATTTTCACCTCTGCCAGTTTTCCATCTTTCACCGTATTATTAAATGAAATTCGATATTCGATTTCTTCACCTAGCTTCGGTTTATGATTATTCACCTTTTTATGAGCAGCAATTTTACCATCTTTATATTGTGGTGTAATTTTTGCTGTCGGATCAATTACTGGATGGTTCGGATCATCAACATGGATAATCGCTTTATTTGTAATGTCCTTCCCTATTGTAACCGAATCTTTTACCTTCACTTTAAAGACAATACTTCTTTCTTGCGTATCCATAATCTCTGAATACTTTGCCATTACCTTACCATTTTCTACTTTCAACTCCACTGGTTTTGGCTCTTCACCTTCAGCTTTTTCGCTTCCTTCTACAAACTCTAATCCAGCTGGAATTTTATCTTCTATTTTTACCTCTGCTAGTTTTCCATCTTTCACCGTGTTATTAAAAATAATTCGATATTCGATTTCCTCACCTAACTTCGGTTCATGGTTACTTACTTCTTTTCTTGCCTCAATTTTCCCATCTTTATATTGTGGTGTAATCGGTACATAAGGCTCTTCTGGCAGATTCTTTGTATCATCTACAATTGCCTCATTTACGATTTCTTCTCCCACTTTTACGCTTTCTTTTACCTTCGCTTTAAAGACAATGCTTCTTTCCTCTGTATCTGTAATTTCTGGATACTTTGCCATTACCTTATTATTTTTCACATGTAGCTCTACTGGTTTCGGTTTAGAACCTTCTGCCGTGATACTGCCTTCCACATACTCTAAACCATTTGGTAATGCATCCTTTATATTTACCTCTGCTAGTTTTCCGTTTTCTACCGTGTTTTTAAAACTAATTCGGTATTCTACTTCTTCTCCTAATTTCGGTTTTTTATTGTTTACAAATTTCTCTGCTTTAAGCTTACCGTCTTTATATTCTGGCGTAATTGTTACTTCTGAAGTTGTTGGATCTTTTGTATCATCAACAACCACTTTATTGACAAGGCCTTCACCAACTTTAAATTCTTCTTTTACTTTCGCTTTAAAGACGATACTTCTTTCTTCTGTATCCGTAATCTCTGGATATTTGGCGATTACTTTTCCATCTTTCACTTTCAGTTCTACTGGATCCGGCTTAGTACCTTCCGCTCGTAAACTATCTTTCACATACTCTAATCCATTTGGTAAATTGTCTTCTATTTTTACCTCTGCTAGCTTTCCGTTTTCTACCGTGTTTTTAAAACTAATTCGGTATTCTACTTCTTCTCCTAACTTCGGCGTTTCATTATTTACCGTCTTCTTCGCTTCCACTTTTCCGTCTTTATGTTGCGGAATAATTTCTGCTGTCGGTGTTTCTGGCGGATGTTTCGTATCGCTCACAATCGCTTCATTAACAATTGAATCGCTCACTTTACCTTTTACTTTCACTTTAAAGGTAATACTTCTCTCTTTTGTATCTGTAATCTCAGGATACTTTGCCATTACCTTACCGTTTTCAAATTTTAATTCCACTGGATCTGGCTTAGAACCTTCTACTTTTAAACTATCTTTCACATACTCTAATCCATTTGGTAAATCATCTTCTATTTTTACCTCTGTTAGCTTTCCATGTTCTACCGTATTTTTAAAGCTAATTCGGTATTCCACTTCTTCTCCTAACTTCGGCGTTTCATTATTTACTATCTTTTTTGCTTCAAGTTTTCCATCTTTATACTGAGGAGTAATTTCCGCTGTCGGATTAACTGGCTTATTTTGCGAATCATCAATAGTTGCTTTATTAATGATTTTTTTACCGACTTTTACTTCTTCTTTTACTTTCACTTTAAAAACGATACTTCTTTCTTCTGTATCCGTAATTTCTGGATATTTTGCCATTACTTTACCGTTTTCAAATTTCAGCTCTACTGAATCTATTCCGGCACCTTCTGCTTTCAAACTATTTTCTACATACTCTAAACCTTCTGGTAAAGTATCCTCTACTGTCACGTCTGTTAGCTTTCCGTTCTTTACCGTATTTTTCATACTAATTCGGTATTCTACTTCTTCTCCTAACTTCGGTGTTTCATTATTTACGATTTTCTTCGCTTTAATTTTTCCATCTTTGTGTAATGGTGTAATTTTCGCTTCTGGTTCTTTCGGATCTTTCATATCATCAACAATTGCCTTATTGATGATTTCCTTCCCCACTTCCGCTTCTTCCTTCACCTTTACCTTAAAGACAATACTTCTTTCTTTCATATCCGTAATATTGTCGTATTCAGCAATAACTTTTCCATCTTTCACACTTAACTTTAATGGAGCTGGTTTATCACCTTCAGCCTTTTCACTGCCTTTTACATACTCTAAACCGTTAGGAATTGTATCCTCTATTATTACCTTTTCTAGTTTTCCATTTTCTACCGTGTTCTTAAAGCTAATTCGGTATTCTACTTCTTCTCCTAGTTTTGGTGATGGATTATCTACTGTCTTCTTCGAATCAATTATTCCATCCTTATGTTGCGGAGTAATTCTTTCCTCCGGTTCAATCGGTGGATTTTTCGTATCATCAACAATTGCTTTATTGACAATCTCTTTATCTACTTTTACTTCTTCCTTCACCTTTACTTTAAAGACGATACTTCTTTCTTTCATATCCATAATATCGATATACTTAGCTTTGACTATCCCATTTTCAACAGCTAATTCTACTGGTTCAGGTGCTTCTCCTTCGGCCTTGATGCTATTTTCTACATATTCAAGACCTTTTGGAATTGTATCTTCCACTCGCACCTTTTCTAGTTTTCCGTTCTCAACCGTATTATGAAAACTAATGCGGTACTCGATTTCTTCGCCTAACTTTGGCTTCTTATTATTAACTACCTTTGTAGCAGCAATTTCACCTTTTTTACTTTGCGGTGTAATAACAACCTTTGATTCAACAGGCTCATTTTTCGGATCTTTTGCAATTGCTTTATTTACGATTGCCTCCCCTACTTTTGCCGAATCTTTTACTTTCACTTTAAAAACAATACTTCTTTTTTCTGTATCCGTAATTTCTGGATACTTGGCCATTACTTTGCCATCTTCCACTTTTAGTTCTACTGGCTCTGGTTTTATACCTTCAGCTTTCAAACTATCTTTCACGTATTCAACACCTTTAGGTAGTGTATCTTCTACTAGCACCTTTTCTAGTTTTCCGTTTTCTACCGTATTATAAAATGTAATTCGGTATTCCACTTCTTCTCCTAGTTTTGGTGTTTGATTCGTTACGCTTTTTTCTACATCCACTTTACCGTATTTATAATCCGGCGTAATCTTTTCCTCTGGATGCTCAGTTTGTCCATTTGGCTCACTCACAACCGCTTTATTAACAATCGTTTCTCCCGCTTTTGCCTCTTCTTTTACTTTCACTTTAAAGGCAATGCTTCGCTCTTTTGTATCCGTAATCTCTGGATATTTTGCGATTATCTTACCATTTTCTACTTTTAACTCTACTGGATTTGGTGCAGCACCTTCAGCTCTCACACTGCCTTGAACAAATTCTAAGTTAGCTGGAATTTCATCTTCTATTGTAACTGCATCTAGTTTTCCGTTTTCCACCGTATTTTTGAAGCTAATTTGATATTCAACTTCTTCTCCTAGCCTCGGCTTCTTATTTGTTGCTTTTTTCTTTGCAGCAATTTTACCGGCCTTATGCTGTGGTGTAATCTTCTCTTCTAGATTCTTTGGTGGATTTGTTTTATCTCTAACGGTTGCTTTATTAACAATTTCTTCACCAATTTTTGCAGTTTCTTTTACTTTTGTTTTAAAGACGATACTTCTTTCTTCCATATCCATAATTTCTGGATACTTTGCAATTACTTTTCCATTTTCAAACTTCAGCTCTACTGGCTCTGGTTTTGCACCTTCTGCTTTCAAACTATCTTTCACGTATTCAAGACTACTTGGTAATTCATCTTCAATGGTCAATACATCTAGACGTCCATCTTTTGTCTTATTTTTAAATGTAATACGATACTCTACCTCTTCACCTAACTTCGGTGTTTTATTAGAAGCTATTTTTCTCGCCTCTATTTCCCCTGGAACTTCTTTTGGGGTAGTAACCGTAACATTTGCATCGTCCTCAGTTTCATACTTTATCTCGGCACTATCTTGTCCCTTTACAACAACGACATTTTTTACTGTTGTATCTGATTGTACAGAATCTTTCACTTTTACTTTGAATGTAATAACGGTACTTTCACCAGGCTTTAAAACACCACCGTTTTTAGCATCTGCACCCTCACCAACACGGAAATCAATTTGATTATTTACAAACTCTGCTTCATCATCGCTTGCATTATCTGTTTTATTTCCTTTATTACTTCCAGAAACATATTGTATAGACCCTGGAACATACTCTAAACGATCATCTAATTTATCAAAACCTTTTACATTTGATACCGGCGCTTGGTTATTTTTCGTATCATTTTTCACTTCAATTTGATACGTAAACTCTTCACCAACTTTAACGTCCTTAATTTCTTTTCCGGCACTATCTAATGCCTTTTTATCAACTTGTAAGTTTGGAGCATTATGTTCTGTAACGAATGTAGCGTTATTTAATACGTAAATATCACCGCCACCACCATATGCTCTAAAACGCATTTTTGCTTCTTTTAAATCATTTTTCACTTGAGTGGGTCCTTCAAGGTGATACGTATGAATATCTGTACTGAAAGAATTTGTCCAATCTGGATTATATCCTGGGTATTTTTTCGTAACAAATTCGTTAGTACCATCTACTTGTACTTCTGTCATAGATGAGTCATTAACATCATTATCTTTACCTTTAATATTTTTAAACTTTTGATACCCTAACCCAAAATCATACTCTCCATAATCATAGGCATATCCATCATTATCAGCTGGATCACCTTGCGATGAAAAATAACTAAATTTCGCCTTAAAAGCACCTTCTTTTGGTGTGTTTATTTTATTAACATTAATATCTGTCCAGGCTGTACTTTTTTGAGAGACTAGCCCTTCCCAAATCTTCATGTCTTTTACTGTTTCTTTATAGTTTTCATAAACTAAGATAAGATTCCAGTTACCCCAGTAATATCCACTGCCTTTTTCAAATTTAATTTGTGGCACATTTGCAACTGTCACCGTTTGAGAAATACCTTGCTGTGCAATTACATTTGTTACATCTGCATACGCTACGTATCCTGCACCACTGCCATAGTGATTTGCAATATACGGTAAAGAATCCGCTTTTCGTATACTATCAGCACTTACTTCAGCGTATTGCTTATTTCCCATCTTCATTTTAACGGGTTGTCTTACATCTTCATCGCTAACTCTATAATCTGTCCTTGCATCACTCGGAGTCCCCATAGCAGCTGTCCAAAACAAATACGCCTTTTTCACTTTACTTCCAGCAGGAATGTTAGGAAATGCACCTGTTGACGAATTAAATGTAGTATCATCATTATCAACATCTACAGCTTTTTTATTGGTTTTGCCACCAACACTTTGCCTAGTATAATGATTATCTGTTAAACCAAGCGTCACATTACCAGTCTGTACTAAATTACCAGGAGCAATTGTAGAATACAACGGGTCTCCAAATCCTTGTTTATCTCCTGTTTGGATTTGAACCTTCGAAGCATTTTCTGATGCAGCTTGTACTTCTGCATCACTCTGCTTTACTGCTAAAGGTGATTGCTTTTTCTCTTTTTCTAGTTGCTTCTCAGCCTCAGGTTGTTTTATCTTCTCTATTTCTGTTTTTTGTGCAGATGTATTTTTATCTTCTACAGATACTTTTAATTTTCCATCCACTTCTTTAGTTTTTGAATCAGTTGTTGATCCGATAGCTTTCTTACTACTGTCAGCCTCATCATCGGTATTAGCTTCTAACTTCTCTTCAGAAGGAAGCCCTTCAACATCTACAGACATGTTTCCTATTTGTAGTTGATCCTTTTGCACACTAATTTTTTGCTTATACTCTTTATTAAAATGTTGCGCACGACGAGCTTTTATTAATACAGTCATTTTTTCATGTGATTTTAAATCTTGAATTTTAAGATTAGAAGAAAGAACCTTTCCTCCATTATCTTTTTCCTCTACATAGAAATCCGCTACCTTATTTTCAAGTAACTTCTCTCCGTTTACTTTCACAGATTGCGAAAGAAACTCAATTCCATTGTCATTATTTTGTTTAATTACTAATTCTCGGATTGGTGTATCTCCCGTATTTTCAATATTATATTGAAATACGTGCTCCCTCTCCGCTACTTCTCCCTTATACATTTCAGCATTCACTTGATCTGCCTTAATTTTCACATCATTTCCTTGTAACTCATCCCAGCTTTTTTTATTTATCTCTGTAGCAAAAGCACTGGGCGAAGGCAATATGATGGATAGAAGAAGTGTGATCATTGTTACGACATTAAAACACTTCAATACTTGCTTCATATTTTCTACCTTTCTCCTTTCTATATACTTGCTATCCGCCTACTTCATTTCAGTAACCCTTTCATTTAGTAGCCGAATACATAGCAATATATATCCACTCGCAACAATCCGACCTACGAAAATGTATCGTTGAAATCCCAATGTCAACAATATAAATCTCATAGAATATTACTATTTTAATTTATCAAAAATAGCATATATACCGGACACTTATACAAACCTTTACCATACTTTTAATATAGTAAAAACACCGTGCTGTATAGGTTTATATAACAGTTAAAGGATACTTAAAAATTTTAACATACTCCTCATCCTATTTATACATACAATAGAAAATTTACCATTTTTTAGTTATTTTCAGTTTGTTTTTTATGATTAAAATTTTCTAAAAATAACAACCGTTACATGTAAAAATATGTTATATTAAATAAGAACAAACGTTCTTTTTAAAGGGAGGAATTTTTTATGCTACACGAACCCATTATCGTAAAAAAAGAAGCTTTCCACGCAATCGGCGTTTCGGTTACGACGACTAATGAAAAAGAGGCATCTACTGAAGGACAAATTCCCGGGCTTTGGAACCAATACTTTCAAGAACAAATGATGCATCACATCCCAAATCAACAAACGAAAGAAACATCCGCTTTCTACTCAAACTACGAGTCAGATGAAACTGGTACATATACATTTACAATCGGTACGCCCGTTTCTTCATTAGAAGACGTTCCTGAAAATATGACAACTTTAACAATACCTGCCGCTACATATGCGGTATTTACAACAAGAAAGGGACCAGTTGCTGAAGTCGTTTGTGAAGCTTGGGAATATATTTGGAAATGGTCGAAAGAAAATAAACGTGCCTTCACAACAGATTTTGAGCTTTACGATGAAAGAGCATTAGACCCAAATCATGCACAATTGGATATTTATATTGCGTTAGCCTAAAAAAAGATGCCCATTCGGCATCTTTTTTTGTCGTTAAATAGCTACTGGGCAAATTCATTATTATTGTCTACAATGAGAAAGTGCAGTATAGAAATATTAGAAACTGTATAAAACGATTGTTAATAAGTTTTTTAGTTTAAATTCGTCACATAGAAAGGAAGCAATATGGAGGAACTACAACAAAATAAAACTGCTTTAGAAGGAAGCGGAAAACCGTTATTAAAAAATACGAATTTCCTTTTTCTTTGGGCAGCTACTCTTTTTTCAAGCTTTGCTTTAGCCTTTTTTACTTTTTCACAAACGTGGTACATAGCAAAAACATTAAACCTTGAAGCTTCACTCGGTGTTGTTTTCGTAGCCCTTAGTGTTCCAAGGCTTATTTTTATGATTGTCGGCGGCGCTGTAGCTGATAAATTCCCGAAAAAAAACATTATGTTTTACTCCAATATCATTCGAGCGATTCTTGTCGCAACCATTCTCACATGGTTCATTGTCGGTGATGTAACACTATATACATTTGCTTTATTCGCTTTATTCTTTGGACTTGCTGATGCTTTCTTCTGGTCAGCGGATGGATCTATCTTACCGGAATTGGTAGAAAAAAGCCGGTTAACACAAGCAAATTCACTTACACAAATGACGAACCAAGCATCGGTCATCTTAGGCCCTGTACTTGGTGGTATTCTCATTAAATTTACGAACTATGAGACAATCTTTTCCATTACGATTTTATTACTGATTGTCGCTGCCATACTCGTTCAAAAAATACAATTTACGATGCCAGAACAAAAAGATACAGATAAAGGTATGTTCACTTCCATTAAAGAAGGAATCTTATATGTAAAGGAATCGCCATTCCTTTCAACTTTCCTTATTTGTAGCGCTTTTTTAAACTTATTTTTAATCGGCCCGATGCAAGTTGGTTTCCCTCTTTTTGTTAAAAACGTTCTGCATGGTGATTCGCTCCAGTTTAGTTACTTAGAAGCATCTGTAGGTGGCGGAATGGCAATCGGTGCTGTCATTGTCGGTTTAAAAAATATTAATCGTAGACGCGGTCTATTTTGTATTATCATGATGCTATTGTCTGGTATATTCTTCTTAGCTATCAACTTTAGTACCGTACTTTGGCAAGCACTATTAGCCGGCATGTTTTATGGTATTACAATCGCAATGGCGATTGTACCGCTTATGGCAATGATTCAATCGACAGTAAAAGAAGAAATGATGGGACGCGTAATGAGTTTACTTATGCTATCATCAATGGGCTTTATCCCGCTCTCTTATGCATTCACATCACTTGCACTTGCAATGGGAATTCCAATCGTAACCGTTATGAAAAGTGGTGCAATAGCTGTTATCGTCTTCGTACTATTTGTAGCGATTCGTGTTCCAGTTGTAAGGAAGTTCGATTAGCCACTTAGAGTCATGTATTATACGCATGGCTCTTTTTTGAATGGATCAAATAGTGATATTCCCTTACTTCTCCTTAATGCTGCTCCCCATTCTAATCCAACCTCTAAAAATAAATCTCGCACTGTACTGTATAAAAGTGCCCCAATGTCTTTACGAATTTCCCCATATTTATATGCTCTTACAACACTTTTCACGCGCCAAATTAAATTTCCATACACTTCTTCGTCAGCTAATATTTGCTCCAGTAAAACACCTTGTTCTAGTAACCCACTCTTTTTATACGCAAGCTCGACCTTACTCCAAAATATATTAATTTTCTTCGGATTACTCGTCATCGGCACCAGTGCGTATATAAAAGGCTTCGGTATATCATGACGGCAATACGTCTCATCAAGCTCATACGTTCCTTTTCTTTTCTCTTTTATTTGTGAAATGTTTTTAGAAAGAATTGTTTCCCCAGCAATTTTTTGCTCATTTTTACTACAGCCAGTTGCATTATCCTCAGTTTTACAAGCGGACATTTTCATACGGTCATCCATGCGGTCAATCGCAGATGTAAGAAATACATATAAGTTCGCACTATACCCGCCGCGTTTATGCCTTTCTTTTGTTGCAACACGCTTTATAATTCCTAGTTCCTCTAACTTTGCAATTGAACGGCGTACTGTACGAATACTCTTTCCAACATTCGTCGCAATCGTCCCCATTAATGGACAAGCGACTCCTACTGTTTTTTGTTTCTCATTCACCGCATATTTTCCTAAAAAATGAATAATGATAGAATCAGTTTTATTCAATTGAAATCGGTAGCACTTCAAAACTTGTTTTTGATATGTATTAAACTCTTCTTTACTTCGAAATTCACTATATGGTTTCATTAAATTATATAAGCTTCCCATTTATATCACCTCATTTATAAGTAAGAGGCAGGAAGCGAAATTGGCGTGATAGTTAATATTTTTTAATGGAGATGAAAATATGATCGTAATTAGCGCTTGTTTAGGTGGGATTGCTTGCCGTTATGACGGGAATGACAATCTCGTTTCAAAAATAGAGGAGCTTCTGCAAAAAGAAGATACAGTCCTCATTTGCCCTGAAGTATTAGGAGGACTACCAACACCTCGTCCTTCCGCTGAAATTATTGGCGGGAATGGCGACGACGTTTTAGACGGAAAAGCGAAAGTGATAACAAAAAATGGTGAAGATGTCACAGCAGCTTTCGTAAATGGTGCTTATAAAGCATTAGAACAAATTAAAGATTTACACCCAGAATATATTATTTTAAAAGAACGCAGCCCATCTTGTGGTAGTTCTACGATTTACACTGGAGAATTTAACGGTAATAAGCAAACTGGTTTCGGAGTGACAACTGCTTTATTTAAAAGACACGGATTTAAAGTCATTTCAGAAGAAGAATTTGAAAACAAAAAAAGGAATTGACCCTGTTCGTCAATTCCTTTTTATCTGTCTTATTTCACACTTAGTTTTTCTTTCACTTTCGCTGGAAGCTCGTCTTTTTTCACTTCTTCCCAAGCTGTTACACCTTTTTTATCTGAGTGGTATACGCGTAGGAATGCTTCTTTACGAAGATTTTTTTGAGCTATGAATTCTAATTCTTTCTCTTTACCGTCTTTATCAAAGCCAGTCAGCTTATATTCATAATCTTTAAATTTCTGCCCATTACTAGCTTTACTATCAAATTCTTTTCCATCTACTGTAATTTGAACATAATACTCATCTTTACCCATACGGTTTAAATCACAACCAACTAACAAACTTGCAAATACAACTAAAATACTAAATAGTGCAATGTATCTTTTCATTTCCTTCACCTCATATGTTTTTTCTTATATTCTTATCTTAAAGCCCGGAGCTTAAAGAAGAAATTCAAAAACATGACATGAACATTACACTTTTGTAAGATAATAATTATTTCTTCACTTTAGAAATTGTCATTCCATTAAGCTTCTGTATAACGTTTTTGTTTCTCACGCTCATCAGCTACACTACCGCCAATAACGTCTTTCACGCCAATTTCGCCACTTATCACGTAATTTCCTTATACCGTTTATTACGCCTTCTATTATGCCCTCAATTATAATCTCTATTACAAGATATCTCACTAAACTAATAATAGGTTTAATTACGTATCTCCCTATAAATTCAAGAATATCCTCCATCATATTTTCCTCCTTCTTTTAAAAGGAAGCTGCTACTCCTCCGCGTCCAGTTACAATTTCTGCCCTACTGCGGTATATATCAACAAAGATAATACGACAACAACATCCACGATAACGCTATTGAATTTGGAAGAAACTTCGGTAAATACTAATACTGTAGTTAACATGGCTAAGAGAATTATTTTTTCACCTATATTCGGAGATGCTCCCAAAAACTTTATAAAATCAAAGACAACTTTACTACAATTCTTCCCGTAACTAATTTATTATCGTGGTAAACCGTCTTCCACTACATCCGTAACAGTTCCATTCGGTTCAAAGATTACACGTAATGATCCTTCTCCACCATAACCAGTATAGTCATATACTGAATAAGATTTATATTTCTCAATCACATGTGGCTGTCCAATTGCAGCTTTTACCTGATTCGCGGGCATACCTTTTTTGATTTTCAAATAATGATTGTAACTTACTGCTGCCGAATTGTTATTTACATCTTTATACCACGGTACACGATCGTTTTTTTCTTCATATTCCTTTACAGGCTCTTCACTACGTTTCGTAAATACCTGATTCTCTTTATCTGTATCTTTATCTTCATCCTTTATAGCAGTACGTTCAATATTTACAACATAACCATATGTATTTAATTCAACCATAATTTCATATGTACCATCCGTATCTTTTTCAGTATAAAATACGCGTTTTTCATGGTTATTATAATGTTTTATGTTCTCACCACCATAGTCAATCGTATTAAGAATATCCGTATACGTCATACCTTCCTCAATCTTTTGAGATTCATCATGAGAAATATAACGCTTTTGTGATGATGGTGCATCCTCATTTTTAATACTTTCACGTTTGCTCGTAGTCATAGGTGTTTTCTTCTGATCTTTTAGTACTTCACCTTCCGCCTTCGCTGGTTGCTTTGCTCCTGCTTTTGTTAATACGTCTGTATCGCTAGAACAAGCTCCCAAAATCGATACTGTAGTCAACGCCATCCCTACTATAAATACTCTCTTAAATGACCTCACTCTAATCCCCCCGGTGTTTTTTAATATCTAGTAATCAATGTATTTTAATTAATACGGAAGTATTCAGTTCTATACAATTGGCTATAACCTTCTCCCTCATGCCCCTTTTTTGTATAAAGTGAAACTTTAATCAGCCCTCGCCAATCATCTTCGTTACAAATATTAACATTAAATATAACTAATAAATAGTATATTTTTGCTAATCATTTACATTTTTTCTACATAATCTTATCTTAAAATGAACAATATGAATCTCGAATTCACAGCATTAATCATATATACCATATATAATAACATTTAAATTAAGATCTAAAGTAACTTTACATACATTTCCTGTTTTAACGCAAAAAGAAAAGACCTTTCTAACGATTTTATTCTATCGCTAAAAAGGTCTTTCTCTATTTCTGCTAAAAACTTAGCACTCTTCTGGCTTACCAGCATTCGATGCTGTACGGAAAGATGATCCACATCCGCATGATGCGATTGCGTTTGGATTGTCGATTGTGAATCCGCCGCCAAGCATAGATTGTTTATAGTCAATTTTTACTCCTTTAACAATTGGAGCACTTTCTGTATCGATAACAAATTCAACACCGAAAAACTCAAGCACTGTGTCGTCTTCTTTTGGTTCTACTTCAAATCCTAAGCCGTAAGAAAGACCGCTACATCCGCCGCCGTGTACAGCAAGGCGCACATACTTCTCTCCATCTTCAGCATCTTTTAACATATCTTTAATTTGAAAAGCTGCTTGTTCTGTTACTTCAATCATGAAATACACCTTCCTTTCTGTTCTTAGTCCATTATACATCTTTACGCTTCTATCTTGTACTCATACACTCCGCGGCAAATTACTTCCGCAGGTCCTTTCATCAACACGTTTCCTTCTTCAGTCCACGCAATCATTAAATCGCCGCCAGCTAAATGGACTGTAATTTCCTTACCACGTTCCATCTTTCCATTTAAAATAGCAGCTACAACTGCAGCGCACGCTCCTGTTCCGCAAGCTTGCGTTACACCAGATCCACGTTCCCAAACGCGGAAGTTCATCTCGTCATTATTCAAAATTTCGATAAACTCAACATTCACTCGCTCTGGGAACATTTCATGTGTCTCGAGAACTGGTCCAAGTGTTGTAAGAGGTGCTTTTTCTACATCATCAACAAAAATAACCGCATGCGGATTTCCCATTGAAACAGCTGTAAATGCATAACGATGATTATTGTATAAGAAGTTTTCACGAATAAATGGTGTTTCACCTTCACCAAGCATCGGTATTTCTGCACGTGTTAGACGAGGTGCTCCCATATCGATTTTTGCTAATGTCACGACACCATCTTCTACTGTTACTTCAGCCGTTACAATACCAGCTAACGTTTCAATTGTGAAAACTGTTTCTTCTACTAGTTTATGCTCATACGCATATTTCGCTACGCAGCGTAAACCGTTACCACAGCTCTTTCCTTCAGAACCATCATTATTAAACATACGCATCTTCACCGGAGCTACGTCTGAAGGGCAAATTAAAATCATCCCGTCTGCTCCAATACCAGTATTAATATTTGAAACCTTTTCGGCCACAAGGGCTAAATCTTCTTCAGGAATTTGCTCTTCAAACATATTTACATATATATAACTATTGCCAAGACCATGCATTTTTGTAAAAGAAAATTGGCTCATTTATATTCACTCCAAAAATAATTTGTTATGTTAAGTATAAAATGCATGCTTTTAGAACACAATATGAATGTCCCCCGTTTCTCATATTTGACAACGTTTGGCGATGAGCCACTCTTACACAATTTGTGTAAGAAAAAAGCCCTTCTAAAAAGGGCCTTTTTTTATTTATCCTACTATTTTCGATTGGGGAAGACTAATACTGAGTATTAGTCTTCCCCACGAAATAAAGTTTTATCTAATGAAAAAGGTGCTGCTAATTCGCAACACCTTAAAACATTGGATTTTCATCCAAATACTCATATACATTATTAACAAGCTCTTCTACTGTTGCACCTTGTACAACTTCACCATTTACAAGTGCAAATGGTCCTTCAAAACAAATGCCACAATATCCTAAACAACCATACTCCATTACATCTAAATTCGGATCTTTTTCTAATTTTTCTAGAGCTGCTTGTGAACCACTTGCAAGGTTACCTACACAAAATTCAATTAATGGTTTAATCAAAATTCTCCCCCCTGTACTACAAAACAAATTACCTTTTCACTTTATCTATAAGAAGAAAACTAAGCTGTTTCTTGTTGTTTTCGTTACACAGTCTAAACTATTTAGTTACTTCATTACTTCACTTCAAAGTAGATGATTTCTTCTATATAACATGCTACTTACAATGAAAGAGTAACTTAAAAAGAAAAACAGTTTACTTTTCTTCTTATTGTACAACAGAGTATTCATTCATGCATTGTTATTTGTTCACAAATTCGATATAATTTGATTGAGTAAAGTCAAAATATTTTATTAATATAAAATTTTATGATTAGGGGATATTTCAACAGAAAAGGGGTAATCCATCATGAAACACCTCGTAATACTAGGTGGCGGCTACGGTGGAATGAGAATTCTGCAAAGGCTACTTCCAAGCAACCAACTTCCAGATGATGTACAAGTGACATTAATCGACAAAGTACCATATCATTGCTTCAAAACTGAATATTATGCATTAGTTGCGGGTACTATTTCAGAAACGCATATTCGTATACCGTTTCCTGAACACCCACGCCTCAATATTCAATACGGCACAGTAACAAATATTGACCTCGAAGAAAAAGCTGTTCATCTTGATGGCGGCGAAGCGATCCAATATGATGATTTAATTATCGGACTTGGCTGTGAAGATAAATATCATAACGTTCCTGGAGCTAGAGAATATACACATAGTCTACAATCAATTGAACAAACACGTAAGACATATGAACAATTAAATAGTCTAGAACCAAATGCAACAGTAGCTGTCGTTGGTGCTGGCTTAAGTGGCGTTGAAGTAGCAAGTGAACTTCGTGAAAGCCGTTCTGATTTAAAAATCTATTTATTTGATCGAAAAGATAGAATTTTATTCCCATATCCAGAGAAATTAAGTAGATACGTAGAAGAATGGTTTGTAAAGCATAAAGTTAACATTATACGAAACTCTAACATTACAAAAGTAGAACCAAATATTGTGTACAACCACGATGAACCACTTGAATGTGATGCAATCGTCTGGACAGCTGGTATTCAAGCAAATGAAGTTGTTCGAAACCTTCCAGTTGAACAAGATGGTAGCGGACGGGTTGTCTTAACTAAATATCATAATATTCCAAATAACGATCATGTTTACGTTGTAGGAGATTGCGCAGCACTTCCACATGCACCATCTGCCCAACTGGCTGAAGGTCAAGGAGAACAAATTGTCCAAATATTATTAAAACGTTGGAATAATGAACCACTCCCGGATGAACTACCTGTTATTAAATTAAAAGGTGTTCTAGGATCTCTTGGTAAGAAGCACGGCTTTGGTTTACTAGCAAACCAACCATTAATGGGACGTGTACCGAGATTATTAAAATCTGGTCTTCTTTGGATGTACAAATATCATAAAGGTTAATACTTTACAGGCTGTCTACGATGTAGGCAGCCTCTTTGCATCAGTTTTTAAAAATTATCAGACACATCTTTCTCAATATTTATAATGATTTATTTTTCATTTTTATATTAAAAAATATTGATAAACATTGTATGCTATTTGTAAGTTGTTTTATTACTTCCTTTAAGACCGAATTCATTCGGTCTTATTTTTTATGTGATAAATACTTTTGTAGGAGGCATTACATTCCACTTATGAACTTATCGAAACTAAACAATCGAATAGAAGCAAAAAAGAAAGAGCTAATCTATCTCGTTGAACGATACGGATTCACTCATGATAAAGTGATTTCTTTCAGCCAAGAATTAGATCGTTTACTTAACTTATTAATAAAACTCAAGACGAAGAAAAAACGTTGTTCGTTATAACCATTTTCCCCTCTTTTTTTGATACGATATAACTAGAATCAGAAAGGAGCGATTTATGTTTATATTAAAAGACGTTATATATAAAGATATACTACACATTCCTTATTTACAGATTCAAAAAGAAAAGATTACTTGTATTATCGGTGAAAGCGGAAGCGGAAAAAGCACATTACTTCGCATGTTAAACGATTTACAATCCCCAACATCCGGTACAATTGAATATAACGGAAAGTTAATTTCTGATTATTACCCTATTCAATTACGTCGGGACGTAGTTATGCTTGGGCAAACTCCACCTATTTTTGATGGAACCGTTAAAGACAACCTATTAATGGGACTTCGTCTTTCTGAAAAACCATTTCCAAATGATGATGCCCTGCGGAGTGCATTACAAACCGTTAGCTTAGACAAGCAATTAGAAGATAGCACCTCCTCATTATCCGGCGGTGAAAAACAAAGACTTGCCTTTGCACGTATCGTACTTATGGATCCGCCTGTCTATTTATTAGATGAACCCACTTCAGCATTAGACAGTGATACAGAACGCCGCGTTATGAAACAATTTACTGAACTAGCACGAAAAAAGAAAAAAACAGTTATCTTCATCACACACTCGCAACAACTTCCAGAAGAAATTGCAGACGATATTATTGAAATTAGCAAAACAAAGGGTGCAACTAGAAAGGAAGTGCTCTCAGTTGAAGGGCGTTATTGAACTCCAAATTTGGCAACTTGCAGCTGCCTATATTTTCATTCTTATTTTAATTGGACTTGTAAAATTAAAAGGAATACCTCGCGAAAAACAAATCGCGCTCGCAACATTCCGTATGACGATTCAGCTCGTACTTGTTGCATATGTCCTTACATACGTATTTGAAAACAGTAATCCATTTTATACAATCGCTCTCATCACTTCTATTACTACCTTTGCAATTTTTAATATTTATAAACGGGTTAACATCCCAATGTCTAAAGAATTAAAACGAGTAGCCGCCCTTTCCATGATTGCCGGATCAATTGGGCCACTTCTACTATTTATCTTTGTTATTATCGGTCATGACCCTTGGTATGCTCCGCAATATATCGTCCCTATTACAGGAATGTTAGTTGGGAATGCCATGACTGGTGTTTCTCTTGGTGCAAATACGTTCTTAAACAATATGAAATCGCAAAGAGGTCAAATTGAAGGTGCACTTATGCTCGGCGCAACACCGAAAGAAGCAGCTGCTCCGCTCATTCGAGACGCTTTTGACTCTGCTATTTTACCAACAATTAATTCTATGGTCGGAATGGGAATTATAAGCTTACCAGGCATGATGACTGGTCAAATATTATCCGGTGTATCACCATTCACAGCCATTCAATATCAAATCGCCATCATACTCGGTATTTCTGGAAGTACTGCCTTTGCTGTCATTATCTTTTTACAGCTTGGATATAAAACGTTCTTTAATAAGCGATGTCAGTTGAAAGAGGTTGACTATGATGCGAGGTAAATCGTAACTTTCGCTCAGTAAATGATGCATCGTTCTCGGTGAGTGAAATTATATTAACGATTTTTTCAATATATCTATCATAACTTGCAATATATCAACGATTTTTCAAATATATCTATCATAACTCAGAATATATCAACGATTTTGTACGAAATATCGATTTACCGACAAAAAGTGACATAATAAAAAGAGGAGGCTATTCGCCTCCTCTTCTATTTACTTACGCCTTCTTAACGAACTGTGATTTTAACTTCATAGCTCCGAAACCGTCGATTTTGCAATCGATATCGTGATCGCCATCAACTAGACGGATACTCTTTACTTTCGTACCGATCTTCACAACTGAAGAAGTTCCTTTTACTTTTAAATCTTTAATAACAGTAACAGCGTCGCCATCTTGAAGAACGTTTCCGTTCGCATCTTTTACAACTTTTGCACCATCATTATTTTCAGCTTCTGCTTCTTGGCCCCACTCATGAGCACATTCTGGACATACGAAAAGAACGCCATCCTCATACGTATATTCTGAATTACATTTTGGACAATTTGGTAAAGTAGCCATAAATTCATTTCCTCCGTTCATTATTTATACGTAAAAATCAAAATTGATGTTTACATCTCGATAAATAAAATTTGTATAGCATTTCTTTATAGTGCCATAGTCTCACGTTATTGACAACCCTACCTCAAATTCTCATTTTTTATTGTATTTTACAAAATTTCAATTTGTATGCCGTTTTTCTATTTGCTCTTCTACTAATTTTAAAAATCTTCGTTGTGCATTTTTATTTTTTACGAGCAATCGAACTCTTAGCTTACTTTGTAAATATGAGCGAACTTTGTAGTTCGTAATAAATAACTTTCGATACTTCTCGTCTTCATATATCATTCGAAACCATTCATACTGCTGCAAGTAACGTATGTTAACATCAATCTTTTTCGTGTGTAAACCCGTACTTAAACTAATAGATCCTATTAGAGCTTCTATCCATGCTGAAATCATTTCTCTCCCCCTAATAAACAAAAGAAGAACCTTCACAAGATTCTTCTTTTCAAAATGAACGAGTTCTCTCTAGAAACCCAAATTATTTTCTTCAATGTAAATTTGATATTCTTCCACTTCTTCTTCACTTAACTTCTTATTATTTTCATATACCTCTTGCCACTCGAAATAATCTTCATCGAAATAAACAGCAAATTTAATTTTCACGTTTTTCTTCTCTGTATAATCATAACCAGTAAACTCTACTACGTCATAATCTTTTTCTTTCTTCACAAACTTCCAAGTTGGATTATCAGTCATAATCTCTAACGTAACCCCTTCACCACTTGAACGAACAACGTTTTTAATATTCGGTTCAGTTGGTAAAAAGGACAGCCCGAACGCAGCTAACCCAAACACAATCCCGACTATAATCTGTAAACCAATCATACCAGCAATACTCACGCCACCCTTTGATTGTAAGAAATACGCCTTCTCATGATCAGACGCATCTTCTCCCTTACGAAAAACACGAACAGCATGCTTATAATATAAACGGTTTCCTTGCCATCCAGTAAATATCATCATTCCTAATTGAAGAGCTAAACTAAATGTTACATAAATCCCATCTGGAATATCTATAAAAGGGGGTATAAATATACTAGGTATAGCCAATAACGCAAATATAATAAATAACTTATACATTTTTCGATAAGCTAACCAAAAAGTTGGGAAGAAAAAGGCTACCCAATTCCATGTATTCCCTTGCGCTGGATTTTCTACTTTCCCCCACTTAAAGTCATAATAAGCTGTATTCTTTTGAACAACTTTATGTAATTCTTGTGGAGAAATCGTTTCTTTTAAAACAGTGTCCTTCACGTACATCATCCTTTTCTTATTTCTATATACATTTATTGTATATGCACAAAATGAAGGAATCTAACAAAAAGTACACATATTTCATAAAAATGAACGGAAATCGAATATATTCCGACAATTATCCGTTTCTTATTTCATTTTACTTTTAAATATATTAAAATAATCATGTATCATATATTTAATACACTAAGTTAATTATTTTATATATTCACTAAAAAGGATGCATCAAAATCATTTTTATACATCTTTTTTAGTGAATATATACTACATTTCCTCCCTCTTAATCACATTGAAATACTATTTTATTTCTCGCACATTCCCCTTCACTTTCTCAATAATATCTTCTATACGCTCCGCTATACATTCCGGCTCCCATTCTCCCTCACCGTGCATAGCTGTATAAACTGGACAGTTCTCATCATTACTATCTACAAAAATCGGGTCTCCAAGATATGAATCTATCCCTATTACAATCCATCCTTCTTTCCAATCTCCTTCTTCATTCCCGACTAAGCTTTGTCCTTCTTCATCAAAACTATAACCAAGTTGCCCTTCTTCTATTTCTTCACTATTAAACAATTCTATCGTCATAGGTTCAGATTCATACTCTAGCTCAATTTCATTATCATCAGCACGATCTACATGTGCTAAAAGTTGTTTAATTTTATTATGGTTAATCAAGATATCTTCTCCATTCTATCTTTTAAAAATCTAATTTTATTCATAATGAGCTGCCGCAAGTAACATTTGAGCAATAAACTTCCATGAAATATTTTCTGGAAACTTCTCTCCTTGATTTATATAAACCGATTCACAAGAACCTAACCAACTATTTAATGCCTCTAAATAAGTCTCTACCTCTACATTCTCCCATTCATCTCTATTCACTTTAAAATCCTTTTGGAGGTATACAAGAAATTTTAATAAATCTTCTTTAGAATTTACGTGATCGAGGTATTCATACACATCCATACTCCGTCCCTCCCTCTATTGCATGTTATCTAAACTAACTATAATATATGACATAAGATTCTTAAAACTATTATTTGAGGTGATCGAATATGAAGAGTACAATTTGGGCAGACGATGACTATTTAAAACTAGCACCCATTAACGATGAACTAATCAAAAAAGCAGAAGAAGTACTGAACGTAAAGCTTCCAGAATCATATATAAACCTTCTAAAAGAACAAAATGGGGGAACTCTTCGTCTCGATGTTCACCCTACTTCAAAGCCAAATTCTTGGGCAGACGATCACGTTAATGTATCTGGTTTATATGGTATTTCTTTTGATGAAAATGAATCTAGTATTTTAGAGAGCCGCTATTTAATTCGAGAATGGGAAATGCCTGAGAATATCATACTTTTATCTGGTGATGGACATACATGGATTGCATTAGACTATCGAAATGTAGCTGAAAATCCTCCAGTTATATTTATCGATAATGAGTTTGAGGAAATTATTGAATTAGCACCTAACTTTGAAAGTTTCTTACAAAACTTAACTACTTATGAATATGACGAAGAATAAGCCTGGCTCTAAAAAGGAGCAAGATTTTATTACAAATTTACACGCCACTTTAAAACCACTCGGCTTTAAGAAAAAAAGACATACATTTTTCAAAGCTGAAAACGGATTTTATAAGCTCATTAACATACAAAAAAGCCAGTTTGGAGATGACTTTTATATAAATATAGGAGTCCACCCTATCGGTCTCCCGCAGCTTATTACGCACCAATTACAAATAAAAGAAAACATTTCAATATTCGATTGCATTCTACAAACGAGAATAGAGCCTATACATATCAAACAGAACCAGCTATTGCATAATGTTTCACATGAAACTATCAACATTCCGAATTACCTTTCTACTATTTTCGACTGGTTTCAAACATGGACATCTTATGAAAATTTAGTGGAAATAAATATACATTCCATTACTCCGGTACTAGCTGTCGTTCCAATATTAGAAGAAAAAGCGTTTCTACTTCTTACCTGTTTTTCTTTCTACAAATTAAAACAGTACGAACAAGCTAATCGCTACTTACAGCAATATTTACATTGCACCGTGCATCTGAATACTAAGGAAAAAGAGCCCATATTCTTTCACGAAGTTGATATGTATATGAAAAAACTAGTAGAAAGTGCAATGTAATTTCACATTGTTCTTTCTACTAGTCCTTTATCACAATTTTATATCCTATCCTACAACTCCCAAGTAATATTCATTTCTGCAAATGACTCCTTACTAGCTTCCAATCCTTCGCTATCTTCCGTTCCAATCATTGCTACTTCTTCTTTAGACAACTTAATTTCCTCATTTGGCCTTTGGATTTTTTTCTCATACACGAGTTGTAAAAGCTCTATTTGTTCCTCTGTCAGTTCATACTCTTCTTCCAGTCTTTCCATTGCTGATTCTGTATCAAGTAATGGAATTTCTAATAAGAATCCACCGTGCTCTTCCATCTCTTCAAATGAATCAATTGAATACGCACCACTATCCTCAATCCAAAATGCAGTTGTAATAAAAGGAACTGTTTCGCCTTCTACTTCTTCTAATACGTATTGAAGTGCTTCTTCTTTCGCAATATCTATTACTTCCGAAGGTGCCCCTTCAAAATAACTTTTCGCATCAATCCACTCATCCATTCTCTCACTATTCACATCTTGAAGACATACAATCGTGTAATTCGGATGAAACGTAATTGCCCCTTGTCCGCCTTGGCTATCTTGCATACTATAGTTAAATCCATCCCATGAACTTTCATGTGAGAAATCTGGACAATGCGCTACATTAATTGCATGGGCAATCGAATTTAAAACGCAGCCTTTCCATAGTTGTTCTTTATCTATATGTAATTTATATTTACTCATCATCTTCCCCCATGCGCATATTTTTTTCTATTATTTTTCCTCCACACAATACTTGTAAATACTTTTCTATCTACTACAAAATAAAAAAGACAATACACCCCACTGTATTGTCCATTTTCTTCCCTACCATTTCTCTCTACACATCTCAATTAAATGCAGTAAGTACCTCTTCGTCATATCTGCCCTTCTCCACCTTGAGAGCATTCGCTTTTCTTTTGGGTTCTGCCGTATTCTCGCTACTTCTTTTAATAAAAGCTCCCATTCTTCCGCTGAACGTTCTGACAAGTATTGCAAGCCTCTATCTTTTGAAACGATTGTTTTATGATTTAGTGTATATAAAATACGTCCCATCGTAACGACAGCTGATTCTACCCACTCTTCTATAAAAAATAAATATGGCTTCTTCGCCTTTTCACTCCAGTACTGTTCTACGTTGTATTTCATCGTATTTACTACATCATTCCATTGTATTTGCAGCGGAAGATCTTCTGCTTCTTTTCCGGTAACTGTAATGCCTTGATTTTTCAACGTCCACCATGTGACCGCATTAATGTCCCAATGACCAACATTAGCTTTACCATCTGCACAATACACGTACTCGTTCATTTCATCATTGTATTTCCCTAAGTCAGCAAGCGGAATATACATACCGTCCATTCTTTTACCTAGCATATTATCACTAAGTTTCTTATGTAGTTCCACAAGCTGCTGTTTTTCAGCTTCATTCACGGAATCATTTATCACTGTAACAAAATCAACATCGCTCGTTTCCTTATGAAATGCACCTAGTGCGATGGATCCGTAAATATATACCCCGACTATTTTTTCATCCAAAAAAATTTCTTTTAATTCTACTGTGTACCGCTCCATTAACTGCTCTACTTCCGTTGGTAACGCATGCTTCACTCCATTTTTCATATCTATCCCTCCAATAAAAAAAGCCTTTGCAAATTCGCAAAGACTTCTTGTTTTATAAATATTTCTCGATTTCTTCGTAAACATCCTTCAAACGAGGATTTCCTTCTCCAACAATTTCTCCATTTACAAGAACGACCGGATAAAATAAATCTTCTTCCACTACGCGCTCTGCGAATGCTTTTTTATCCGCATCTTCTTGTTCTTCTTGGAAATCAATATACTCGAAATTAAATTTATTTTCTTGTCCTTCATATTTACGACCAATTGCCGCTTGTAACCACTCAAACGTTTCTGTTGAAGATGGCATTCCAACGCAGCTCGCACAAATTACTTTCGTCCCATACACTTGAACATTAACCATTTCTTCTCCCCCACTTCTTGTCCCAACAGTATATTCAGATGTCTTATTACATAAGCACATCATTTTACAAACTTATTCCATACCCCTATACTGAAAAAACACGATACAAAATTTCGACAATAAAACAAGAAGAGAAAAAATAGATTTTCCCCTCTATCTTGATTATAATAAAACTGATGAAAGGAGTCGATAAAAATGGAAAACCCACATATGCAAGAACAAGTATTAGAAGTATTAGATAAATTACGTCCATTCTTACTTCGCGATGGCGGAGACGTTGAATTAGTAGACATTGAAGAAGGTATCGTAAAACTACGCCTTATGGGTGCATGCGGAAGCTGCCCAAGTTCTACAATCACACTAAAAGCTGGTATCGAGCGCGCGTTACTTGAAGAAGTACCAGGCGTTATCGAAGTAGAACAAGTATTTTAATTAAAAGCGGAAGCGGCTCGTTCAAAGTCACTTGCTAAAAGGAGACCAAATTTGGTCTCCTTTTTTTATTCAAATCACATTTATCCGTTAACATCATAAAACAAAATTGGAAATCCCTCTCAAAAAATGCGATAATTAATACTATATAGTGAATCGTTCACACATATAAAGTAAAAAACATAGGGGGACGACACATGCCAAAAATGGGGAACACTTTTTTAACAATTCAAGAACTAGAAAAGAAAAAAGAGTATTTATTAGGCCTTTCATCCGCTATACCAACGTGGAATACAAGCTATCAATTTTTATTTAAAGAAATCCAGCAAGAATTATTGGGTAAAGTAAATGAAAAGCTCGAAAGGCATCAATTCGTTTTAAATATATGTACAGATCAGCAGGTAGGGGCATAATGTATTACATAAAATTGTGGTATATAAAAAAGAGACCTCACTCGGTCTCTTTTTTATATTTTTAAGATAACCAATCTAATTTTCTAATCCCAAGCTTATCTACTGGTAAACGAAGTGAGCCATAAAAATGCTTCATAAATTGCTCTGAGCGGTTCACATCGTGTAAAATGGCTTCTAAGCGATCTCTATATATGCTTTTTTGTTCTTCGTTTCCAGTTTGGTAATATCGTTCGACCGTTTCAAAATAGTGAAGCGGGAACAGGAGCCTTGCAAATAATAAGCGCCAGCCAAATGAGGATAGCGAATAATTCCGTTCATAATCTGTAACAAATTGAACGATTGTTTGCTCCCAGTCTTTCTTTTTTTCTATCGTCATATGGCGGATCCATTCTGCAATATCTCGACTCGGGTGATCATACACCCAATCAAAAGGGAGTTTGAGCCGCTTCGTTTGATGCCATAATAAAGGTGTGAATCGTTCTTGGCAAATTGTTGCTGCATCCGTTAGTTGCGGCGTATCATCCATTTCTGTATCGACAACATATTGAATGGCATTTTCTGCAACTCCTAAGTAATACGGGAAGGATTCAATAAACAATTGATCGAATACATCTGAAGGGTGGTTCATCACTTGTGATTGCCAAAACTTTTCTAATTGATCGAGCCTTTTTTCCCATAACGCTTTCCATTCACCAATTCGGCTTAATTGCTCAATTTCTTCTGGAAAGAATGCACCTCGTTTATGGAATATAGAAAGCTCACTTCCTAATGACATAGCATGTCGTTCTAACGTGCGCATACCTTTTAATAAGCAATAATTTTGTTCTTCTATCTCACTTACATAGTAGCCGTGTATAGTCGGAACGAAAGTCGCTACAGTTATATCCCCTTGCTGGTTCATATAATCACTGAGCTTTTTCATCTCTACAAGTACTTCTTCCTCCATTTCTCCAATTGGAACAAGTACATAAATTTTGTTGCGAATCCAAAAGCTTTTATAGGGGCCAAGGGGGATTAATTCTTTAACATGCATGTGATAATGCTCATAAATATGCTGAATCATCGCAGTCGCCACCTATGGTTTTTCTTTATATATATGAGCTTGTGCTCGCCTTTCATTCCTATGCACATGATAAAGCAACGAAACGTATACAAATACTAAAAAGAAAAAAAGGTGATAAACATGAAAGAATCAAATCAACTACAAGAAAGAGCATTAAAACTATTACAAGAACGCGGTGTAACAATTGACGATATTGCTGAACTTGTTCATTTTCTTCAAAAAAAATATCATCCAAATTTAGAGATGTCAGAATGCCGTTACAATGTAGAACGTGTACTATCAAAACGTGAAGTACAAAACGCACTGATTACTGGTATCGAGCTTGATGTCCTTGCTGAAAAGGGAATGCTAAGTGAACCGTTACAAGATATTGTAAAACGTGACGAAGGCTTATACGGAATTGATGAAGTTATCGCACTTTCTATCGTGAATGTGTACGGCTCTATCGGTTTCACGAACTTTGGATATATTGATAAATTAAAACCTGGTATTTTAGAATACTTAAATGATAAATCAACTGGAAAGGTGCACACGTTCCTTGATGATATCGTTGGCGGAATCGCTGCCGCTGCTTCAAGCCGTTTAGCACACCGAGCTGAGCACTCAGAATAATAGTGTTTTCTAGGCCGTCAGGTTCATGCTGACGGTCTTTCATATTCCATCAGCATAAATTCTCTTCCGCGACTCAAAAAAATAGGCCCTTGCTTAAATCCGATATTTTTATATAACGTAATCGCTCTTGTATTAAATGTCGCTACGCTTAATCGAAACATTTTTGCATTAAACTCTTTCGTGGCAAACGCTATTCCAGCTTGGAAGAATTCTTTCCCCATTCCTTTCCCAGTTAACGCCGGCTTCATGCCAAGTCCAATATCAATCACATCTTCTCCACCATATAAATGAGCATCTCTTCCACCTGGTACTTGTGCATTTGCTCCAAAACAAAAATAACCGATGAGGTCTCCTTGATCATCACAACAGCCATAATACGTTCCATCTAATAGCTCTTCCATTACTTCTTTCTCGCCTGAAAAACTATATAAATTATATGGTTCCTCGTACGTCCAAGTATTTATCTCATTTGCTTCTACCTCTGTTAATTTATGTATATCCACTTTCTCTTTCCCCCTATTATATTTCTATTAACAATATTCGATATTCATCTTATAATTCATCTTTCTCAATATATTTTTTAATTTCTTGCTTCATTTTTATGGAAGATTTTTCTTATTATGTTACGATTAAACAGAATCATTATAAATAAGGTGGTGACAATTTGAATTACTTTTCTTATCTCTCCTCAGAAGAACGGCAAAATTTTTTCTATAAAGAACCTCTTAGTTTTTCAAAAAATATAGGAAAAGAACAACTAGCTTACGCACTAGGCGCTACACTATATACTCCTGGCACGAAAGAAACGATTGCGGAAGATATAATTAGAAGGAAACATGTGGATGCTATCTCAATTATTCTTTGTCTAGAGGACGCTATCAGCGATGAGGAAGTAAAACTTGCAGAGCAAAACATCGTCGTTCAAATACAGCAAATCGCTAACTTAGTCAGTGCCAACATACTAAATCAAGCAGACATCCCACTCCTTTTTATTAGAGTTCGACAGCCAAGTCAAATGAAGAAAATTGTTACTGAATTAGGTAGTGCCGTTCATTGTTTATGTGGTTTTGTCTTTCCAAAATTCACACCGATTAACGGAAAGACTTATATCGATCAGCTTGCATATATAAACGAGTTATACTCATTATCGCTATATGGCATGCCGATTTTAGAATCACCCGAAATTATGTATAAGGAAACACGGGCAGAATCATTATTACAAATAAAGGATTTACTAGATTCTTATCACGATTACATCTTAAATGTACGTATTGGTGCTACTGATTTTTCAAGTATATTTAGTATTCGGCGTAATAAATACACACCTATCTATCATATTACTGTTGTCCGTGATTGTATTTCAGACATTATTAACGTTTTCTCAAGGGCAACAAATGAATATATTATTTCAGGATGTGTATGGGAATATTTTTCTAATGATCATGAAGAAGGGCTTATTCAAGAGGTATCACTTGACCATGCAAATGGCTTAATCGGAAAGACAGTTATTCACCCATCTCATATTAAAGTTGTACAGGCAATGCACATTGTCACAATGGAAGATTATTTAGATGCGAGATTAATTTTACAAAATGCAGATACGTATAATGGAGTGCTAAAAAGCAGTTTTTCTAACAAAATGAATGAAGTAAAACCTCATTATGGGTGGGCTCGCAAAACCATTTTAAAATCTAATATTTACGGGGTGCTACATGAAAACAAACAATTCACCGATCTCCTTATTACAAACGCAAAGCAACACGTATAACGTTTTAAATAATATACAAGTTCATGTAGAAGTACGTGATAATCCATATAATTTAGCGCTAGACAATCTTTTTCAAATGGCTGCGAGAATAAATAAGAAACGTAGTTTTTTATTTGTGAGTACAATCCTTGGAAAGCATCTTCCTATTAAACCTGCAGTCTCTCTATCAAGTGGAGTTGCTCTCGCTGCAAGATATATGGAAATACTACATAATATTTCTCATCCATTTCAAAAAGAAATTTTAAATCTCATTTCATTAGAAATTGATGAAATCCCAGAGGAAGTATTTCGTTATCAATATCCTCTGCAAGAAGAAGTTTTGTTCATCGGATTCGCTGAAACAGCGACATCACTTGGTCATTCTATGTTTCAATGCTTTCAAAATGCAAAGTATGTACATACAACTAGGGAATCGATACCCCACCTAGAATCTGTCATTACATTTGAGGAAGAACATTCTCATGCAACATCACACCGTTGTTATGTAGATGAAAGCTTTTTTCAAAACAACAATCCAATTGTTCTCGTAGATGATGAGATGACAACAGGAAAAACAGCATTAAATATTATTAGATCTATTCAAAATAAATTCCCACGAGAAGAATATATAATTGCTTCTTTGTTAGACTGGCGTTCTCATACTAATAGAAAACAATTTAAACAATTAGAAGAAGAACTTCAAATTAAGGTTCATGTTATTTCTTTATTAGAAGGCAGTATTCATACAACTGGCCAACCATTAAATATTGCAAAAAAAGAGATTCAAATTGAAGAAACAAAACCTGGTTTCAAAAAACATACCCTTACCTGCCTAAAATCACCCTATACATCAAATTATATAAAATATACTGGGCGATTTGGCATTTCAGCATATGAACAAAAGCACATTCATTCTTTCGCCCAAGAAGCAGGAAAAACTTTAAAAAGAGAAAGAATTGGAAAACGAACACTCTGTCTCGGAACGGGTGAATTTATGTATATCCCAATGAAAATTGCTGCTGAAATGGGTGAAAATATTTTATATCAATCTACAACAAGAAGCCCTATCCATTCTGTTTCAAATGATGTGAACTACGCCATTCATAATCATTTCTCATATCCAAGTCCTGAAGATTCTACTATTACAAATTACTTTTATAATATTTCACCTCATGATTACGATGAAGTATTTGTTTTCATTGAGCGTGATTTAGGGGAAGAAGCCCTATCTCCTCTTCTACAGCAGTTACAAACAGTTATTCCTTTTATTCATATCGTCTCATTTTCAAATAGCATAGAAAAGGAAGGTTGATAATTATGGTAAAAGTAAATTCTCATATTAGTAGTTACAATCCAAATGATGCTATTTTTCTATTAAAAGATATTAGTGATTTAATGAAAGAAAGTTCCACGGAAACTAGAGAACAAGCAATTCAAGCTGGCACACATTATTCCGAAATGTTACCAATGGAATATAAACCCTCTAAAGCGTATATGGATTTATTCTTTTCTTCCCTGCAACAATACAAACACAAACTAGCCATCGCTGTTGGAGTTGTCGCCGAACAGATTATACAAACTAAAGGAACTAACCTTGTCCTCGTTTCATTAGCTCGTGCTGGTACACCTATTGGCATTCTTATCAAACGCTACATACGCTATCAATACAACCTTGACGTACCTCACTATTGTATTTCTATTGTTCGCGGACGCGGTATTGATGAAAATGCACTCCATTATATTTTGGAACATCACCCTAAAGAAACAATTCAATTCATTGATGGGTGGACTGGAAAAGGTGCAATAAAAAAAGAATTAGAATATGCAGTACACACATTTAACGAACGAAATAATACACACATTTCTCATTGTATGGCTGTGCTTGCTGATCCCGGTTACTGTACTTCAATTTACGGTACACGTGAAGATTTTCTTATTCCTAGCGCTTGCTTAAATGCAACAGTCTCTGGACTCATTAGCCGCACTGTACTAAATGACACCTATATCGGTCCAAATGATTTTCATGGTGTTAAATATTATAAAGAGCTAGAGCAAGAAGACTTATCAAATTTCTTCGTTGATGAGGTAACAGATTTATTCCCTTCTGTTCATTCTCATATAGATAATCAATTACGTTATATTACTTCAACTTACACTGATCCCTCTTGGCAAGGATTAAAAGATATACAGTCTATCCAAAATCACTTTGAAATTGACGATATTAACTTAATTAAACCAGGAGTCGGTGAAACAACTCGCGTATTACTCCGGAGAATACCGTGGAAAATTTTAATACGTAAGCAAAACAATCCCGATTTAAAGCATATTTTACTTCTTGCTAAAGAAAAGAATGTCCCTATTGAAATCTATGAGAATATGGCTTATTCATGTTGCGGGCTCATTAAGCCTCTTAAGAGGGAAACGATATGATTTTCGCCAGTGATCTTGATCAGACGCTTATTTATTCCCGGAAATCGTTTCGTGCCCCTATAGAAGATGAATCAATTCAACTCATTGAAACTTTAGATGGGAAAGAAATTTCTTTCATATCACATAAAACCATTTCACTACTAAAAAAATTGCAACTGCACTCACATTTCATCCCAGTTACAACAAGAACTATTGAGCAGTTTCAGCGTATTTCTTTATTCCAAGACGAAATCATTCCCGAATACGCCATTACAAGTAACGGCGGTAATATCCTTCATAACGGTAAACAAGATGGTACTTGGAACAGGATAGTAAAAGAAAGACTATCGTTTGAATGTATAGAGGGAAACGACATACTAAAGGAATTTGGACAAATAGCTCATAAAGATTGGGTTATATCACAAAAAACAGCTGATGATCTATTCCATTATTGCATTATTAAACGGGAGAACATTCCTTATGATGAATTATCATCCTTCACTTCCTGGTTAGACAAACAAGGCTGGAATCATTCACTTCAAGGTAGAAAGCTATACTTTGTACCAAAACCAATTAACAAATGGGACGCCGTGCAATATATAAAAGAAATTTTGCAAATAGATACGATTATTACAGCTGGGGATTCTTTACTTGATTTATGCATGCTTGAAAAGGCGAACCATGCCTTCGCACCACTTCATGGTGAGTTAGGGGCAATGCATGATAACTTACAACCTCATATTTTAAAAACAGACGCAATCGGCATATATGCCGCAGAAGAAATCGTAAATAAATCACTTCAAATTATTCACAGTTCATTACCTACCTCATGATCATAATATGCACAATTGCATACGCACCACAATTAAACAAATGGTACAATCTATTTGAATCGCTGTTGCTACACTTCTTGATTAAAGAAAAGGCGTTAACACGGAAATTAGCGTCTTATCAACCTCAAGCAATTGGCACATTTTGTCATCTTAAAAGACACTCCACGAGTGTCTTTTTTTCTATATCCAACAAGGACTTACTCATTTCAAAGTATAAATACATAAAATAATGTAAATCATTACACGCATGAATCACTTTCTAAAAGTTATAAAGTAGATTCAAAATAAAAAAGCACTCTTAACTAGAGTGCTTTTTACTTTCAAACAAGGAGGCTACATATATGGATAGTACTCTCGTATTTAACTTCGGCATTGGTATTGTCATTATTTTATTTGTCTTTTTTGTACTTTGTATGAGCGGGGTATAAAAAGGCGATTTTCGGGCGTCTTTTTATACATACATATGTATTACTTGACTTCTATAAAGGTAGTAACCATAATAGTTACAGATATACAAATAACTATTCACATATCCACAAATAGGAGGAAGAAAAATGAAACATGTAATCGTTTATGCACACCCGAATACAGAAAGCTTCAACCATGCGATTTTAGAAACGGTAAAAAGTGAATTAGAAGGAAAAGGTCACGAAGTACGCGTTCGCGATCTATACGAATTAAACTTTAATCCAGTATTAGGCGCTTCCGATTTCATCTCATTTTCTAAAGGAAATACACCAGAAGATATTAAAGAAGAACAAGAGCATATCTCTTGGGCTGACAGCATTACATTTATTTATCCAGTTTGGTGGGCGGGACTTCCTGCTATTTTAAAAGGATACGTTGACCGTGTGTTTAGCCATGGATTTGCTTATGCTTACGGTGAAAACGGTATTGAAAAGTTATTAAGCGGTAAAAAAGGATTGTTATTATCTACAATGGGTAATACGAAAGAGGCATACACAGCAGGCGGCATGTTTGATGCAATGAAGAAAACAGCGGATGTTGGTATTTTTGAATTTACAGGCATTGAAACAATTGAGCATACATTCTATACAAGTGTTCCTTCTGTGGATGACAGTGTGCGTAAACAATATCTTGAAGAGGTTAAAGACGTTGTGAATCGTGCGTTCTAATAAAAAACTCCGGTTGTTAAAACCGGAGTTTTTTTATTTCATCATTAATTTCGGAATATATCTTTGAAGAATGCTTTCTAATTCGTTCATATCTTCCTGTCTAATAAGTAAATTCACATTGTCATTCATTTTTTCTCGCCCACGATATAAAAATATATTTTCTTTTGGATTTTCCCATGTTGATGTTTTATAGCCTTTCAATTCTTCATATGAATAAAAGTTTAATCCATCTATTACACCTTTTTCATATATTTGTACACTTTTAATAAGGTGTATAGCTATTAAAGTCATAAAACAACTTGCTACAGCATGAATACCTAGCTGAATAAAAAACTGTTCAACTGTATCAATATCGCCACTTACGTACTGAGCATATATATACATACATTGTCCAATGAAATATGCTGGTCCAAGTAATGCAATCCAACGTCTTTTCACCCGAGGATACATTGCAATAAGTTTTCCTGCGCTTTTTTTCATTTCATTTATTTTATATATTTTCCATAGAACAAAGAACAAAACACATAATGTAAAAACAAGCATAATACATGACATCCAGTACATTCTTATCCCTCCTTTATATCAATACATTTAAATTTTACATTCTATATACCTATAGTACATATGCAATTATGCATAAAAAACAGGTAACCTCTTCGGTTACCTGCATTTCATTACATCTTCTCAATCCACTCCGTCAAGTTATGCACAACTTGCGTTGGTTGTACTTCGTATTCTGTTAACTTCTCCACAGTTGTGACTCCAGTGTGGACAAGAAGGGTATGCATGCCAGCATTTATTCCTGCTAAAATGTCTGTATCGTAGTTATCCCCAACCATTAATGCTTCTTTTTTTTCTATGCCAAGTACTTTTAAAGCTTGTTCCATAATGATTGATTCTGGTTTTCCGATAAAGATTGGATCCACACCTGTTGATACTGCTACAACTGATGTTAATGAGCCGTTACCTGGTAATAATCCGCGCTCAGTCGGAATGGCAATGTCTCCATTTGTGGAAATAAACGTTGCGCCGTTACGCACAGCAAGACACGCTTTTGCTAACTTTTCATATGTGATGTCACGATCTAAACCAACAACAACGAAATCAGGATTTTCATCCACAAGTTCAAATCCTTTTTCCACAAGTGCATCGTGTAAGCCTTCTTCACCAATCATATATACAGTTGCGTCTTGTTTACGTTCATAAATGAAGTTCGCAGTCGCCATACTCGTTGTGAATACTTGCTCTGCTTTCGCTGGAATATCGAAACGAACAAGTTTTTCTGCCACTTGTTCTGGTTTACGCGTTGAGTTATTCGTAACGAATAAATAAGGAATGCCGCGCTCTCCTAATGCTTTTACGAAGTCGCTTGCCTCTTCAATTTGTTCTTCCCCGCGATACATCGTACCGTCTAAGTCAATTAAGTAACCTTTATACATCGATTATGTCTCTCCTTCTATGCTAACGTTCTCACCTTATCATACCACTCTTATATTACCCGCTTTTTCCAAAGAAAAAAACGCTTTACCTAAAAGCGCCCCATAACGTTCATTTTTTCTCTTTTACTTGGTAAGAACAACTACAATCGCCCTCACACATATTTGCTAACGTCTTTACATCTGCTCCTGCAAATAAACGCTTATACATCTCTTTTTCATCTTTACATACTTGCGGGAATCTCTCTGCAATTTCCTTTAACGGACAGTTTTGTTTTTCAATTACGAAAGAATTCTCTCCATCTCTCTTTATTTGAACCATATAACCGTTTTTCTCTTGCATAGCTGCTATCTCTTGCACTTTATATGCTAAATTCTTTTGATTACTCACTCTCTTTTGTAACTGTTCTTCCATTCGCTTCGTTCTCTCTTTTAAAACGTAACGAAGTATTTTTTCATCACCCATTCGAGCTAAATCTTCTAGCATATCAATCGCAAATTGCTTATACTCTTTCGGGAATGTATCTTCTCCCTTTTCACTTAATCCATACAAATAAGTTGGTCTTCCGACATGTTGCCTTACCATCTTAGAATAAATGAGTCCGTCTTTCTCAAGATTACTTAAATGTCTTCGGATCGCCATTTCTGTAATCTCTAAAACGTCAGCTAGTTCAGCTACCGTGTGCTCTCCCTTTACTTTCAACAATTGTACAATTTCGTCTTTCGTCGTACGTGCTTCCCCCATACTTCACCCTTCTCCCTTTTCTTTCTCACATACAATATAAGATCCCCAAAAGGCATTCTCTGGGGATCTTATAAGCATAATTATTCTGGTACAAATGCAGATACAGGTCCTAATTCCTTTTCTAAATAACTGCGAATATTTGCTGGGTATTTCTCTACCACTGCAATATGTTTTTGAATCGTCTTATATAATTCATCATGATTCATTTGAATATAGTCTTGCGTAAGCATTTTTCGAAGAAGGATAATTTCTTTCATCCCTTGTCCATCTTCTTCACTTATCACTCGCTCGTCCATTAAAATATCAATAATATCTTCATAGCTTCCTGGATCGCGCATAATAAATCCATCAATCATCGCATTCCCGGCATCTAATACACAATCAATAATAAGATGGGCTATGCGCTCTAATGCGTAAAATTCAAACTCGGTTTCATATATCTTTTTCTCTTGAAATGTACTTGTTGCTCGTTCTAAACATACTAGCATTTGTTCTATTTTCTTTCTGTCTACAAAATACATGAATGTCACCTACCTGGAAATTAAAGCATTTACATTTTAATTGTAACGCTTTCTTCTGAAAAAATCGACAATTTTTCGAATTCACCTTTTCTCCGTTATTTGTTATAGTTATATTTGTATGATTTTTGAAATTGGAGGAATGGAATCTTGGAACGTGAACTCGCACTAGAAATTGTCCGTGTAACAGAAGCAGCAGCCTTAGCATCCGCACAGTGGATGGGCCGCGGAAAGAAAAATGAAGCAGATGATGCAGCAACTACAGCAATGCGTGATATGTTCGATTCAGTAAACATGGCAGGTACAGTTGTAATTGGTGAAGGAGAACTTGATGAAGCACCGATGTTGTATATTGGTGAAGAACTAGGAACAGGTAACGGTCCAGAAGTAGACATCGCCGTTGATCCATTAGAAGGTACAAACATCGTTGCAAAAGGTCTTGCAAATGCAATGGCAGTTATTGCAATCGCAGACAAAGGGAACCTTCTTCATGCTCCTGATATGTACATGGAAAAAATCGCGGTTGGTCCAAAAGCAGCTGGTAAAATTAGCTTAGATGATCCAATTGAAAAAACAATTGAAATTGTAGCAGAAGCTAACAATAAAAAGATTCGCGATCTAACAGTTATCGTTCAAGAACGTGAACGTCATCAAGATATTATTGACCGTGTTCGTGCAAAAGGTGCACGCGTAAAATTATTTGGTGACGGTGATGTTGGTGCGTCAATCGCAACAGCACTACCTGGAACGGGTATCGACTTATTCGTAGGTATTGGCGGAGCTCCAGAAGGTGTTATTTCTGCAGCAGCATTAAAATGCCTTGAAGGTGAAATGCAAGCTCGTTTAGTTCCAATGAACGAAGAAGAAGAAGCTCGTTGTCGTGAAATGGGATTAGAAGATCCTCGTCAACTTCTTATGTTAGATGACTTAGTATCTGGGGATGATGCAATCTTCTCAGCAACTGGTGTATCTGCTGGTGAGTTATTAGACGGTGTTAAATTCCTTGGTGGAGATTTAGCTGAAACATACTCTATCGTAATGCGTTACAAAACAAGAACAGTACGATTCATTAAAACGCATCACCATTTAGATCATAAACCACACTTAAACTTAGATATTTAATAAAGGAGCCATGTGTATGGAAGAACGTTTCTTTCTGTACGACGATACTGTCGCTACAAAAACTCGTTTCGTTAGCTTTATGGGAGAAAATGAGCGTCACGATTTAGCGCTATTATACTCCGATCGTCATTACGGTAAAACAATTGTCCTTGATATGCAGCGCAATAAATTTGCAATCATCGGCGCTGACGATTTAAACGAACCAGGCTACTTAGAGCACGCATTTTCTATGACTGAAGAAATTGCAGAAGAACTACGCTCATTTTTATTTGAACTTATATAATTTATCTTAGGCACCAGCTGTTTTAGCTGGTGTTTTTTCATTGTAATTATTTTTAATTTTCAAACTAATATGTTATAATTAAGAATAAATCTATTTGGATAGAAAGGACGTTATCTACGTATGCCAACATTTACTTTGTAATGGACCAGCAATTGGATAGCATTACTCTCAAAAAAGCACCACGCTTTTTCAAGGGAGTAGTCTGCCCATTCCCATTACAAAGGAACGTAACGCATCTGTAGTATGATGTTTACGGAGGTTCCTAAGGGAACCTCCTTTTATTTTTGTCTTTTTCTCATGTCTTCATACTACAAGACATCCAAATAGCTGTATTACGTTCCTTTGCCACTACTATAAGAGGTGAAGGAAAATGCAGAAAGTACAACTTTCTTGGAGTTTATATGAAAATGAACAAAACACAATCGAAAAGTATTGTAAAAATTGCAGACGCACTACCCTATTTACCGACACAAATATTCGTAGGCATAACGCCAACGGAAAAAACATATACCGCTTTGCCATTTATAAATGTCCGAAAGATCATACGTGGAATCAAAAACTGCGTATTTATAAATCATTTACTGATCATGTGGAAACAGTCGATATGCCTCAGCAAGATCAAACGGAAACAACTACTACTATTTCCATTACACAGCATAAAGAAAGTGGCGTAGCTGAAATTACAATTGTATTAGATATCGTTTTCGGTTCCCACCGAATGGATAAAGCCTTATCCACATATATTTCTGACTGGAGCCGTACACGCATTGTGGATAAAATTAAAAACGGAGATATTCAATTGAACGGACAACAAATGAAACCAAATACAATACTATCTCAAGGAGATTATATCTCGATTTGTTTATAATGCAAAAAATCCTCTTACAATCGTAAGAGGATTTTTTTATTTCTTCACTTTTCGCAATACGAAGTGTGCACAACCGAAGTTACAGTACTCGTATAAATACTCCGTTAACGTACTAATTTTCGTATCATATGTCGCACGCTGGTTACTATCATCAAAGAATCCGCGCAGTCTAAGTTGCTCATATCCCCAGTCTCCAACGATATAATCATATTTATTTAAAATTTCTGCATAGCGCTCTTTAAATGCTTCTTCACTAAAACCGTCACGAAAGTTTTTAATTACTTCGTACTGCACATTATTAATGCTCACCGTAGCATGAATCTCTTGCTTTTGCTCCATCATTAACTTCCTCTCTAAGCATTCTTCTTTTTATCGTATCACAAAGCATAACAACCAACAATTTCAAATACAAAAAATTGAAAATTAGTGCATGCTATGGAGAAGGAGGTGATACATCGTGAAAAAACAAATTATACTCTCTCTCCTCACTCTTTCCTTATTTGCAGGCTGCCAATCAACGAATAAAGCCGAAATGGAACGTGAAGAAGGAAGCCGTGTTCTTGTTTCCAACAAAAACGACATGTATCATACGGAAAATACAAATACACGATTAACGAGAGTCGGTTATTCATCTAAACAAAAGCATGAAGTGTCTAACAAACAAGTAGGGGCCATTAACCGTGAGAAAGTCGCTGAAATGATTACAAGCATGACAGTCAAACTTCCTGACGTTACAAACGCTGCTACGCTCGTTACCGATGATGAAGTATTTGTTGTATACCGTGCAAACACAACGGATCCAAAACTCGTAGCGGATCAAGTATATAGAGCTGCTTTGTCCATCGTCCCTCGCTATTATAAAGCATATGTATCAACAGACCAAAAGTTGATTTCCCAAATTCAAGGTCTTCAATCTGGCGCATTAAATGATACAGAATATACGCAAAGCCTCGATATGCTAAAACGTGAAATGAGTAAAAATCCTCATTTGAACAATACGGGAGATCAGACTTTGAATGATATGATTAAAAAGTAAAACAGGTGGAGAAAATCTCCACCTGTTTTACTTTTTATTTTTTATTACGATCCGCATAAACCTCCATCGCATCACACATAAACTGCGCTAACCCTTCACCAAACTTATCGATATTTTTCGTAAAGCGCTCATCAGCGACGTACATTTGACCAAGTCCTTTAAAAGCATCTAATGAATATTCACCGAAGTTTTGCAAGTAATCGTACCACACCCCAATTGCTTCTTGTGCCTCTTTAGAATCTGGTGCTCCGTGTCTAAGCGCTGCTAAATTTCTATAAATAGCATTAAACTCCTCTTGGTTCTCTTTTGACATACCTTTTGCATATTCATTTGCTTTATCTACAGCTGCGTCTCCCCATTTTTCACGTGCTTCTTCTTCATATGGGTTATGGCTGAAATCGAATCCTTCAAATTTCTCTTTGTTCGTCATTTCAATCTCTCCTTTTGTATGCTGAATTGTTTTATCAATCGTCGCAATCACCTTATCTAATCTAGCACGCTTTTCAAGAAGCATTTTCTTATGAAGCTCTAGTGCCTCTTCGCGATCAAATGATGGACTCATGATAATCTCTTTAATTTTTTTCAAAGGGAAGCCAAGCTCTTTAAAAAACAAAATTTGCTGCAATGTCTCTAAATTTTCATTGGAATACAGACGATATCCAGACTCTGTCGTCTCGTCTGGGGTTAACAACCCAATTTCATCGTAATGATGCAGTGTGCGCACACTAATTCCAACTAAATCAGCTACTTCTTTTACTCTCATTGTCATTTGTATCTCCCCCTTAGTACATACGATAAAGTATGACGCAACGTTAGAGTCAATAAGTAAATTCATTTTATCTTAAAAAGTTTCATCTCTCCTATATTTGATGCATAATAGTTATGTACATATATTAGAAAGCGGTGAAAGTATGGTTTCAAATACTGTAATTGCCAGCATCATCTTTCAACTCATTGTCTCGATTCTGGTCCCAATTATTGTACTCGTTTATTTCCGTAAAAAATATAATATGAATTGGAAAGTAGTCGGCATTGGTGTTCTTATCTTTATCGGATTTACCCAAATTCTTGAAACACCATTCCACCTATTTATGCGCGGTAATCCAACAATCGCTCCATTTTTAGAAAATCCGTTTGTCTTCGCAATTTATAGCGGATTGACTGCTGGTATTTTTGAAGAATTAGGACGCTTCGTTGCCTTCTTCTTCTTACTAAAAAAATATCTAGAATATAAAGATGGCTTCGCTTATGGAATTGGTCACGGCGGAATTGAATCTATTTTAATTGGCGGTTTTTCTGCATTACAAGCATTAATCTTTGCTAATTCTATTAACGATGGTAGCTTCGCTCGACTGATTGAACAAAAACCCGAGCTGAGCATTTTACAGGACATGTTAATTCAGCAACCTGCCTACTTATACTTCCTTGGTAGCTTAGAAAGAATTATGGCACTCGTGCTTCAAATTGCCTTTACAATGCTTGTTTTATACGCAGTAAAACAGAAGAAATATATCTTCCTAGTATACGCTATACTATTCCACGCATTTGTAGACTTTTTCGCGGCACTTTACCAAACAAAAACAATCAATATCTTCGTTGCAGAAGGAATTACACTTCTTTGTACAATTGGCGCTGTCGTTCTTATTCGCAAAATGAAAGCGAAATTAATGAGTGTACCGGAGTAAAAAATAAACCACCGATTGGTGGTTTGTTTTTTATGGATTGTCGCAATGATGATAGCTTTTTCCTTCTTGCAGCTCCCTCTTTGTTTCTGCATCTATAACGATATATTTATGAAACTCTTCTACTTCATTTTGAGAAAAGGAAGCAAAAAAATAAACTTGGCGATCAGGATGAACAAAAAAATCTTGAAGCATCACACTACTCCGACAACCCACGGCTGTTTTTTGTAGGAAAGAAAATTCTTCATCGGGCACTTCTTTAAATAAGATTTTTTTTCGAACACTATATGCTGCATTATTGTATTCTTTATAGATTTTCTTATCTAACTGTTTATAAAAAATATCCTCACTCACAAATGACTTATTTCGATTGCTTGGATAATTTACTTTTTGATTCGACTCTGCATAAGTTGTGGACAAGTGTATTAAAAAACAAAGACTAACTACAATACATATCATTTTATTCATGATTGCACCTCAAATGTTCATTATCCACATTACTTTTCCACATATTTAAATCCATATGCCGTTTTACAAGAAAAAGGAATTATTTCCACATTTGTCGAAGTATATAGCGTCAACTTGAAAGATGGGGATGAATTATGAAGAAAATTATTGTAATACGACATTGTTCAGCAACTGGGCAAAAACGTGATGCTGAATTAACGACCGATGGAAAAGACCAAGCAAATACCCTTGCTACATTCCTCTTAGAAAATCATCTACAAATCGATCATATTATTTCAAGCCCGTTTGTCCGAGCTATCGATTCCATTCGGCCCTATGCGCTCCAAGCTAACTTATCTATCCAAGAAGATGAACGATTAACTGAACGCATATTGAGCAACGTTCCAATGGATGATTGGATGCAAAAACTAGAATCTACTTTTACAAATATAGATATTGCCTTTTCAGGCGGAGAGTCAACAAAACAAGCAACAGACCGTGCCATATCGCTTATTCAAGACGTTTTACAATTAAACCATACAACAACACTACTTGTTACACATGGCAATTTACTTACGCTCATTTTAAAGCATTTTAATCATACGATTGGCTTTAATGAATGGAGAACTTTAACGAATCCTGATATTTACGAAATTACAATCGACGAACAATGTATCATAAAACGCTTATGGGAAGCATCGTCTAAGTAATATCCCTTTCCAAAACATTCAGTTGACGCCACGAGAAGAAACTGTACTAATAATAGAAAGGGGTATCACTCCATATGTACGAAGATGTACTTGCTCTACTACATAAAACAAATGTTTCTTATGAAAAATTTGAACACGAACCAGTACTCGATTATGAGACAGATCGGATTGTACGTGAGAGACTCGGCTTACAAGGCACTCCAAGTAAAAGCTTATTTTTAAAATCAAAGTCTGGAGATTATTACGTATTTTTTACGTTAGAGGGCACAAGGCTCAACCGGGGAGAGATGAAAGAACTAACAGGAGAACGCTTATCTCTCTGTTCTCCTGATGAACTGCGAGACAAAACTGGTTGTACGCCGGGATGTGTGGCTCCTTTCGGATATTCACACGATGTAACAATTATTGTGGATAACGCTATTTATACGTACGATAAAATTTTAATTACACCTGGTGTACCTGAATTTACAATTGAATTATCCACAGAAGAATTAAAAAAGATTTTATTAACATGTCCAAATACCGTTTTAGAGTATAAACAAAAAGAGAGCTAATCGTTAGCTCTCTTTTTTCATTATTTAGCTTCTGCTGTTTTTTCTTTTGCAGAACGTACTTGCTCATCCGCATGGTAAGAAGAACGCACAAGTGGGCCAGCTTCACAGTGGCTAAATCCTTTGCTAAGTGCAATTTCTTTAAGCTCTGCAAATTCTGCTGGTGGGTAATATTTAAGAACTGGTAAGTGCTTCTTAGATGGTTGTAGGTATTGCCCAAGAGTTAAAATATCCACATTGTTTGCACGTAAGTCATCCATTGCTTCAATTAAATCTTCTCTCGTTTCACCTAAGCCCACCATAATGCTCGATTTAGTTGGAATATCAGGCTGCATTTCTTTCGCTCGACGTAAAAACTCTAATGAACGTTCATATTTTGCTCTAGCGCGAACTCGGTCAGATAATCGACGTACTGTTTCAATGTTATGGTTTAAAATATCTGGTTTTGCATCCATTAACATTTTTAAGTTTTCTTCTACTCCACCCATATCAGATGGTAATACTTCGATAGACGTGAATGGGTTTTTACGACGTACTGCTCGTACTGTTTCAGCAAAAACAGCTGCTCCCCCGTCCTTTAAATCATCACGTGCAACCGCTGTTATAACAACGTGCTTTAAGCCCATTTGTACTACTGAATCTGCCACGCGTTCTGGTTCTTGTAAATCAAGCTCAGTTGGTAAGCCTGTTTTAACCGCACAAAAACGACAAGCACGTGTACAAACCGCACCTAAAATCATAAATGTTGCTGTTTTTCTTACAGCCCAGCATTCATGAATATTCGGACATTTTGCTTCCTCACAAACTGTATGAAGATTTTTAGAACGCATCATTTTCTTTAAGCCTGTATAGTTTTCATTCGTGTTTAACTTAATTTTCAACCATTCGGGCTTGCGCTTATATTCTGTTTGTTTTGTCATGGTTATCAACTCCGCACAATATGAAATAGTTTACCGTGTTCGCTTCTTTCAATGTAACATATCTATTCTAACGTATGAAAGCGATTTGCTCAAATGAAGATTCTAAGATTTTTTCCAATCGTTCCCTATAATGAAATACTCCGTATATCCCACACTAAAAAGAGTGATGTTGTGAAAGGAGTCTATTTCATGCTTCGAAAAATTTCTCTTTTGCTTTCTATTTGTTTTCTTCTCCACCAAAACATCGCTTACGGTGAAGATAATCAGCAAAGCATATACGAAAAGCGCATGGCACTATATAAAGAAACCGAGCAGTCTTCAGGCATTCCATGGTATTACTTAGCTGCAATGGATCAATATGAAAGAAATATACGGAGCGTAAGAAAAGATATTCCGAAAAAACCAGATGCCATCATTTCCCTTTATTTCAAACCAGAAATATGGGCTGGACCTATTAATAGTAACGATACTCTTCCCCATACAATTTCTCTATTTGGCGGAATAGGTTTAGATGGTGACAAAGATGGATTTGCAAATGCAAATAGCGACCGTGATCTTCTGCATACCGCAGCGACTATTTTAAGGAAACAAGGAACATCAGAAGACCGTATTAAAATTATGCTCTGGGAATATTATAGACGTGCCAAAACAGTTGATTTAATTAGCGAATACGCCCAAATTTATAAACATTATGGACGTATTAATTTAGAAGGAAATGCTTTTCCTCTTCCGATCCGTAGTGACCATAGCTACCGTAGTACTTTCGGCGCTGGAAGAAGTTTTGGCGGCAGAAGGATTCATGAAGGAACCGATATTTTTGCCGGATATGGCGTGCCAGTAAGATCGACTTGCTATGGCATTATTGAAACGAAAGGTTGGAACCGCCTTGGTGGATGGCGCATTGGTATTCGCGACCTTCATAACAATTACCATTATTACGCTCATTTAGGCGGGTTTTCAAAAGAAATACAGCTTGGACAAATTGTTGAGCCAGGGAAAGTAATCGGATTTGTTGGTAGCACTGGTTATGGACCTCCTGGCACAGCCGGAAAATTTCCGCCCCACTTACATTTTGGCATGTATAAAGACAATGGCTATACAGAATGGGCCTTCGATCCATACATGCATTTAAGCCTTTGGGAGCGCAAAGAACGAGCAAATACAAAACGATAACCGTAGCTGCATTGCTACGGTTATTTTTTATCCAGTAAAAGCCTGACTGAGCCGAGTTTCACTTTATATGCAACTAACTATCTGTTTTCTTTTTATCAGGTACAGCAACACTTCCGCTTCCATAATACGTAGGCACTTCCCCTTGAACGATACGCGTCGCAATCGGAACATTTTGTTTCACCTTTATCTCTTTCGTATGAAATGGAATAATCACTTGCAATGTTACTTCCATTTCCATAACAATTTGAATCGCTGTAGTATTAATCCCATGCGGCTCAATTTTTTGTTTAATATCTGTATTCACATGTCCAACTGGCGTGAAATGAATCGGAATATCTGGTCCTATATTACCAAGAAGTGCATTATCAGTTACACGCCCAAAAGGAACTGCCATAGTCGCGCCGTTTTTTTCAGCAATACCTAGCTCCTTCAACTTCCCTTGTTCTACTTGCTGCAAATATTTTTCTATGTATGTGGTCGTTGATGTTACGATTTCATTTACTTGCTTTGTATTTAAATTAATTGTGGATACTTTTCCGTTTTTATCATTCTGTACTTTCATTAATGAATCTACATCGAATCCTTCATTAATTCGATCCTTTACTGCCTTCGTCATAATTGCCGTCGCCATTTTATGTGTCTCTACTTCCCCATATTTAATTAAGATCGGCTGAATATTATTATTCACAATCCACAACCCTTGCGTAAGTAATATAACAAAAAGAATAAACGACATAAGCAGTATATACCGAAAGGCAATAGGTCCCCTTCGAAACCGCGAGTTTTTCGAGCGAAATATACTCATAAAAAAACCTCCTTCTTATATCATTTCTATGCAAGAAGGAGGGACGATATATGCTTATCTCATTTTTAATAATGCTTCTTTTCCAATCGTACCTGCTGGAATGCCTAATGCTTCAGCTCCAGTCGTTACCGATTCTAGTGGCGCTTCAAGAAGTTGTTCAATCGTTCTTACACCAACCGCACGGCCAGCAATAATTCCTCGATCACCTAATTTCTCATTTAAAAGACCTACATCTAATGCACCACACATAATATATCCTTTATCGCTCATTACAGCTAGCAAATTCGTCTTTGGAAGTTTCACGCTAACTGCAATAAACGTATAATTATCAATTATAATTGGCTCCACATTAACCATAGTTCACACTCCTCTCTTTCTTATCTGTATGACAAGAGAAAAATGAGTGTTACAAGTTAACTAGCCTATAGTTTAACGGAAGATGTATAAGTTATTAACATATCTGTTAACACATCTCTAAGTAGTTCTGGCATATAATATTGTTTGTCAGAAAGTGTGGATAGCTCTGGGTATAAGTAGCCAAATGTAAACATATCAATCGTTCCTACTGTATATATACGATCTAATTCCAGCGATTCCCCGTTAATTAATACATCTTCGAGTAAAATTTTATTCCCGGGAATCGTATCTGGAATGACTTCTACACCAGCGTAAATCATTTTCCCCATCACTTTTCCCCGAAATCCGAATCCTTTCACCTCAAGATTCTCCATATTCGGCTTACGTGCTTTCAAAATAACTTCTCTTAATATCTTTCCTGGAACTTTCAAAGCACACGGATTAATTGGATGTGGACAAATTCTGTGAATATCTCCGCGCGTTACAACACCCTCTTCTAACCCTTCAAGAAGTACACCAGCGTTCACCATGCCAATCTCTGCATTGCACCATGTTTTCAGCGCACTTGCTAACATGTGAGAAAACGGCGTCTCATGAAACCAATCAACCGGTAATGACTCTTTTAAATGAACGACAGACTCTGCCATTATATGCTCACTTTCTTCCTGCAGTATTTCAATTGTGGATAACGGCTCGTTATAAGCACCTAAACGTTCCGTCTTAATCGCTCTACCGTCTTTTTTCAGCAATTTCTTCATCTCTATATCCACAGTAAGCTGCACGTGACCAACGTAACGCCCCCACTTTTCACAACAACAAAGTAAAGTATTATTCAGTAGAATACCACGCTCAAATAAATGATGCGTATGTGCTCCTAAAATAACATCTATATCATAATGCTCTGCCATATACTCATCCATACTTTTTCCAAGGTGAGAAAGGACAACCGTAATATGAGCCTCATCTTTCACTTCTTCTAAAATAGACTCTAAATGAATAATGGGATCTTCAATATGCCAATCGAGCATCTGATAAAACTCTGGATAAGCTACCGTTAATCCGATAAAAGCAATGGTAATCCCATCCGTCGTTGTATGCAATTTATAAGGCCTTGCCCATGACGGACGTACCCCTTCTTTTTCAAATAAATTTGCGACAAGTATTTCAAATCCAGCATCATCATAGAGCCGATTCAAATGCTCCTTCGCTAACGTAATTCCTTCATTATTTCCGATCGTTACATAATCATATAACGCCTCATTCAAAAGCTTCGTATTCCCAAGTCCATTCGTCGCTTCCGAAATACTATGAAAACGATCCACATGATCGCCGATATCAACCGTCAAAACAGTCTCTCCCGCTTCCTGTCTTCGCTTTTTCTCCCCTAGAACAAACCGAGAAATTTGCGGCCAATTTTCAAAATGACTATGTATATCGTTTGTATGATAAAGGTGGATGATTGTTTCTTTATTTGTATTCAGAGAAAAAACCTCCTCTCAGTTCCTTACTGCCATTTACGCTATGCGCACACAATAATCCTGTAAATACTTTTCGTCTTTTCTTGCTATTTTACATTGTACTCGCATTGTGAGAAAAAGCAAAAGATTGTCCTTTTTATATGAGAAACTTTTGCTAATGCAGGAAAGAATTCCAGATAGTGAAGGGAGGGGTGGATTTGTCAAAAAGTTTAATAGAGAATTCAGTGGGTGGTTGTTCAAGTGGATTTGTCAGTATCTTTCTCTTAAACCTAGTCGTTCTCTGTTCTTATAAAATGTTTGGGGTATGTGAGGATTTTCTTTTGTCTTATCTTGTCGACAAATCGATATTCCTTGTCGAAACGTTGATATATTGAAATAATCGCTGATATATTCCTGTTTATGGTCGATATATTTGAAAAATCGCTGATATATTTAACTGAACACCCACCCGGGTATCCTCTCCCAAGCCAAGACAAATCCGCAAAACAAAAAAGCGCCCTGCACAGCAGGGCGCTTTCTTCATACATATATTATCCAGCTTTGCCTCCTAGACCCTCATGTCTAAGAACCTTCCGCACGAGAAGATAAAAAGCATCTTCTGTGCGAAAGAACCTTAGTCAACGGGTCTGAACAGTCGGCTCCGCATTTCTATTTAACCAATAGAACCTTCCATCTCAAACTTGATTAGGCGGTTCATTTCAACTGCGTATTCCATTGGAAGTTCGCGAGTGAATGGTTCAATGAAGCCCATTACGATCATTTCTGTAGCTTCTTGCTCAGAAATACCACGGCTCATTAGGTAGAATAATTGTTCTTCTGATACTTTAGATACTTTCGCTTCGTGCTCAAGTGAAACGTAATCGTTTTTGATTTCGTTGTAAGGAATTGTATCAGATGTAGATTGGTTATCCATGATTAACGTGTCACACTCGATGTTAGAGCGAGAGTTTTTCGCTTTTGGTCCGAAGTGTACGATACCACGGTAAGTTACTTTACCACCATGCTTCGCAATCGATTTAGAAACGATTGTTGAAGACGTGTTTGGTGCTAAGTGAATCATTTTCGCACCAGCATCTTGGTGTTGGCCTTTACCAGCAATCGCGATAGATAATGTTAAACCACGAGCGCCTTCGCCTTTTAAGATAACTGCTGGGTATTTCATCGTTAATTTAGATCCGATGTTACCGTCAATCCATTCCATCGTTGCGTTTTCTTCACAAACCGCACGTTTTGTAACTAGGTTGTATACGTTGTTCGCCCAGTTTTGGATTGTTGTATAACGGCAATAAGCATCTTTTTTAATGATGATTTCTACTACCGCACTGTGAAGTGAGTTAGTAGTGTAAACAGGTGCTGTACAACCTTCTACGTAGTGTACGTGTGCGCCTTCGTCTACAATGATAAGCGTACGTTCGAATTGTCCCATATTTTCAGAGTTAATACGGAAATACGCTTGAAGTGGTGTATCAACTTTAACACCTTTTGGAACGTAGATGAATGATCCACCAGACCAAACTGCAGAGTTTAATGCAGAGAATTTGTTGTCTGTTGGTGGGATTACTTTTCCGAAATGTTCACGGAAAATATCTTCGTTCTCTTTTAATGCGCTATCTGTATCTTTGAAGACGATTCCTAGAGCTTCTAGGTCTTCTTTCATGTTGTGGTATACAACTTCAGATTCGTACTGTGCAGATACACCAGCTAAATATTTTTGCTCAGCTTCTGGAATACCTAATTTATCAAATGTTGCTTTAATTTCATCAGGTACTTCATCCCAAGACTTCTCAGATTTCTCAGATGGTTTTACGTAGTACGTAATTTCATCGAAATCTAAGTCGTTTAAGTCGCCGCCCCATTGTGGCATTGGCATTTCGTAGAACTTATCCAGTGATTTTAAACGGAAGTCTAACATCCACTGTGGTTCTTCTTTCATACGTGAAATTTCTTCAACGATTTCTTTTGTTAAACCGCGTCCAGCACGGAAAATCGAAACGTCTTTGTCTTTGAAACCATATTTATAATCGCCGATATCTGGCAGTTGCTTCGCCATGTTGGTGTGTCCCTCCTTAGATAACCTCGTTTTTAGGAACCTTTAACATTACTTATCTTCGTTTAAGCCCTTTTCTAACGCTTTCCACGCTAATGTTGCACATTTAATACGTGCAGGGAACTTGCATACGCCTTGTAATGCTTCAATATCTCCTAAATCGATGCTGTCATCGTACTCTTTTCCTAGCATCATGTCAGAGAAAATTTTCGAAAGCTGAAGTGCTTCTTCAATTTTCTTACCTTTTACTGCTTGTGTCATCATTGAAGCTGAAGACATTGAGATTGAACATCCTTCGCCTTCAAACTTCGCCTCTTGCACAATACCTTCTTCTACTTTCATCGTAAGTTGAATACGATCGCCGCAAGTTGGATTGTTCAAGTTAACGGTAACACTATCTTCTAATACGCCATGGTTACGAGGATTTTTATAATGATCCATAATAACTTGACGATATAACGTATCTAAATTATTAAATGACATTTGTGAAATACTCCTTTGTCTTGATTAGCGAGTCAACAAATGTATCAATTTCTTCTTTTGTATTATATAAATAGAAGCTCGCACGTGCTGTTGAAGAAGCTTTTAGCCACTTCATAAGCGGTTGTGCACAGTGATGTCCTGCGCGAACTGCAATGCCTTCTACATCTAATACAGTCGCTACATCGTGAGGATGTACGTCTTCAATATTAAATGTAACAAGACCAGCGCGATTCTTTGGACCATAAATTGTAACGCCATCTACTTCTGATAGTCTTTCTAAAGCGTATTGCGCTAATTCATGCTCATGCTTTTCAATATTATCAAGACCGATTTCTTCTAGGAAATCAATTGCCGCACCAAGTCCGATTGCATTACCGATAATCGGTGTACCTGCTTCAAACTTCCACGGAAGCTCTTTCCAAGTAGATTCTTGTAAATCTACGAAATCAATCATTTCACCACCAAATTCAATTGGCTCCATATTGTTTAGCAATTCTTTTTTACCATATAATACGCCGATACCTGTAGGGCCACACATCTTATGAGCAGATAATGCGTAGAAATCACAGTTTAAATCTTGTACATCTACTTTCATGTGAGGTGTACTTTGTGCACCGTCAACGACCATAATTGCGCCATTTTCGTGTGCAATTGCTCCGATTTCTTTTACAGGGTTAATCGTTCCAAGTACGTTAGAAACATACATGATAGAAACGATTTTTGTATTCGGTGTAATTGTTTGACGAGCATCTTCTATTGAAATTGTCCCATCTGGTTGAAGCGGAAGATATTTTAAAGTTGCACCAGTTTTCTTCGCAACTTGTTGCCACGGAATGATATTACTATGGTGCTCCATGTAAGAAATAACGATTTCATCGCCCTCTTTTACATTTTCAAGACCATAGCTAGCCGCTACTGTATTTAATGCAGTTGTCGTTCCGCGCGTGAAAATAATCTCTTCCATTGATTTCGCATTGATAAACTTGCGAACTTTCTCACGTGCACCTTCATACGCGTCGGTAGCTTTCGTACCGAGCGTATGAACACCGCGATGCACGTTAGAATTATATTCTTTATAGTAACGTTCTAACGTTTCAATGACTTGAATTGGTTTTTGAGAAGTTGCTGCACTATCGAAATAAACAAGTTGTTTGCCGTTCACTTTTTGATCAAGAATTGGAAACTGTTTGCGTATTTCATGAATATTCATTAGCGAACTTTCCTTTCAATTACCTCAACAAGCTGTGCCTTTACTCCTTCAATTGGAAGCTCATTAACTACAGGTGCTAAGAATCCATGGATGACTAAACGTTCTGCTTCGCGTTTTGGAATACCACGGCTCATCAAGTAGTATAGTTGGACTGGATCTACGCGACCTACTGAAGCTGCGTGACCTGCCATTACATCATCTTCGTCGATTAAAAGAATTGGGTTTGCATCACCGCGAGCTTTTTCATCTAACATAAGAACGCGAGAAGATTGTTGTGCATTTGATTTAGATGCACCGTGTTCAATCTTACCAATTCCGTTAAAGATAGATGTTGCACTATCTTTTTGTACACCGTGTTTTAAAATCCAACCTTCAGAATGTTTACCGAAGTGAACAACTTTAGTTGTAAAGTTTTGTGTTTGGTTACCACGGCCAATTGTTACTGTTTTCGTATCAGCATATGAACCGTCGCCCATTAAGTTCGTAACGTTCTCTGAAATTGTGTTTCCGTCATTCATAAGGCCTAGAGCCCAATCAATACGGCCGTCGCGTCCTACAACGCCGCGGCGGTTAACGTAAGTTGTTACGTCTTTTGCTAATAGATCAACCGCACCGAATTTCACTTGTGCGCCTTGTTCCACGATTACTTCTGCTACGATATTTGCAATACCTTTAGCATTTTCATTTGCAACATAGTTTTCTACATAAGTTGCAGTACTGTTCGCATCAGCTACGAATAGTACGTGGTTATATACGTTAGCTTCTTCGCCGTCTACTAAGAATACAGCTTGAAGTGGAGTTTCAAGAACAACGTTTTTCGGAACATATACGAATGCACCACCGTTGATTAATGCAGCATGAAGTGCAGTTAGACGATGCTCGTCTACTTTCACGCCGTCTTTCATTAAGTACTTTTGTACTAGTTCAGCATGCTCAGTTGCTGCTGTTACGATGTCTGTAAAAATAACACCTTTTTCTTTTGCTTCGTCTGCTAAAGAAACGAATGCAGTTGTACCAGTGCGTTGTACTAATACGCTGTTATTTTCATCGATTAAGTTTTTCACTGCTTCTGGAAGTTCAGTTAAAGAACTTACAGGCTCTTGCTTAGCAGCGTCGCCTTTTCCGATAAAGTCCCATTTGTCAATTTTCGTTTTATCAGGCGTTGGCATTGGAAGTTCAGTTGCTTGTGCAAGAGCTTGTAAGCGGAACTCAGTCAACCAAGCAGCTTCGTTTACTTCGCTTGCGCGTTGACGGATTGTTTCTTGATCGAAAGGTAATGTACCGATTGTCATGTTTATGCTCCTCTCTTACGCTTCTTGCTCTGTTGTTTCGTCTTCAATACCTAATTCTTTTTTAATCCAGTCGTAACCTTCAGCTTCTAGACGTTGTGCAAGCTCAGGGCCACCAGATTTAACGATACGACCGTTCATCATAACGTGAACGAAGTCTGGAGTGATGTAGTTTAATAAACGTTGGTAATGCGTAATCATTAGGCAACCGAACTCTTCGCCGCGCATTTCGTTAATACCTTTAGATACAACTTTTAATGCATCGATATCAAGACCTGAGTCGATTTCATCTAAGATTGCGATTTTTGGCTCAATCATCATTAATTGAAGGATTTCATTACGTTTTTTCTCTCCACCAGAGAAACCTTCGTTTAAGTAACGTTGTGCCATTTCTGGATCCATTTCTAGGAATTCCATGTTTTTATCTAATGTACGGATAAATTTCATAAGAGAAATTTCATCGCCTTCTTCACGACGTGCGTTAATTGCAGAACGTAAGAAGTCAGCGTTTGTTACTCCGCTAATTTCACTTGGATATTGCATTGCTAGGAATAGACCTGCTTGTGCGCGCTCGTCTACTTCCATTTCTAATACATCTTCACCGTCGATGATGATGCTACCTTCTGTTACTTCATACTTTGGGTGACCCATAATTGCAGAAGATAAAGTTGATTTACCTGTTCCGTTAGGTCCCATAATTGCGTGGATTTCTCCACCTTTTACTTCAAGGTTTACACCCTTTAAAATTTCTTTGCCATCAATTGATACGTGTAAGTCTTTAACCGTTAATGTAGAACCAGCCATCTCAATACCTCCATTAATCCTATATATACATTTTAAAAATTCCTAAAACGTTCATATTCTCATTTTATTCTCATTCTAATTTTATATCAAATAAAATGATATCGCAAACGACGAAAAAAAGTAACCGTTTTTTCACAAATGTATATAAGTATTTCCTTCACATCTTTCTATGATACACCTTTCTTCTTATTTATATAAAGAAAAAAGGACTGGTAATTTTCCAGCCCTTTCCTTATATTTATTCACTTACCGGAAGTACAGCACCTTTATATTCTTTATTAATAAAATCTTGAATTTCTTTTGAATGTAGCACTTCTACTAGCTCTTTAATTTCTTTTTTCTTCTCATCACCTTTACGAACTGCAATGATGTTTGCATACGGAGAGTCTGCTCCTTCAATCGCAATTGCATCCTTTGTTGGATTTAATTTTGCATCAATTGCATAGTTTGAATTAATAAATAAAGCATCACCTTCATTATTTTCATACAGCTTTGGTGACAATCCAGGCTCTACATCTGTTTTAAACTTTAAGTTTTTCGGATTTTCGACTACATCTTTTACTGTTGCCTTAACAACATCTACTCCGTCTTTTAATTTAATAACGCCGCCTTTTTGTAACAGTGCTAGCATACGGCCACGCTCCGCTACGTTATTACTCATAATCACTGTCCCGCCATCTGGTAAGTCTTTTAAGCTTTTATACTTCTTAGAATAAATACCCATCGGCTCTAAATGGATTTTTCCTGCGTTTACAATTTTATATCCCTTTTCTTGAATTTCTTTATCTAAGTACGGAATATGCTGGAAGTAGTTCGCATCAATTTCTTTATCCGCTAACGCTTTATTTGGCAGTACATAATCCTGAAACTTTTTAATCTCTAACTTAATGCCTTTTTTCTCTAATATCGGCTGTGCCTTTTCTAAAATAACAGCGTGCGGCACGTTAGAGGCTCCCACAACAAGCTTATTCTCTTCCTTCCCTCCGCAAGCAGCTAATGTAAATACAGATAATGCTGTAACAACTGACAATAGAATCTTTTTCATATGACGTCCCCTTCTCCCTATAGTTATGTAGTAAAAAAGGACCGGCATACACCAGCCCTTTTTCAGCAATTATTCTTTTACAGGAACAACTGCACCTTTATATTCTTTAGTAATAAAGTCTTTAATTTCTTTAGAATGTAATACTTCTACAAGCTCTTTAATCGCTTTTTTATCTTTATCACCTTTACGAACCACTAGTACGTTTGCGTATGGAGAATCATCGCCTTCAATTGCAATTGCATCTTTTTCTGGGTTTAATTTCGCATCAATTGCATAGTTCGAGTTAATTAAAACAGCGTCGCCTTCTTTATTGTTATACACTTGTGGCAACAAACCAGGCTCAATATCCGTTTTGAATTTTAAGTGTTTCGGATTATCTGCAATATCTTTTGGAGTTGCACTAACTGGATCTACTCCGTCTTTAATTTTTAAAATGCCTTCTTTTTGTAAAATTGCTAAACCACGTCCATGGTCAGTAACGGAATTACTCATAATAATTGTCGCCCCGTCTGGAAGTTCTTTTAAACTCTTATATTTTTGAGAATATACACCAATTGGTTCAATATGAATTTTCCCTGCTATTTCAAAATCATATTTTTTATCTTTAATTTCTTTTTCTAAATACGGAATGTGCTGGAAATAGTTTGCATCTAATTCCTTATCCGCTAACGATTTATTTGGCAACACGTAATCTTGGAATTTTTTCACTTCTAATTCAATTCCTTTTTTCTCAAGTAACGGTTTTGCTTTTTCTAAAATTTCAGCATGCGGTACGTTAGAAGCACCAACAACAAGTTTCTTTTCATCTTTATCTTTCCCGCCACAAGCAGCTAACCCAAAAATTGAAGTTGAAATAAGTGCCGTAAGTAATAATCTTTTCATTTAAAATATCCTCCCGTTTTTATTATCGTTTATCTATTCGAGTCGTTAAACTATCACCAATCCACTGAATTAAAAATACAACTAGTAATACACAAATTGTCGCAACGATTGTTACATCGTTATTCCCTCTCTGGAATCCTTCTAAGTAAGCAAGTGTTCCAAGGCCACCAGCACCAACAACTCCCGCCATTGCTGTATAGCCTACTAAAGCAATTGTCGTAACCGTAATACCAGATACTAATGCTGGTAATGATTCTGGAATTAACACTTTCAAAATAATTGTGCTTGTTTTTGCTCCCATTGCTTTTGAAGCTTCAATTACACCTTTATCAATTTCGCGAAGTGCAATTTCAACCATTCTCGCGTAGAATGGTGCGGCTCCAATAATTAAAGCCGGCAGAGCTGCACTTGCTCCAAGAATTGTTCCAAGAAGAATCTTTGTAAATGGGATTAATAAAATAATTAAAATGATGAACGGTATAGAGCGGAATATATTTACGAATGCTCCAATCACCGTATTAATTGATTTGTTTTCCCATAAATTATCTTTTGCTGTCATGAAGAGTAACAATCCTAAAATTAGTCCTAAAACAAATGTCGCAAGAGCTGCGATTGCCGTCATATATAACGTTTCACCAGTTGCTTCTAACATTTGATTCCAATCAACATTTGCGAGTAACTTATCCATGTGCAATCACCTCCAGCTCTACTTGATCTTGATGAATTCCTTCTATTGCTTGCTGGATCGCTGTTTCCTCACCATTTAAATGAACAACTAAACTACCGTAAGAACCGTTATTCGTTTGTGCAATATTTCCTTGCAAAATGCTAACTTCTATATCACTGCGTTGCATTAATCGTTGAAGCACTGGTCTTTCTACAGCCTCACCGATAAACTGCAAACGAATTACTTTTCCATCTGGATATTTTTCAATTAAATTTTCAATCGTTTCATTTGTATCTTCAGAATCTGTTAACTGCTGTACAAATCGTTTCGTAATATCTTGCTTCGGATTACGGAATACATCAAGTACTGGACCTGTTTCTACAATCTTTCCTCTCTCCATTACCGCTACTCGGTTACATATCTTTCGAATCACGTGCATCTCATGTGTAATGAGTACAATTGTTAAACCAAGGCGCTTATTAATGTCTAATAGTAAATCCAAAATTTGATCTGTCGTTTCCGGATCAAGAGCTGACGTTGCTTCATCACATAAAAGCACTTGTGGATTGTTAGCTAATGCTCTTGCAATCCCGACGCGTTGCTTTTGTCCTCCACTCAGCTGAGATGGGTACGCGTCTCCTCTTCCTTCTAATCCAACAAGATGAATTAATTCATCAACACGTTTTCTTCTCTTCGCTTTATCAACACCTGCAATTTCAAGTGGAAACTCAATATTTTCACGTACAGTTCGTGACCAAAGTAAGTTGAAGTGTTGAAAAATCATTCCGATTTCTTGTCTTGCCTTACGAAGTTCACTTCCTGTAATTGCTGATATAACACGATTCGCAATTGTAATTTGGCCAGAAGTCGGTTTCTCTAACTGATTAAACAATCTGATTAACGAACTTTTTCCAGCGCCGCTATATCCAATAACACCAAATATTTCGCCTTTTTCTATTTTTAAATTGGCGTTATCTACAGCAGTGACATCACCGCTTTTCGCCTTATATATTTTCTTTACGTTCTCTAATAGAATCATGATGTTCACCCCTTTTTTGTTTGGATCGACTCCGCAATTTTTTATTTTTAATGCGTGTAGTCCACTGTTATCATTACTTTTATTATTTGAATGTCCTCCACATTCAAACAATAAAAAAACCTTTCTGCTTTAGAGAAGCAGAAAGGTTTATATGCGTATATAACAACATTATCCCTCTCTCTCATCTCTCAAAGCATTCGCTTTGCAGGAATTGGCACCATTTCAACATAAGTTGACGGTTGCCGGGCTTCACAGGGCACAGTCCCTCCACCTCTCTTGATAAGAGAAATCAGATTCAATTTTCGTCTGATTTGAAATTTATGAAATTGTCTATATTTTATGACTTGAATTGTATCAATATACACTCACCATGTCAACAGAAATTTTCGCAAAAAATGAAACTTCAGAATTTTAAGCACCTACTGACATCGGTTTACATATATGAAACATCGATTCCACTAATAACATCGTTCGGTACGTTCCTGAATATTGTACACGTCCATCGTTCATTAACATTTGCAATCGTACATTTCCATTCACCAATTGTTCTATATCCTTTTCATCTAAGCAAATGATTTGTTCCGTTCCTCTTTCCTCATGTACCAGCTCTATATAATCTCTTGAAATTTGTAACGAACAACTTTCATCTCCAAAGCGAAAATTAACAGTTTTTTCTTCTTGTCTTAAAAGCGGTTCTAAATGATATTGACCATTAGCGTAATTTACAAATGATTGAAGCAAAGAATATAATCTCACCCTAAATCACATCCTTCATATCACTTTCTATTACATACCATTCCCTCTCACTAAAGAGCAATCCTGTTATTTTCGCTCGACAAATACTGTATCCACCCTGCATCTCGACATATTTCCCAAGAAATATGTCGAGGCGGCAAAAATTTTGCCGCCTACTTTAATTCCGTATATAAATATTCAACCGAATGAAATGCGTATATCTTCTTCATCAGTGTCCCATTTTCAAAAACAAGTAAACAAGGTACACTTTCAATCCCATACTCTTTCGCTAAATACGGAGCATAATTTAAATCTAACATCCCAATTTTGAGGCCTTCAATTGTCATCTCAACGACTGTTAACATCTTTTTTGCTAATTGGCATGTTCCACACATTGGAGTATATACATATAATACTGTTTTTTCTTCGTTCTCTATTAGGGCTGTAGCTTCGGCTCCTGTCCAATCAATCACTTCTATCATTCCTTACCGTAAATATTCTGTATAAACGTCAATGTCGGCTCCCCATAATACATTTGCTAAGTGTGTAGATGGCGCAGTTGCCACTTCTCGGTACGAGCGATCAATATAGATATGCTCGGCTTGCGGAAATTCTTTTCGAAATTGTTTCCTTAACTTTTCTCCAGCATCATCAGCATCCACTAGCACATACACTTCCTTATCAAAAAACTGATCAACGAGCTCATCCATTTTCGACAAACCAATTGTACCATTTGTACAAACAATTTCCACCGGTTCACGAATAATAGATTCAATCTTTCTTCTATCTGATGTACCTTCTACAATAATGACTTTTTCTACATAAATCATATGTCATCACCCGATCACCATATACTATATAACCTTGAACTTAGTATATAGTATATTCGTTATTTTCATGTTGTTTCCTGTTTATTTTTGCAAAAGAAAAGCGGAAGCGGCTCGTTTAGAACAGGAGGGCATTGGAACTCCTGAACTAGAGGCGCCTTTTGCCTCAAGTTCAGGAGTGAAATGACCGACTGTTCTAGCCGCTGGAGCTAGACAACGAAAAGCGGAACCGACTGTTTAGCCCTGTTGGCTAAGGTTCTTTCGTACAGAAGACGCTTTTTGTCTTCTTGTGCGGAGGGTTCTTAGACATGAAGGGCTAGGAGGTGGAGCTGGACAATGAAAAGCGCAAGCGGCTCGTTTAGATTGTGAAGACTTATGAAACCTTACCACAAAACAGTTTTTCTCATAATAGCTTATTTATTTACATATAACTTGAATTTCATTATTTCACACAAAATAAAAAAGGACAGCACAAAGCCTGTCCTTTAGTCGACTATAATTAGTCTTGGTTTGTCATTTCTGCATATTTTTCTGCAGTTAATAACTTCTCAACTTGGCTTGCATCAGAAAGTTCAACTTTAACCATCCATGCACCCTCGTATGGAGATTCGTTAACAAGTTCTGGTTGGTCACTTAATTCTTCGTTTACTGCTACAACTTTACCGCTTACAGGTGCGTATAACTCAGAAACTGTTTTAACAGATTCTACGCTTCCGAATGGCTCGTCAGCTTCGATTGTTGCACCTACTTCAGGAAGTTCAACGAATACGATATCGCCTAGCTCACCTTGTGCAAAGTGAGTGATACCGATAACAACTTCATTACCTTCAGTTTTTACCCATTCGTGTTCTTCAGAGTAACGTAAATTATTTGGAATGCTCATGACTGTACCTCCAGTGAATGTATTAATTATGTAAAAATACCTTATTGGTACTTTTTCCACACACTTTCAAACTGCTCTTCGTTAAAACCAAGTGTTACATTCGTTCCATCTGTTACAATTGGACGTTTAATCAACATGCCATCAGATGCTAAAAGCTCATACATTTCGTCTTCGCTTGCATCTTTCAACTTATCTTTTAGACCAAGTTCACGGTAACGCATTCCACTTGTATTAAAGAATTTTTTTAATGGTAATTCACTTTTTTCATGTAAATTACGTAAATCTTCTTTTGATGGTGGATTTTCAACAATATGAATCATCTCATATGCTACATCGTTTGCCTCAAACCATTTCTTTGCCTTTTGACATGTGCCACACTTTGGATATGAATAAAATGTTACTGTCATAAATTCACCTACTTTTTTACTAACCTTTACCTTTATCATATAGAAAACGTTTTATTATTTCAAACCATTATTCGCTAAACTTTTACTTATTTCGTGATAATTTTTAATAATCCTGCGAATTTTTCTTATTTTTCCGCCATTTGTTAAGAAAAAAATAAATATATAAATTTTTTAGATTCTGCACCAAACATATATCTTAAACAAGCGTTTGATTAATTCTCCATTTTTCTTTCTTAACCTTTGAACTACAGGAGTTTCTTCCTACCGAACATACAGCTTAAACAAACGTTTGATTAATTCTCCATTTTTCTTTCTTAACCATTGAGTTACATCAGTTTCTTCCTACCGAACATACAGCTTAAACAAACGTTTGATTAAAAAAATAAGAAGCCTCGTTTACAGGCTCCCTCATCATCTATTCAAATAATCTGCGATGGTTTGAAATACGACGATATACATATTATGAATACTTTCTTCTGTATTTCCACCATTAGATAAACCAATTGCCCATTGTTGCCCTTCACCACTTCCGATATTTGCAAAGCCTTGCGTATACATAGCATTTACATCTTTTCGTGCACTGTTATACTCTATTCCTTTTGTAATAAAAATTGAATATGATTTATCTTGTAAACCGATAAAAAACACTGGTTTCTTTAGCGATGAAAATACATTTTTATACTGCTCTGTTGAGGCTTCTTGAAAGTGATCTTTCATTATTAGAAAACCATCCACTTCCTTAGATTTCTTTTCCAGTTCCTCTAACTTCATTTCTTCAAACTTTACATTCCTAAACGTATCTTTCGGCTTTTCTCCAACAACTCCAATTACGAGTGCTCTTCCGTTATATTCTAATTTCTCTCCTGCTTTATCCTTTGCACACCCAGCACCTACTAGGCATATCAATATAAAAAATAAGAAATACGATAAACGCTTCATTTAGCACCCTCTCCTTCTTTTTAGTCAAGTGACAAAAACGTAAGGTTAATTCAAGAAAATGTAAGTAAAATCGATAGCCCAATTCACGTTTCTATATTATAATCAATTGAATTTACTTACATTACTAAACATAGGAGATCAACATGAAGAAATTTAAACTTTCATCTTTTCTTCCGTTAAGTTATATACTTCTACTCGTGCTCGTAAGTCCCCTTTACGACGTATTAAATAAATCGACTGTTCACGCAGTAGACGTTACAACTGTAGTAGATGATTGGATTCCATTTGTAAAAGCATTTATTATTCCTTATTTACTTTGGTTTCCATACTTATACGGCGCACTTATTTATTACTGCTTTGCTGACCGAAAGCAATATTATGTCACTTTAAGTAGTGTTATTTTTGGAAAGCTTGCTTGTTTTTCTATTTATTATTTTTGGCAAACAACTGTACCGCGTCCGACTGTCGTTGGAACAGATGTATTTTCTGAACTAGTTCGCTATATTTATAGTATCGACCAGCCAGTAAACTGTTTCCCTAGCATTCACGTTCTTACTACATTTGTAATTATGTTAGCTGCCTTTAAGCGTAGAGAACAGCATGCTTTTGAATATTACATCCTTACTTTCTTCGGTACACTTATTATTTTATCAACGCTATTTACGAAGCAGCATGCCTTTGTAGATGCCATTTCTGGAATGACGCTTGCAAGTATACTTTACTTCGGCGTTCAGCTCTTATTGGCCAAAGAACCAATAAGAGTTCCAGTAAAACAAAATCATAGAATGTAGCATGACAAAAAAGCAGACTGTGGCTTCTCAGTCTGCTTTTATATATTATTAAGGAGATTTTCAACTTAAGATTGCGGTACAGTCATATCACCAGAGTGAATACGACCTGCTTTTTTAAGAGCAATGTAAAGTATATAAGAAACAGCTACTGGAATGACGATATAAGTAATTACCATCGCCGGGAGAACTTCCCATCCTTGGCTGGAAATTAAATTAATTGGTGCGATAAGAGAACTTAATCCAAGACCTGCAATTTCCTTTCCTGCTTCCAGTTGGAAAATTAATGCGGATACTGGACCGACTATAGCACTGGCAACGACAGTTGGGACGAGAATCATTGGATTTTTAGTGATATTTGGTAACTGTACTTTCGGAGTACAAAGTGCTTGAGCTAATATGCCACCTAAATTATTTTCTTTCGCTGAGATGACAGAGAATCCGATAAACTGAGCGACGCATCCGGCAAGAGCAGCACCACCTGCAACACCGTCTAAGCTAAGTGCAATTGCTAACGCAGCTGATGAAGCTGGAGAGATAAGTAATAGCCCCCAAACTACTGCAATGACGATAGAAGCGATGAATGGGCTACCAGCTGAGCTATCTTTAATAAACGCTCCAACTGTATTTAAAACAGGAGTAATATTATGAGATAACCAAATACCAACTAAACCAGAACCTAATATGGCCGCAAATGGAACGAGCATCATATCTAACGCAGTTTTTCCACTTAAACGTTTACCAATATATACAGCTAAAGTTGCTGTTAATAATGCACCGATTGGCTCACCTGTTTTAATAATTAGACCAGCTTCAGTAATTGAAATGGATCCGGCACCAATTGCTCCGGCTACCATCGCTGAGAAGATTACAAGACCGTTTGCACCGAGCATAAAAGCAATTCCGGCACCAATTGCCGGTGCCATTAGTGATTTTGCAACAACTCCGATTGTAATAAGTAATGGTATATCAACAATTCTTCCTATATTTTCGATCAGTAAACCAATTCCGAGGGATACGAAAATACCTTGTGCGATTCCAGCAGATGCTTTAAATACACGAGACATTATATATTCCTTCATTTGTTTCACCTTCTTCTATAAGTTAGTAACCAATTGTTTTCATATAATCACGTAAAATATCGTTTGATTTTGCGAATCGAGATTCTTCATCCTCTGTTAAATTGAGTTCTACAACTTCTCTTATACCGTCTCTAGTAATAATAGCTGGTACTCCTGTACAAATATCATATTCACCATACTCACCATCTAAAATGGCTGATACAGCAATGACACGGTGATCATCATTAAAGATGGAACTCGCAATATATGCTAGAGAATTTCCAATTCCGTAATAAGTAGTTCCTTTACGTTTATAAATTTCCCAACCAGCTTTTGCAGTCTTCTCAACAATTTCATCTAAATCTATTTTACCAAATCGTTCTTTTTGTTCTTCTAAAATTTGCAGAATTGGCTTTCCACCAACAGTTACGTGAGACCAAGCAACCATTTGAGAATCACCATGTTCTCCTAATGAATACCCATGAATACTACGAGGGTCTACATGTAACATTTCAGATAAAATTGTTCTTAAGCGAGAAGAATCTAATGATGTACCTGTACCGATTACGCGATTTCTAGGTAATCCAGATAATTTCCACACTTCATATGTAATAATATCAACTGGGTTCGATGCAAGTAAGAAAATACCATCAAATCCACTTTCCATTACGCCGCCAACAACACTTTCCATAATCTTCGCACTCGCTCCTAAAGTATCTAAGCGACTTTGTCCAGGTTTTGGTGCTGGCCCTGCTGTAATAATAACGATGTCCATATCTTTGCAGTCTTCATAGCTTCCTGCATATACTTTTGTTCTTGTATTTGTAAAGTTAATGCAATGTGATAAATCCATCGCTTCCCCAACTGCACGTTCATGATTTATATCAATTAATAATAGCTCTTCACAAATCCCTTGATTTACAATGGAATACGCACAACTTGATCCAACTAATCCAGTACCGATAATTGCAATTTTTCTTGTATGTCTTTTCATAGCAATCTCTCCTAATTGATCATATAATCTATTTCTTTTGCTCTTTACACTCCTAATTATAGAGTTTATCACGATAGAAACCATGGATACTTTGTGAAATATTGAACAAAGCATTTGTCCTTTTTGTGAATTGTTATATTCCATTTTCGTCATATTTGTTACAATTGGAAAAATATTTATTATGTATTTATTGACATATAAAAAAGAAGACGAGCGAATAAATTCGCTCGTCTTCTTTTTCCTGTTATTCCGCACTTAATTGACTTTTTAATTGCTGCACAATCATCGGATTCGCAGGTGCTGCCGGTTTGTAATAACTTTTTTGCTTTGCGTACTCATACATATTACGTTGGCGCATTTCATCTTGATTACGAATTTGAATTAACGTTTGGTGTAACTGTTCATTATCAGACTGAGCAATATAATTTGCATAACTTGTTAAACTTGCATTTAATCCTGCTAAATAATCATTTACCATATCTTTTTCATTCATGTTCCGCTTCCTCCTATCCTAGGAAAGTCATTAATTGTTGCTTCGTATTTCGTGCATCTTGCGCATCCTTTTGTAACATTTGTTTCAATTGTGGATCTGTACACGTCTGTGCATACTGTTCCAACTTGTTAATAATTGTTGCGTGTCCACCGATCAAATGACGTAAATTTTCTACTTCAAGCTCTGTTAAATTTTGCATGGAATACTCCTACCTTTCTTCTTTCATTCTCCTTTAGTATTCTGTTCTTTTTAAATCGTATTCATGAAAAAGCTTTCTTACATTTCAAATCAATCACATCTATTTATAAATACAAAAAAATGTTATAGTTACAGAAAAATACAAATATTCAAAAGCTAACCTTATAATAACAGTATAATCCTCAAACAAACCATGGTAGGAAGGCATGCTCATGCAAAAATATGTTAAAGTTATCTTCTTTATCATTTACGCAAGCTTCTATGTAAAACTGTTGATTGATATATTAAATTTAAAACCAATATTCACTTCTATACCTTTACATATGTTATTTCTCATTTGTTTTCTATTTATAGCACTTAACAATTATAAAAATCGTAACACTACATTTTTATAATTGTTTATTAGTGCAACTCTATTAGTAAGTATTAGCTTCATTAAAAGTATTCTTATATAAAGGAGCAATGAACATGAAAACACATGACTTCCTTACAGAAATCCAGAAGGGCTCTGAGCCTAGTCCCTATCAAGACCCCATCGTATTCAGTTTCGTTTGCTTTTCCTTAGCGATATATACATTTTTCAAACCTGCAAAATAATATCATTTCATAAGAAAAAGCCTACCATTCTTTTCGAATCATATGCACTAAAAAACCTTAGAATCACTTCTAAGGTTTTTGTTTACCTTGCTTCTTATTCACGTAACCCTTTAATAAACGTTTCCAATAATACATGTAAACTTATATCTAGATCTAACGGCAAACCAAATCCGCCTTGCTGTTCAATCGAAGCAAATCCATGACAAATACTTCTGAATCCGCGTGTCGCATGAAGTGCATTCTCTCCTTCTAAGCCATACTGTTGTAATACTTGAAGACAAAGCTTTACAATTCCGTCACCTGCTTTTCTTACTTCTTCATCTCGTAAAAAAGTTGCTTCATATAGTCCAGGATGTTTTCGGACAAATGCTACATACGCTTCTCCTAATGCATGAATTGCTTCATCCATACGTTTATCCTCGGCCGCTTCTTCCAGTTTGTTATGCAGCTGTTTTATTCCGTAAATACCAAGATTTTTCCGTACATCTTGTAACCCTTTTACATAATTATATAGTGAGGGCGAACGTATCCCTAACCTTTGCGCTAATGAAGCTAACGTTACTTCTTGTATTCCATTTGTATCTGCAATTTCTGCAGCTGTTTCTACAATTTTCTGTAATGTAAGTCCGATTCTCGGTGACATAAATTAACCCTCTTTCTTACTTTCTATATTCCGTTTCGCTTCCTTAATAGCAAGCTCTATGACAGTCCCTGGATTCTTTATCATTTCCCCATGCCCTGCCGCAAGTAAGGAAGGCTCATATTCGCTTAACTTCTCTGCACTTTGTAATGATATTTCTTTGCTCCACGTTGCCATCGCAGGAAACGGAAACCAAAATTTCATTTGTCCCGAAACAGCCATACCTCCTCTTGTTTGGAATGCATCCCCAACAATAAGAGCTTTATTCCGTACATCAAGAAACGACATGGATCCTGGTGTATGTCCCGGTGTCATAATTGCAAGAAGCGATCCAACTCGGTCGCCATCTTCTAATAAAACATCAGGTACCGTTTTTACTTTTTTAGGTACACCGCCTTTTATCGGTATATTCGGTTCATCCTTTTGTAACGTCGTATCTCCTTCTAACAGCTTTGCGTCCCGCTTAGAAATATAGACTGGAACATGAGGAAGTACTTCCTTTAATGCGTCTAATGCACCGATGTGATCATCATGCGCATGTGTTAATACAATTTTAGTAATTGGTTTTCCTATTTTCTCAGCCGCCTGTAAAATACCTTTTGCGCTATATGGCAAAGCCGCATCAATTAAAGTTAAACCATCTTCTTCCTCTACAAAGTAACAATTTACAGGAAACGCTCTTGGCAAAAATGACAATTGATATAACGTTTTTTCATGTATCATCCTCATAGTCCCATCTCCCTTTTCACGAAAACTAATACCATTAGTTTTATTATACTAATGGCATTAGTTTTGTGTCACTAAAAAATTTCTTTTTTTCAAAAAAAAGAACAGTAGCCGTATAAACGACTACTGTTCTTTAAAGATATTAAACTGTGTAACGCTCATCTTCTAAAATTTTCGCAGCGATTTCACGTTTCTTCGGAATTACGTTAAGTGGTGTGTGGCGAGTTAATTTACGTAATGATGATAACATCATGCGCAGCATGTCGCCGTTTTCAACTGCGATAAGTGTTTCTTTCGCATCTGCTTCGATTTCGTTAAATGCTTCTTGGCAGAATACTTCAGTGTATAACACTTTTTGTTTATTCTTTTCAAGACCAGTTGTTTTGATCGCTTTTTCTGTACGAAGAACAGCTGATTCCATTGCGTATAGATTGCTTACGATGTCAGCGATATTTACAAGAATTTCTTGCTCTTTATCTAATGCTTTACCATATTTTTGAGCCGCTAATCCAGCTACCATTAAGCCGATTTTCTTCGCATTAGTTACTAAATACTTTTGAAGTGCTAATGGCTCATCGCCTACTTCTTCTGGCATCATCATCATTAACTCTTCTTGTAATTTTTGTGCTTTTTGAAGAAGTGGTAATTCACCTTTCATCGCTTTACGTAAGAACGTACCTGGTACGATTAGGCGGTTAATTTCGTTCGTTCCTTCGAAAATACGGTTAATACGAGAATCACGGTACATTCTTTCAATCTCGTATTCTGCCATAAATCCGTAACCACCGTGAATTTGAACACCTTCATCAACTGTATAGTCTAATACTTCAGAACCAAATACTTTGTTTAAAGAGCACTCGATTGCATATTCAGCGATAGAAGCTGCTACTGCTTTACCATCTTTTACTTCTTCTTCAGATAATGTGCTCATGCGGCTTTCGAATAAACCTACTGTACGATATACAGAGCTTTCAGCTGCATATGTTTTTGCTGCCATATTCGCAAGTTTCTCTTGAATTAATGGGAAGCGAGCGATTGGTTGTTTGAACTGTTGACGTTGGTTTGCATATTGTGCTGAAATTTCTACTGCACGTTTCGCAGATCCAACTGTACCAACACCTAATTTATAACGACCGATATTTAAAATGTTGAATGCGATAATATGACCTTTACCGATTTCACCAAGTAAGTTTTCTTTCGGTACTAACGCATCTTCTAAAATTAACGTACGAGTTGAAGAACATTTAATACCCATTTTCTTTTCTTCTGGGCTTGTAGATACGCCAGCGTAGTCTTTCTCTACGATAAATGCTGAGAAGTGCTCTCCATCGATTTTTGCATATACAACGAATACGTCAGCGAATGCAGAGTTTGTAATCCACTGTTTTTCACCGTTTAATACATAATGTGTACCTTCTGCATTTAAACGTGCAGTTGTTTTTGCGCCTAATGCGTCAGATCCTGAACCTGGCTCTGTTAATGCGTATGCAGCTAATTTTTCACCAGTTGCAAGTAATGGTAAATACTTTTTCTTTTGCTCTTCGTTACCGAATAATACGATTGGTAAAGATCCGATACCTACGTGAGCACCGTGAGTAATTGCAAAACCACCAGCGCGAGAGAATTTCTCTGCGATTAACGCTGAGCTTACTTTATCAAGACCAATTCCGCCGTACTCTTCTGGTACGTCAGCGCCTAATAAACCAAGTTCTCCAGCTTCTTTTAAAAGACGAACTGAACGATCAAACTCATGTTGCTCTAAATATTCAAGCTCTGGAAGAACTTCATTTACGATAAAGTCCTCTGTCGTTTTAGCAATCATTTTATGCTCAGATGAAAAATCTTCTGGCGTAAACACTTGATCAATCGTAATCTCATCTACTAAAAAGCTACCGCCTTTAACCGCATTTCCTACTGTTTTTTCCATGAAAATTTCCTCCTTCATATTTTCATGAGCCGCTTCTCTCTTTTTGAAAGAAGCTAGCTCTCCCTTTTTTTATAAACCTTTGTTGCTTCCATTTTTTTTTTATAATCCAGTTCCAGCGGCTAGAATGTTCGGTGGCTTCGCTTCTTCCTGCGAGGCAAAGAACGCCTCTACGTCTGAAGCTCCATCCCCCTCACATTCTGAACGAGCCGCTTCCACTTTTTTTCATAATCAAGTTCCAGTGGCTAAAACAGTCGGTCGTTTCACCCCTTCCTGTGAGGCAAAAAGCGCCTCTTCGTCAAGGCTTCCAACGCCCTCCTGTTCTAAACGAGCCACCTGCACTTTTTAAAGTAATTCAAATACTCCCGCTGCTCCCATTCCGCCGCCGATACACATTGTTACGATACCGAATTGTTCGTTGCGACGTTTCATCTCGTGAATAAGAGATAGTGTTAGTTTTGCTCCTGTACAGCCAAGTGGATGTCCAAGTGCGATTGCACCACCGTTTACGTTTACTTTTTCTTCATCTAAACCAAGTTCACGAATAACTTGGATCGATTGAGAAGCAAATGCTTCATTTAGTTCGAATAAGCCAATATCAGATAACTCTAAGCCAGCTAGTTTTAACGCTTTTGGAATTGCAGCGATTGGGCCGATTCCCATTACTTCTGGTGGTACGCCAGCTACTGCAAATGAACGGAATTTCGCAAGTGGCTTCATGCCATCGCTCACTGCTTTTTCGCGATCCATTAATAATACAGATGCTGCACCATCACTCATTTGTGAAGAGTTACCAGCCGTTACAGAACCGCGAACGTTAAATGCTGGACGTAATTTTCCTAAAATGTCTAGTGTCGTCTCTGCTCTTACACCTTCGTCTTGTGCGAAAGTGATCGTTTCTTCTTGAAGTTTATTGTTTGATCCAACCGAGCGTAACGTCACATCTACAGGTACTGTTTCATCAGCAAAGTTTCCTGCAGCTAATGCTTTCGCAGCACGTTGATGACTTCTTACTGCAAATGCATCTTGCTCTTCACGAGAAATTCCATATTTCACAGCAACTTGCTCTGCTGTATGTCCCATACCCATATAATATTCTGGAGCCGCTTCTACAAGGCGACTATTCGGACGAACAACGTGTCCCATCATTGGAACTAAACTCATTGATTCTGCTCCGCCTGATAATACAGCTTCAGAGTGACCAAGCATAATACGCTCAGCTCCGTAAGCGATACTTTGTAAACCTGAAGAACAGTAACGGTTAATCGTAATAGCTGGAACATCGTAAGAAAGTCCTGCTAATCCGCCGATATTACGAGCCATATTTAAACCTTGCTCTGCTTCTGGCATCGCACAACCGAAAATTAAATCATCGATTGGTCCTTCATAATTTGCACGCTTTAACGTTTCCTTTACTACTAACGCCCCTAGATCGTCAGGACGAACTGTTTTTAATGAACCCCTCTTTGCTTTTCCAATTGGTGTTCTTGCTCCCGCAACAATGACAGCTTCTCTCATGAACGATATCTCCCCTCGTTATTAGTTACGTAATGGCTTTCCTTTTACAAGCATGTGCTGCATTCTTGCTTGTGATTTCATCTCACTTACTAAGCTAATAAATGCTTCACGTTCTACATCTAATAAATATTGCTCATCAACTTCTGTTCCGTACGGCACTTTTCCGCCCGCAATGACATATGCAAGTTTCTTAGCAATGTGAAGATCGTACTCTGAAATATAACCAGATAAATGCATTGCTTCAGCACCAAGTGCAAGAGTTGCATATCCTGTTTCCCCAACAACTGGTATCTTTTTACGGATCGGCGCTTTATAACCAGCTTCATATAAAGCAAGTGCTTTCTGTTTCGCATCGTATAGTAAGTGATCACCATTCACACTAATACCATCTTTATCACCTAAGAAGTTATGAGAAACTGCTTCTTGTCCTGAAGTTGAAACTTTCGCCATTGCGACTGTTTCGAACACTTTATTTGCAACTTTTTGCAGATCAAACTCTACACCGTTTGCCATTTTGTTTAAGTGTTTAATGTATAGCTCTTTATTACCGCCTCCGCCAGGGATTAAGCCAACACCAACTTCTACTAAGCCCATATACGTTTCACTAGAAGCTTGAATGCTCGCTGCTGGTAAGCAAACTTCTGTACCTCCGCCAAGCGTCATACCGTATGGTGCTGCTACAACTGGCTTAGAAGAGTACTTAATTTTCGTCATTGCATCTTGGAAGTTTTTCACAACCCACTCAATTTCAAAGTAGTTGTCGTCTTGTGCTTCCATTAAGATCATTGCTAGGTTCGCACCAACGCAGAAGTTCTTCGATTGGTTACCGATAACAAGACCTTTATAATTCTTTTCTACTTCATCAACAGCGTAGTTAATCATTTGCGTAATATCCATACCGATTGCATTACTCTTCGAATGGAACTCTAAGCAAAGGATGCCGTCGCCTAAATCAATTAAGCTCGCTCCGCTATTTTTCTTTAATACACCATTTTTCGCTTTTAATTGCTTAAGAGAAATTGCTTTTTTATTACGTTCGATTAGCTTATATTCGCCATTATCGTAATAGTAGCTATCGCCGTTATCATGTTTATAGAAAGTAGTGAAACCTTTCTCTAACATTTCTTTCACCCAAGTAGGAACGACTACGCCGTTTTCTTCCATCTTTTGAACGGATTTTTCAACGCCGATTGCATCCCAAACTTCAAACGGTCCTTGCTCCCAGCCGAAGCCCCACTTCATCGCTTGGTCAATTGCAACGATATCGTCAGCAATTTCTTTATGCAGTTTTGCAGAGTATAAAAGAGTTGGTGTAATGATGTTCCATAATAACTCTCCTGCGCGGTCTTTTGCGTATACAAGCGCTTTCAATTTATTCGCTAATCCTTTTTCTTGTTTACTTAACTCTACGGATGCAGCTTTTAATTTTTTACGCGCTTCATATTCCATCGTTTCAGGATTTAGTTCTAAAATTTCTTTTCCTTGTTTTAAGAAGAAGCCTTGACCTGTTTTGCTTCCAAGCCATTTTTTCTCAAGCATGTCATGCATGAAGGCTGGTACTTTAAATACATCACGCTCTTCTTCTTGCACATTTTCATATACGTTATTTGCAACGTGTACGAATGTATCTAAACCGACAACATCTAATGTGCGGAACGTTGCGCTCTTCGGACGACCAATAAGTGGGCCTGTTACAGAATCAACTTCCCCAATGCTATAGCCGCGTTTTACCATCTCTTGAAGAGTAACAAGTAAACCGTACGTACCGATGCGGTTTCCAATAAAGTTTGGTGTATCTTTTGCGATAACAACGCCTTTTCCAAGAACGTCTTCGCCAAATAGTTTCATGAAGCTTAATACTTGTGGATCTGTTTCTTTCGTCGGTATTACCTCTAGAAGTTTTAAATATCGTGGTGGGTTAAAAAAGTGTGTGCCTAAGAAGTGTTTCTGGAAGTCGTCTGAACGACCTTCTGCCATTTTTTCAACTGAAATGCCTGACGTATTCGAGCTTACAATTGAGCCCGGTTTACGAACAGCGTCTACTTTTTCAAATAATTTCTTTTTAATATCTAAGTTTTCAACTACTACTTCAATAATCCAATCTACATCAGCTAGACGCTCAAGATCATCTTCTAAGTTACCTGCTTCAATCAGTGCTAGATTTCCTTTCACTGTCAGAGGAGCTGGTTTTTGCTTTAATAGTTTTTGCACAGCCGTATTACTAAAACGATTTCTCACACTTTTATGTTCTAATGTAAGTCCCTTCGCTTCTTCTTCTTTCGTAAGCGCAGGTGGTACAATATCAAGCAATAATGTCGGAATACCAATATTAGCTAAGTGTGCCGCAATTCCCGAACCCATTACGCCTGAACCTAGAACAGCAGCCTTTTTAATTTGGAACATCCAATTCTCCCCCTATTCTTGAATGAATGCTCATTCAATTTTTCGACATAAGTCGCAATCAATGAGTGAGCCTCTACTAATAAATATATGATACTGTTTAAATTTTCGCAATATATTTATTGATAAAATTTTCTGAAATAAATATTTTTCTTTCATTTGGCCATGCTATATATGTATTTTCTTCACTAAAATACACTTTCCCTTTTTATAATCTGACGAAACTGGAGGAATATATATGGCAAAACTTAAGAAGAACCCTTCAAAGGCTGGAATTAGTGCAGCTAGTGTAACTGGAAACGCAGGTCCGCATAACCACGGCGTGGAAAAAGGACGTCAAGGTAATAACCAACAATATAAAAAGCATAATATGGGCGAAAAATAACGCTATATTTTTGGGCAGAGAACGTGGCATAATGATTAATGGCTGCTTTTTCTGCCCAATTTATTTGTAACAAATGAGGGAATTATAATGAAACGAACAATAGTTATGATTGTAATGATTGCCACACTATTTACAGGGATGATTTTCTTCTCTTATGCACAAAGACAACAAGCTGTAAGAGCTGATCAACCCAACATTACTGGGCAATATGGGGTTACAATCGATGCAAACACAGGTGAAATTTTGTATGGGAAACGCGAAGACGAACGCTCTTATCCGGCTAGTATAGCCAAAATGATGACAACCCTTCTTTTACTAGAGAATGTAAAAGAAGATGAAGAAATTACGGTTACAGAAAACGCAATTAAAACAGAAAGTCAAAGCAAGAAAATTAAACTTCGTGCTGGAGAAAAATTAAAGCGTGATGAGGCATTAAAACTTATGCTTATCATTAGTGCAGATCCAATAGCTGAATCAATTGCAGAACATATTGCAGGATCAAAAAATGAATTTGTGAAAATGATGAATGCTAGAGCGAAGGAACTTGGTACAAAGCATGCGACTTTCAAAAACGCAAGTGGTGCTGATGCACTTGGAAATAAAGTATCGCCATATGACATTGCTATTATTACGAAAGAAGCATTAAAGTATCCAGTTGTTTTAGAATATATGAATTCAACACGTACAACTCTACATACTTCAGAACGCTCTCCAAACATCGCAAACTACGGACGAGAAGAACTATATGACGATCCATATGCGATTGGAAGTAAAAGCGGTCTATCAGCACTTGGCAAATATACAGTCGTAACAGTGGATGAAAAAGACGGTAAACGTGTCATTAATGTTGTATTATCTTCTACCCGCAAGCAACTGTATCCTGATACGAAGAAAATGGCACATTATGCATTTCAGCAATTAAAATAACCAAGGAGTATTTTCTCCTTGGTTATTTTTTAACCATACCTTTTAATACGAACGCAACGTTTGCTGGACGCTCTGCTAGACGACGCATGAAATATCCATACCAGTCGTTTCCATAAGGTACGTAAACTCGCATTTTGTAGCCTTCTTTTACTAGCTCAAGTTGACGCTCATTACGAATACCATATAACATTTGGAATTCAAATTGATCCCTTGGAATGTTGTGTTCTTCAGCAAGTTTTTTTGTATATTCAATAATCGCTTCGTCATGTGAAGCAATTGCAGTATAATTTCCATTTAATAAGTGCATTTTAATAATTTTTTTATAATTGTCATCTACATCTTTCTTGTCTGGGAATGCCACTTCTTCAGGTTCTTTATAAGCACCTTTTACAAGACGTAAATTAGGATTATAAGCATTTAAATCTTCAATATCTTTTTCTGTACGATATAGGTAAGCTTGAATAACAGTACCAATATTATCGTATTCAGATTTTAATTGTTTAAAGATATCAATTGTTTTACCACAGCGTGTATAGTCTTCCATATCAATGGTAACGAACACACCATTTTCTTTCGCCGCTTCTAAAATACGGCGCATATTGTTCATTACGATTTCATCAGAGATATCTAATCCCATAGAAGTCATCTTTAAAGAAAGCTGCGAATCAAGACCTTCTCTTCCAATTGCACGGATTGCTTCAATCGATTGGTTAGCCATTTCATTTGCTTCCGCTTCATTATCAACGAATTCCCCTAAATAATCGATTGTTACACAAAGTCCTTGCTTGTTCAATTGTTTGATAGCTGCTGTCGCTAATTCAATTGTCTCCCCTGCGACAAAGCGACCTGCACCAAAGCGTAAACCGTACTTTTTAGCCAGTTTTGTTAGCGCTTTATTTTTAGATAAGAAAAGAAACGAATTTCGCATTAATTGTTCCATGTAATTCACCCCTATGACTTGATTTATCTGTTTTTTACCCCTCTTCAAAATTATATCACTGTTTAAAATTATTGGATACAAATAATTATTTAGATAATTTATAAAATACTATAAAAACATTTAAAACCCTATATTTCCGCTTATAAATATAACTGAAATATTTTTCGACATTTAGAAAAATGGAGTTTACTAGGCATAAAATAGGCATGTCGAAAATATTCGACATGCCTATAAAACCCTTAATATTCCATGTAAATTATATAAGGATATTAATACAGAAAACTTACGATTATATTTCCCTCAAGTTTTTTTATTGCTCATTTCGCTTCTCTTCATTCAGCCTTTTAATATCCGTAATTAACTGCACCATCTCTTCTTTCGCATCGGGATACGTCTCATTCCAATGCTTCACTAAAGCTGGCATCGTCTTCGCTATGTAAGAATAAAGTGCCCACTTCTGTACCTGTTCTTTTCTCTCTTCATTGCTCTCTCCAAGTAACAGTTCCGTGTATTTCTCTAACAACCCGTCAAATTGTTCGTTAAACTTTTCACTCATCTTATTTACCTCCTATATGAAAAAAGCAGCGAAAATCGCTGCTTTTCTTTATAATTTTGATCGAACAGAGTTTAATTTTTTCTCCATTGTGCTTACTTTATCACGACGATCATCAATACGAATTGTTGTTGCAACACGCTGTGCACCTTTCGTATATGGAACTTCATGCATTTGTTGAATTACTTCTAGAATGACAGGAAGATCTCCTTCAATAATTGTATTCATCGGTGTTAATTGATACTTCACGCGATCCGCATTTTTCTCTAGCACCTTTTGTACTTCTGCTACATATTCACTAACACTTGGATTACCTGTTCCTACTGGAATAATCGATACATCAACAATTGCCATAGTAGTCTTCCTCCTATAATCGTTTCTTATATATCCATTGTCTATTTTACCGAAATCCTCATCATTTTACTAATATGTTACTCTTCCACTTTAAACTGCTCGACTAATCTTTCTAAATCTCTCATATGTTCTGTCAAACTTTCCATCGTGTGAGCTACCTTTTCTAAATGATTCACCTGTGATTCCGTTGCAGCATGTACCTCTTCAGAAACAGCTGCACTTTCTTGACTCGTACCAGCAATTGTATGCATTACCGCTGTAATTTCCCCTTGCTCGTAACCTATGTTATGTACCTCTTCTACAATTTTTTCAACTGAAGTACTAATCGTATTTACGACTGACATAATTGTGCGGAACTCCATTTCCGCCTCTGTCGTCACTTTATTTTGCACATCTGCAATGTCTTTCAATTTACTTACAACTTCTACAACCCTTTTTACTTCTAATTGTACATCACCAATCATCGTTGTGATTTCTCCGGTTGCCTCTTTTGATTGTTCCGCTAATTTCCGAACCTCTTCAGCAACAACCGCAAATCCCTTACCTTGCTCCCCTGCACGGGCAGCTTCAATCGATGCATTTAAAGCAAGTAAATTTGTTTGATCCGAAATGCCTTTTATAAGCTCAACAACATTTTGAATCGATCCAACTCTTTGTTCTAACTTATCCGATGCTTCTTCTGTATGAACAACAATCGAAGATGATTGTCCCCTCGTACGGATTAAATTCCTCATTGTATTTAATCCTTGCTTAGATGCCTCTTCCGCTTTGCCAGCCACTCCTTTTATTTCACCAACGGAGCTATTCATTTGTTCCACTGACTCCGCCATATTCTCGAGCTGAGCTGAAACTTCATCCACACCATTCGCAAGAGTAGAGGCTCCTCCACTCACATCATCCATTGCTCCTGAAACTTCTCTACTAGCCGCTACTGTTTCATTCGTTAAGTAATGTAAACTATTCGTTGATTGTTGCACCGTTGATACGCTGTTTTTAATTTTACTTACCATTTCATTCATTTGTTCAACCATATCATTAAAGTGCTTAGTCAACTCTCCAACTTCATCTTTACTTGTCACTTTCATTCGCAACGTTAAATCGCCTTCTGCTACTTTTTGCACGTGATTCTTTAATAGTTGCAGTGGTCTTGCTAATCTTCTTGAGAACAAGTAGGAAGCTACGATTCCAACTAATAAACTAATACATGCCATTATAATAACTGTATTTCTCGTACTATTTAATAGCCCATCGATCGTTTCTTTCGGATAAAAGATTCCTATCGTCCATTTCATCGTATCAAATGATTGACTATAAACAACTACATCTTCACTTTTTATTGTAGTGACCGCATATTTTGTTACCTCTTTATTTAAGCTCTTTATAAGTGGCTCTTTAGAAACATCTTTCCCTATCTTTTCTGGATAAACAAGAGCCATATTTTTATCATTTATAATAAACATTTCTCCGTCATTATTGTATTGAATATTGTGAAGCAACTTCTGAATCGTCCCAAGCGATACATCCATCGCAACAACGCCTAATACAGATCCATCTTGAGCTGTAATTGCTTTAGAAACACCTACACTTAACTTTCCTGTTGCAATTTCATAAGAAGGTTGTCCCCAGTGGACCTTTTTTACATCAGCCTCTGAATCTTTATACCATGGTCTTGTCGTTGGATCGTATCCTTCTGGCACTTGCCCACCTTCAGCAAGATTGGCACTTAATGTTTTTTTATCTTTCGTACCAATATATAAATCTAAAATACCAGGATGATTCTTTTTATACTCTGCAAACTCTTTCGTTAAAAACGCTTCCTCTTCTGGAGTAACCCCACCTTGAAGCATATTACGAATCATCTCACTGTTCGCGTAATACCCCATATCTTCATCCGTTCTTTGAACAAATGTCGTAAGTTGCTCTGTCACAAGATCCATCGCATTTTGAGAATATTCGTCTAAGGAACGCACTTCCTTTTCTTTCTGTAATTGATACACAGCTGTACCCAATATTACGAACATCATAGAAATAAGAACTGAAAACACTACCGCAATTTTTAAACGTAAACTTCTTAACATCTTCCCCCCAGCATCCCCTTCGCATTAAATTAAAATCTTATTAATCATTATATTAAGTATAATAGATAAAATTAAAAAATTGAAATTAATTCTCACCTTAATACAATTAGAAAACGGACTACCACTTGTGCAAAAACAAATAGTTCATTATCCTTAAAATATAATCTCATTCGTTCGGAGGGAACTATGTTACAAAAATTCGGTTTCTCACAATATGAAAGCCAAGCTTATGAAGTTGTCGTATCAAGCAATGAACCATTAGATGCTACAACGATTGTGAAGCATTCAGGTGTTCCAAAAGCAAAAATATATGAAGTGCTAGCACGCCTAATCGATAAAGGAATGGTAATGGATTCTGTTTCAGAAAAGAAAAAACTGTATACAGCATTACCACTAAAGCTAGCAATTGAAAAATTAACGACAGAATTCCAATCAAATATTAAAGAACTGGAAACAAATATATCAAAAAAATCATTTACAGATGACCGTGTGTGGAGCTTAAAGATGCAATCTTCTATTCGAGTTCAAAGTAAGGAACTCATTGAAAGTGCAAAAGAATCAATCCGTATTTCAGCTTGGAATGATACTCTTTTAGAATATCTTCCTTTACTAGAACAAAAAGCAAAACAAGGTGTTCAAATTGAATCCCTTATTGTTGGAGAAGTAGAAACAGACTTAGAAAACATGCATTTTCTAATCCCAGCTGAAGAACCTAATGCATTAGAGCGCTACTTGCTACTCATCGTTGACGATCGTGAAATTTTATTTGCTGGCGTAGAACAAGAGTCATGGCAAGCAATGAAAACAATGTCACAACCATTTGTAAAGTTCTTTACAGAATTTTTCTATCATGACGTTGCACTTGCAAAGATTACCCAGAAACACCATGACCTCTTTATGGAAGATGAGGAAATTAAGAGTTTGTTAATGAAATTAAGATACTAATTAAATAATAAAAAGGAGTCTAGTTTTTCACTTAGACTCCTTTTCGTTTTGTTCCTTTATCTCCATCAACAGCTCAATGATTTTCTCATTTTGCTCTACCTGTTTCTCTGAATTTTTATAGATGAAACGAACCCATCTAAAAACAATGATAACCACAAATAACGGCAATACTGTGAATATAAAACCAATAATTGAATAATCCATATACTATCACCTCGCTATATACCCTTTTCTCCATTTCCCTACTAAAACCTGCAATTTTTTACAAATAAAAAAAGAACCTATCAAACGATAGATTCTTCTTTCACGAACTGAGTAGAGCGTCCTCTCGTAATCGAGAAAATCGCACAAAGCAGCGCTAATATAATAAAGCCACCGCCTACCCAAGCGTTATATATAACAGATGATTTTTCAATAACAACTCCGCCTACTGTTGAACCGAGCGCAATCCCTAAGTGAAGGGCAGAGTTATTTAAACTTTGCTGAATACCAGCTGATTCTGGTGCAATTTCAATTAAATAGTTTTGTTGCGCTGGTGAAATCGCCCAGCTCAGCATACTCCAAAGTCCCATCATAATGATGAAGAGCGGGAATGAGAATGTCATTAATGGCAGTATGAAGATTGCACACGCAAATACGATAATGATAGAAATAATACTTTTCTTCGATCCCCATTTATCAGCAAGCCAGCCACCGAATCCGCCACCAATTACTGCTGCGATTCCGAAAATAAAGTAAAACACACTAATCCAGTTTGCTTCAACATGCATGACATCTTTTAAAAACGGTGTTAAATATGCATACAATGTTAAATGCCCTGTTAAAAACAAAAATGATGTTAACTGTGCACTTACAATTTTTTTATCTTTTAAAGTAGCAAGTTGTTCTTTTATTGATAATACCGATGTCGGTGGTACTTTCGTTAAGAATAATGAAATACAAGCAATTGCCATAACTGTTAATACCGAAATTAATACAAATGGTGCACGCCATCCGTATGCATTTCCGAGTACAAGACCAAGCGGTACTCCAAGTACAAGTGATCCACTAATTCCCATAAAAATGATTCCAATTGCACGCGCACGAAAATGCGGTTCTACTACACTAGAAGCAAGTGTTACCGATAGTGCAATAATTAATGAACCACTGGCCGCACAAATAACCCTTGAGAACATCAGCATTCCGTAATTCACACTAAACGCCGAAATAATATTTCCGATTAAGAAAATCGATAATGCTCCAACATACAATGTTTTTCTTTCAAACTTCCCTGTCAAAGCTAATAAAACTGGACCTGACAAAGCAAATACTACCGAAAATATTGTTATAAGCTGACCAGCCGCACTAATAGATACTCCTAAATCATTGGCAACTAAATCGAGCGTTCCTCCTATAATTAGCTCAACCGTTCCGACTACAAAAGCCGCGATAGCTAAAATATAAACACGAAAATTCAAGTCTTTCCCCACGCTTTCTATTTTGGTTACTACCATCATAGTAACCAAAATAGAAAGTGGAAGCAAGTACAATTTTTTTACAGTAAAAAAGGTAGGCGTATAATACGCCTACCTTTTCATCATTCTGTTTCTTTCTTCTTATTCAAGTACCAATACACCGGCAGTCCCGTAAATACAATTCCAATCGATAAGAAACAACTTACTGGATCGTTAATAATCGCACTACCAATTACAAATAACGAACCTAAAATCGCTACGATTGGTACGATTGGGAATAACGGTACACTATATGCACGCTCTTTATTCTTATTACGTTTTCTTAAAATAAAGACACCAATAAACGTCATTACATAGAAAATATAAATAATGAATACGGAAATCTCAGATAGCTTATTTGGATCACTAATAATCATTAAAATAATTCCTAAAATGATTTCAACAGTAATCGCATTTGCTGGTGTTTTAAATCTCGGACTTTCCTTTGCAATAAACTTAGAAAATGGAAGTTGTCCACGCTCTGCCATAGACATTGGGATACGTGGGAACGTTAAAATCTTTCCATTTAAACAGCCGAAAATAGAAACGATAATACCGATACTAATAATTTTTCCGCCATATTCTCCAAGTAACATGCCTGCAGCTGTCGCTGTTGCATTTTCTCCAAGGTCTACAATTTTCGCTGCTGGTAATACATTTAATAATGCCAAGTTAATTAATACGTAAGCAGCCGTTACGATTAAAATCCCTACTGTCATTGCTTTCGGTAATAACTTTGTTGGATTCTTCATTTCTCCACCAATCGAAGCAAGTAAAATCCAGCCGTCATAAGCAAATAACGTTGCTAAAATTGCCATACCGATACTTTGATTTTCCGATATCGGCACAACTACGTTAAAAATATCGCTATTCCCTTTCCAGAAACCTAGCACAACAATTAACACAATCGGAATCATCTTCCCAATTGTCGTGATTGTTTGAACGATACCTCCGTATTTTGTTCCCATGCTATTTACAACGCCAAGGAACACAACCGTTCCAATTGCGATTGGTAAATTCCACACTTTATCTAAATAGAAAAAATTAATCATTAAAGAACTAAAGTATAAACCTAATGTTCCGATAATAGCAGGTCCATAAACAATTGTTTGCATCCAACCTGATAAATATCCCCAAAAACTTCCGTAAATCTCCTCTAAATACGTATACAACCCACCATTTTTCGGGATTTGCGCTCCAATTTCAGCTACTGTTAAACCACTTGCTAGCGTCAACAGACCACCAATTACCCAAGCAAGAATGGCCATATTAGAACTCCCCGAGTAATCTAATACGCTCCCTGGTTTCATAAACACACCAGATCCAATAATCGTTCCTACTACGATAGAAAGTGCTACTGTTAAACCAATTTTGTTCTTCTCATCATGATGCATGCTGCGTATCCTCCTTCCAATCCTAGTGTGATGCAAAAATGAAATAAAAAAACACTCCTCCCTAAAAAAGGGACGAGTGTTGTATTCGTGGTTCCACCCTTGTTTCAATTCGTAAAGTAATACACTTCACCAATTTCTCAAGTCTAAATAACGGTTTTTGCCGGCAAGCAATTACTAGATGCTCGTTCACTGCTGCAGTTCAGAGGTGGTAATCTATTTTTCCGTATTAGGAAGCTCACAGCCAAAGGCTTCCCTCTCTGGAAATCGTAAAAAATTGATCGTGTCCTCATCATCACTTCTTGATGTCGAATTTTGTAGTTATTGTTCATTATATTGAATTGTTAGAAAAAATCAATATATTTTTTATATAACATAGGAAATATTTATCTTCTTATATTATAACAGAAGCTGTAATATTTCTCTAATTCCCTCGTATCTTTGGAGCAGTGTAGCTGTAAAAATTATATCAGCGATTTTTCAAATATATCGATTTACCAACAAAAAACGCCAACAATAAAAGGAGGTCTTTCAAAAGAAAGCCCCCTCACACCTGTACCTTTCGGTTGCCCACACGAAAGATACGACTTCATTCAATTATTTCTCATCTTTTTTCATAAAAAACTTATGGTGCGGTAAATCAACATTCAATGCCTCTAATTGTTTCTTTTCATTGTCTAAAATCGCTTTTGCTTTTGTTTTTGTTGCTTCATCTAATCCTGCAAAGATGTCTTCATGCTTCTCTTTCTCTGGAAGTTTCACACCTAATTTTGTTAATTCTTCTTTTGCTTGCTCATGCGTTAATTTTCCAGATTTCTTTTGCTCTAAAATTGACTTTGCTTTTTCTTTTGCCTGTTCATCTAAGTTAGCAAACATGTCTCCATGTTTACCTTTCTCCGGCATTTTCACGCCTAGCTTTGTTAATTCCTCTTTTGCTTGCTCATGCGTTAATTTTCCAGATTTCTTTTGCTCTAAAATCGACTTCGCTTTCTCTTTCGCCTGTTCATCTAAGTTAGCAAACATGTCTCCACGCTTACCTTTCTCCGGCATTTTTACGCCTAACTTTGTTAATTCCTCTTTTGCTTGTTCTCGTGTTAATTTTCCAGACTTTTCTTGCTCTAAAATCGACTTCGCTTTTTCTTTCGCCTGTTCATCTAATCCCGCAAACATTTCTTTACGTTTTTCTTTTTCTGGAAGCTTTACACCTAGCTCCTGTAACTGTTTCTTTGTATCGTCCATAATCGTTTTTACTTTTTGTTTTGTAGCGGCATCTAAATCTTTTTTCACTGTTTTTGTCGCTTGCTCAGCTGTTGGAGTATTTGTTGCCGCGAATGCCGGAACACCGACTCCTCCAATGATTCCGAATGATAAAGCACCTGCAATCGCTAAATAACCAACTGTTTTCTTCTTCATAGGAAATTTCCTCCTTCATATTTCTAAAGCATGTACACTTTCGTATACAACGCCAATAGTAATATTGGTTTCTTAAAATTTCCTTAACGATTCAAATAAAAAACACCGCTCGTAATGAGCGGTGTTTCTCTATGCTTTTTGTAATTGTAACTCTTCACGTTCCATTATTTTTCTTAATACAATTGTTTGTGTCATTGTAAATAAGTTACCTGTTATCCAGTACAACACAAGTCCTGATGGCGCCGCAAACCCCATAAATAGAATCATTGCTGGCATCATAATTTGCTGCATCTTTAGCATCTGTACTTGTTCTCCAGGTGTAATATTCGATTGGAAAACTTTCATCTGAATAAATGTCGTTAACGCTGCAATAATCGGTAATATATGATATGGATCTGCATGTCCTAGGTTCACCCATAAAAACGAAGATGTGCGAATCTCTTCCGTTCTGCTAATCGCATAATACAAAGCAGAGAAAATCGGCATTTGTATAAAAATTGGCCAGCAACCAGCAAGTGGATTCCAACCGCCTGATTTCATTAGTTCTGACATTTCTTTTTGATACTGCTTTTGTTTTTCAAGGTCTTTGCTTACATCACCGTATTTTTTCTTTAGCTTCTGCAATTCAGGTTGCATTTTCTTCATTTTCGCTTGGCTGCGATATTGCGAAACAGCTAATGGAATCATGGCTGAACGAATAACGAGCGTCATAATAATGATAGCAACCCCGAAGCTAGCTCCCGGTATATGATGAGCAACAAATTGAATCATATACGAGATTGGATATACGAAATAATGGTTCCATATTCCCGTACTATGTGAATCAATTGTGCCTGCATTACTGCAGCCAGATAAAACAAAAACAAGTACTACTGATAAACTAATGAGCGCAGCTCGGTATGATTTTAACATGTTCATTCCTCCAATGTTTCGTAATTATTTAGCGAAACATTGGTGTATACGGACCAACCTCATCATTCTCTTCACTTGATTCTTGTCTGCGTACGGAACGAATCATTCCATATTTATAAAAAATTGAAAATAGCGGTACATTTCCCGCACTATCTTCACATGTATCAACTAACGCAAAAGCTCTTTGTCTACCGCTTGATGCTTGTTGACGCACAAAGCGAGAAACATTAGCAAGGAAGAAAACTTCTAATAAGCAAAGTGCTGTCGTTACAAACGATATATATAGAATTGCATCCTGCAATAAAAATTCCATCGCTTCACATCCTTAATAAGGTCATTTTAGCACATCGGGCAAATATTCTCTATTTCCTTTTATTTTCAAAAAAAGTATTTTGCATATTTTCTCAAGAAAACAATAATTAAGAAACGTTGTATTCGCTTTCTTTAGCATATTCACACACATCAATGAATAGGCTTGATTTATTAGAAATTTATAAAATTTTTGCATTATAATAAAACTATTGCCAGTTTTTGAAAAAACCTTTATTCTCTTCTTGTAATCAAAAATGAATATGGAGATGAAACATACTATGGGTCAACTAGGAGACGCCGATTACGTTCCCGACACCGCCTTTTTATCCTTCCCAGCAGCTAAAACATTTCACTTAGAATTTATGATACAGTTGGTTGTTATTTTTATAGCTTCTATTTTGTATGCAATTTCTATGAATATGTTTTTTATCCCGCATAATATGATTAGCGGTGGATTCGCTGGTGTAGGGATGATTATCGGTTATTTAATGCACTACAATATCGGTGCACTTATCTTTTTACTAAACATTCCTCTTCTTATTTTAAGTCACTTTTACTTAGGCAAGAAGACAACCTTTTTAACAGCTTACTTTGTAGCTGTGTCATCGTTAGCGATGAACATTATCCCGGTACACCAAGTTTCAGACGATATTTTACTTTCTTCTGTATTCGGTGGTGTTATCTGCGGAGCAGCTTCAGGAATTATATTCCGATTTGCTTCTTCAACAGGTGGTTTTGATGTTGTTGGATTGATTGTAGCGAAATATCGAGATGTTTCAATTGGAGCAATCATATTTGTATTCAACTTAATCTTACTTGTAGCAGCAGGTTTTATTTTCGGATGGGATATTACACTTTATACGTTAATTAGTCGATTTGTAGTCAGCAAAGTTATCGACGCTGTGCATACGAAACATATTAAATTAACGATAATGACTATTACAGAAAAAGGCGAGGAAATAAAAAGCGCACTACTACATCACGGCATACGCGGGGTGACAATGGTAGACGCTGTCGGCGGCTATACAAACCATAAGAAAAAAATGATTTACACTGTCGTGACTCGCTATGAGTTAGGCGAAATGAAACGTATTATCCGTCAAGTGGATAACAAAGCATTTATGAACATTACTGAAACAGTTGAAATTGTCGGCCGTTTCAAACGCATATAAAACAGGTTAATAAATTAAAGGGCATAACATATTAGTCATATATAATATGTTATGCCCTTTGTTATTCAACTAACGTACCTTTTAGCATAATAAAATCACTAAGTTTATTACTACAAATCGGAGGATAGCATTCCATATACAATACTATCTGTCCATTCCTCTTTATTCCAAAAATCTTGTATGAAATGGGCTTCCTTTCTCATGCCTATTCGTTCACACAATTTTTGTGAAGCTGTATTACGTGCATCAAGATTAGCCTGTATACGATGTACATTACATTCATTAAATAATTTCAATACCAAACTACTTACTGCTTCTGTAGCCAAACCTCTCCCAGCTACTTCATTTGCAAAACTATAACCAATCTCAACAGTGTCTTTCATATTTGTGTACCATACTGATAAATCACCAACTACTTTAGTTTTGTATATAACTGCCAAACTTAATATTGATTCTTTAGTAAGTACATTATTTGCTAGCTTTTTATTAAATCTTTTCTGCATGTCTTCATGAGTCCACTTATTATGTAATAGGAACTTACATGTATCATCACTATTATAAATAGCAAATACATCCTGTAAATCAGTACTCTTAAAAGGTCTAATTATTAATCTTTCTGTTGTGAACTCCAAGTTAGCTCTCCTCCCTTACATTCATACTATAAAACATTTTTTATAGTATTTAAGCCTCATTCTTAGATCTCACCTTGATTACATATTTCATCATAATAAATTAAAATCCTTCTTTCACTAAACTGCACCGTTAATGGTATTTCCTTACGCTTTTTATTTTTTACACTTATTACAAAATCAGATAATTCTATTATTATGTCCCTAAATGTGTTATAATGAAAGCAGACTCACAAAAAAAAGAGTATATAGACTTGGAAGTTTCTCTTATTTTACAAGCAAAAAGAAACGAGCAGTCGGGTATATTTCAGACACCATACACGTAACGGTTTAAACAACCGATCATCTTAGTTACTCTTCAATGATCTTTTTATAAAAAGATACGTACAATTAAAACTCACTTCAATATACTATACCTACCTTTTTGACTTCCAAATCATCTTATTACATAGGGAGATGAACATATGAATCAATATATACGATATACAATAGCTGTCCTGTTTGCTATTATCGGCGGAACAATCTGCTTCTGGACAAACACTCAGCTTGGAGAGAATATCATCTTTAATGGAATCGAAACGCTTGTAAGCGCTTCAATTTTAGGCGGATACATTTACTTCCTCTTCAATCCAGAAGAAAATGCTCAAAAAACAATGTTATTAACAATGATCGGAATCGTTGGTGGATGTATTTCCTACTCAATGACAAACTATACATTACCACTTCAATTAAGCTCAGCTTTCTTCCACGGTCTATGGACTTGGTTCATTGCATTCTGCCTAGCAGACGTATTCAACCTATTACAAGACACTGAAGAAGATAGCGGTCGTCAAATTGAAAGTAACTCTTAAGCTGGAAGATACTCTTCCAGCTTTTTATATTGTTTTGCATATCCCCGCATCACGATAAAAAGAAGTTACCCTCACGGCAACTTCTTTCTCACATACCCCATCCAGTACCAACCGGATTATATCAGCGATTCTCCATATATATCGGCGATTTCTCCACTTATATCAGCGATTTTTTCATTATATCGACCATTCGACACAGGATATCGACTTACCGGCAATTTTCGGCAACCTATTTATGCTCTATACCCTGCCACTACAATAAAAAGAAGCTACCCAACGGCAACTTCTTTTCCACATACCCCACTTCGTATTCACTAAAATATATCAACGTTTTTTAAAATATATCGATCATTTCTCCACTTATATCAACGATTTTTTCATTATATCAACGGTTCAACACAAGATATCGATTTAACGACAACCTTCGACACTCGAAACGCACAATATACCCTATCCCCCAAGCAACTTACTGCCGAACTCTACGATTAAAAAGATAATTAATAGGATCGCGAGTATCTTTAATGCTACATATGCCACTTTAAAAACAACATAAATGAGCAAGACTATCAAAATAATTGATAAAATTTCCATATTTACTTCCTCCAAGCTTTGCTCTTCTTATCTCATTTTACTCGCCCCAGGCTATTTATGGAACGGCATAAGATGACATATAAAAAAGAGGATACCTCATCCATCGTAAGATACCCTCACCTTCAACTGCTCAAACCATTCTCTTTCTAATTGTAAATATCCAATCTCACTCTTCTCGGCGCTCTTTAATTCTTTATCAGCTTTCTTCATATAAGTATGGGAAGCTTCTAGATCATTCTCTAAATATTTGATAATTCCTTGTGTACGATAATATCCGTTTAAGTCCATTTTTGTAATAGCCTTTGCATGTTCCTTTGCTTCTTGCAAAGAAAGACTATCCATCTCATAAAGGGCTTTATATAAAAGATACCAACTATGAAAACTACTAACGAAAAACTTATTTTCTTTCGTTACAGGTAGTTGAACAATTCTTTCTATATACGGTATCGCTCTTTCCATTCCCTCTTGATCTGCACGAGCAAAAAAGACAAGCATAAGTCTACTCATTATCTCTCTTATCCCTTTATTCTCTTTTATTTTCTCCTCACTCAATTCTACTAATCTTTCATCCCAATCTTTCGGTCTTTTATAACTAAATAACTCACTCGATATTTGAATCTCATATAAATGATTTCTAGCTCTTTCATCATCTTTAATTAAAATAAGAAATTGCATCCCATCACTCATAAGCGTTCCTTTTATCGGCACAATTGTAACCGCAAAGATTGCAAAATGGAAAAAGGAAAAATATAAAAGATATTGATAATAACTCACCATGTATATGTAACCGGAAGTAATACCAAACAGTAAACTCGTAATTGGTCCACCTAAAGTGAGCCACGCCCATTTTTTCGAAAGATTCGGTGTCTCTATAGAAGGTGGTACTAGTGTTGCAACGCCTCCAAAGTAAGCCCATAATTTATTTGCTCGAATGCGTAATTTTCCCTTTTCTTTTTGAATAGTAATGGGTCCTACTGTCATAAATTTAAATGTTAAACCACCTATTACACCAAATACTACATGTCCTAGCTCATGAATGGCTAACACTAATAATGAAATTCCAACTATTGCCCATAGGTTCAAAATTACTTCTAATTTCCCAGTTCGGATTACTCCGTATAAAATGGACAGAATTAACGCCACTGTCATTGAGCCAGCTGGCCTTCTTAAAATATCCACCTTTTTCTCCCCTTAATAAATCATTTTCCTTTGCATTTCGTACATGAACTTCCCAAGATGCAATATCCAAATAAATGAGATTAAGCCAATTAATACAAAATCGATATTACTAGCAGCTGTATATATAACGGCAGCCCACCATACATATGCCAATATTGTATTCGTAAATTCATATGCTTTATATCCAGCCTCATGCACAATGTGCTTTAATCCTTCATCTGCATTTTTCGTCCACATTTTCATAGATTCCATATACGTTACACCTTGTTCAGGATATAGCTTATTATAACGATTTTTTGTTATGAGTCCGATAATTACTACAGTAGTTAAACAAGCAATAGAAGCTACTAAATTCCACACCGCAAATGAAACATTTGTATCCTGCAACAGTGCACGTCTACATGTAATAACTGCATATACAAACCATGCCTGCGTAACTATATCACCTACACGTAAATATATACTTATAATGCCTAATTTTCTGCCTTGTACGCTCTCTTCTTCATCGCGTGCCTCTGCTAACATACGTGTATTCTTCCAAGTATAGTACATCATTAAAATTCCAAAAATAGTACATATACCTATAAATGTATTGGATGATAGTTTTCTCGGTTCATCCGAGAGTAAATTTAAAGCTATATAAGACGTTAAAAATCCTCCTATCATACTTAATGCTATTTTCCCCACAGAATCAAATTGTTTTTTTCGCTTACTCTTCATCGTCCTCTTCCCCCTCTATTAACGTAAATATTTCCTCCACCGGTACATTGAAAATTTGTGCAATTTTTAACGACAATACGATAGATGGTGCATAATCCCCACGCTCAATTAAACTAATCGTTTGCCGTGATGATCCAATCGCTTTCCCTAAATCCCCTTGTGATAAACGATGCTTTGCTCGCAATTCCCTCACTCGATTTTGAAGCTTCATGTCTTCCCTCTTTTTCATTTATTTAATTAAAATTGTAAATAATATCCTTATATTTGTCAATTATAATTGTCATTACGACTATCATAATTGACAAAATACTTATTTCTTATCCTGTATCAAATTCCTATAAAGAATGTAAAATGTGCATTAAACATAGTCTTAAAAATAAAATAAAAAAGGCAGTGCTTTTGCACTGCCTTCCTAAATTCTGACATAGAATGGATTTCATATTAACTTGCGTTTTGTAGTAATACTCGTTTTAACTGCTTACGGAAACGAATACCTAACGTAACCGCTACAATCACAATAACTCCAAAAATAATTTTACCGATATGACCTTCTAGCACTCCAAAGATATCATGTAAGTTTCCACCTAACCAGTAACCACCGATTAAGAAGAATGATGCCCAAAATAGAGCGCCTGAATAAATTGTAATGGCAAAACGACGGAATGGTAAATTAATAATTCCTGCAAAGTATCCTGTGAAATGACGTACACCAGGAATAAAGAAACCAATAAAAATTAGGAAGTACCCATACTTATCAAACCACATTCTCGTTAAGTCAATTTTTCTTTGTGTTAAAAATACGTATTTCCCATACTTTTGAATGAAAGGCATACCTAATTTATTTCCTAAAAAGTATTGAATCGTCATTCCTACACTTGTCCCAATAAAGGATAGAATAATTAAAATCGGTAAACTTAAATCACCCTTATGTGCTAAAAATCCCGCATATGCTAATGTTGGCTCTCCCGGAAACGGAAGTGCAATATATTCTAACAGCAAGCCGACAAGTACAACATAATACCCGTATTGCTGAAATAATTCATGAATCCATTCCATGTCATCTCTCCTTTCAATCACGTACAACTTCTTACTATTATTGTATAAAAAAATTGTCGAAATAACTATCACAATAGCTTACATTTTTATTACATTTTTGTAAGGGTCACACTAATGATTTTCGTTCTTTATTAAATAGTAAAAATTATTTTCCAAGTCGAAATAGCGAAAAGACGCATTAATAACATGCAGATTTTATCCATTTTTTAGCACTAAAAAAGCTCTCTTATTTTGTTCTCAATAAAAAACCATCACAAACTCATGCTAACTTCATATTAGCTTCATATACGTATTGTAAGATTATATCGGAATTTGTTGAAAAATTTAACCAATATATGACTAAGCATTAATTTGAATAAATATAAGTCGTTTTTCGAAATTGAAAAAAGGGTGAATACGAAATGGAAGCATATAAAATGCACGATTTTATTAATACAAATGTTGAATCTCATCAAAATGAAACCGTTTTTAATTTACAAATATGTGAAACAAGTGAATTTGACGTAAGTTTAACAAAATCTACAACACTATCTTTTATCGTTTCAAAAAAGAATATTAAAATTGTCACGAAAAAATGGATTAATTCAAATCAAGAAAGCATGATTGGCAAAAGCTACATCATTCCAACAAAAGCTTTTCACTATTTCTTACCAATCATTTCTGAAAATGAAGATGAGCTAAATATTCAAGTTCAAAGTTTTGGACTACGTGGTGAGCTTTTATTAAATGAAAGATTACTTATTGATAACAACAAACACAACAGCAAAATCACTACATTCTTTGAAACATTAGATGAAAATGTAAATAAAGCATTACGAGGATTACAACTTCATTGTATGTAAGACTATTACGATAGTAAAAGGAGAATAACAATGAAAAAATTATTATTAAGCGCACTATTATCATTAGGATTTTTAACTCTTCCATTCGCTAGTGCAGAGGCAGCTACAACGAAAGATCAATTAATCGTAGACACTCAGTTAAATAAAATGGATTATTATCAGGATGGAAAATTTATAAAAAGTTTTACTGTCGCTACTGGAAAAGCTGCAACACCTACACCTAAAGGCACTTTTCAAATCGTAAATAAAATTAAAAACCGCCCTTATTATACAGGCAAAATTAAAGGCGGCGATCCACGTAATCCACTTGGTGACCGTTGGCTCGGATTAAATATGGCAGGAACTTACGGAACAACTTATGCGATTCACGGAACTAACAATAATCAAGCAATCGGCAAATGGACAACACTTGGTTGTATTCGTATGTATAACAATGATATACACTGGTTATTTGAGCGCGTTCAGCAGCAAGCTACTGTCACTGTAAAATAGCCTAAAAACAAGATTTATGTGTAGCCAAGAATTTTATGTCTTGGCTTATTTTATTTATTCATTTACAGTAGCAAAACAACTGTATTTACATATATAATAGGAATAGATTTGATTAGCTAATATCTAAACATTGATAAACGTAGATATTAAAATTATACAGTTATAATATTTTATAAATTTTATAATACATACTATAATAGAACTACTGTAATTCTGAATTATTCAGTAACACTAAACTATTCCCCTTGCTACCTTCATGATTATTTTATAGCGGGGGCTTATTATATGTATAAACAATCTGAGTCACTCGAAAAATGATGAATTCGAATATTGCAGTAAAAAGCGTTATTTAGGAGGTGTTACTATGACGCATATACTGGTGATTGAAGACAACCCAGATATACAAGAACTTATTCGTGAATTTCTAATGGCACAAAACTTTACAGTTGATGTAGTTGGTGCTGGAACAGAAGGTATTCTTCTTTTCCAAAAAAATTCATACGATCTTGTCCTCCTCGATGTAATGTTACCAGATATAGATGGCTATAGTATTTGTAAAATTATGCGAGGACAATCTGATGTACCAATCATTATGTTAACAGGCTTACATAATGAAGAAAGTGAAATTAAAGGATTTGAGTTAGGTATTGATGACTATATTACGAAACCGTTCCATTACACTGTATTTATTAAGCGTGTAGAGGCTGTATTAAGAAGGGCAGCAACGAAGGAAGCAGAAGCTGCAACTATACTACAATTCCATGAATTGATGTTAAACTCTACAGCATATGCAGCTTATGTTCATGGTAATCAAATTGAATTGACAACAAAAGAATTTGAAATTATTTATACTTTACTGCAAAATCGAGGAAAAGTATTATCAAGAAGTGATTTGTTGAATAAGGTATGGGGCTATGAACATTATGGTGATGTAAGAGTTATAGATACACATATTAAAAACTTAAGAAAAAAATTAGGAATTCCTTATATTAAAACGGTGAAAGGCATTGGCTACAAAATCGAATCGTAGCAAAGACAACATCACCAAAAATATTTTCATCAAAACCTTATTATTTTGTATTCTTTTATCACTTTGTCTTTATCAAATTATTTACTTTCTAGCTTCAAACTACGATAAAGAACGTTTTGCGAAAGAAAATGGAACGCCGACTACAGAACAGGCCGATTCAGATAAGCAAAACGACGGAAGTAAAACGAAGCAAAATAAAGCTGTGTCAAAGGGGAGTATTTCTAATTTCCAATCTTCTATTATAGATTATAAATCTCTTTCTACAGCTATCAATCACCTTTTGCAGCCTAGCCAAACTGCAAAGGCAAAAGAACATACACAAAATCTTTCGGGGAAAAATAGCACTTCTAATCCGCCTACAGAAGCAGAAAAGAAAGCCGCTAATAATGATGCCTTACATACACAAAATGCAGCAAGTAAAACAAATGATACAAATGATAATCCAAAGTTAGCAGATGCGTTGCAGCAATTAGCTCCACATATTGGCGCGACAATGCTTGCATTATCACTACTCGGATCATTAATTTATACAAAACTAATTGCCAAACCTTTTCAATATATGAGTGATGCTTTAAAAGATATTATGAATCTTGATTTCTCCGATAAAAAGCTACTTAACAAAAATGCAGATCAAACAGATTTTAATTTGCAAGTAGCTGCTTCACAAGTACCAAATATTGTGAAGAATTTACATGCAAGCAATCAAGATTTAAGAAACGAGCTCAAGAAGGAACAACAATTAGAACAATCTCGTAAAGAATTTATGTCTATGGTGTCCCATGAATTAAAAACACCAATCGCAGCCGTTATGGGACAACTAGATGGCATGATTCACGGAATTGGAGCTTATAAAGATAGAGATAAGTATTTGAAACGTTCCTACGAGATGATGCAAGACATTAACATATTAACGGAAAAAATGTCGGAATTATCCAAAATACAAAACCCTCAATTTAAACCGAATTTAGAAGTCATTTCTTTATCTAATATTATTGAGGATGTTATGAAGAAAGTAGATTACTTTGTATCTGTAAAACAATTAAATGTACAATCTAATATTAAACACGACGTACAAATTTTAGCTGATCCTAAATTTATTCAAACTGCTATTTTTAACATTATTTCAAATGCAATTCATTATACAATTGACCATCAGCACGTATATATAAAGCTTTATGAAAAACCAAATGGTTACGCATTAGAAGTATTAAATACAGGTTCACAAATTGATGAAGATAAACTTGCTCATTTATTTGAGCCTTTCTATCGCGCAAATCCTGATAAACACGGGTTAGTACAAGGTAGTGGTCTTGGATTATATATCGTGAAACAAATATTAGATAAACATCAGTTTCCTTACGGGATACAAAACACAGCTCAAGGTGTAAAATGCTCCATTGTATTCCCAAAAGCAATGTAACATTCACTATAATTACATACCCCAAACTCATACTTCATGTGTGAGTGGCGGAATTTTGTAGAGTGTCTTACTCTGTTTCGTTCGCCCGTTATCCTTATTTGGATAGCGGGCGTTTTTTATTACTTAAAAGGAGGATTTTTTATGGAAAAGTTTAAATATTCATTGCTCATTTTATTCGGCGCTTGCAGCTACGGCATACTTTCAACTATTTTCAAACTCGGATTCATAAATGGATTTTCAGCACATCAACTCCTAGGGGGACAATATGTCTTCGGATGGATTGGACTATTTCTACTCGTTCTTTTCTTTTCACAACATAAAGTAACAAAAAAACAATTTTTTTCATTACTAACCGTCGGAACAACAATGAGTATGACTGGGATTTTTTACGCTATTTCTGTAGAAGAACTACCCGCATCTATCGCTGTCGTCCTACTCTTTCAGTTCACTTGGATTGGTGTCATTATCGAAGCCATTGCAAATCGAACATTTCCAAGCCGCGATAAGATCATATCTATCCTTATTTTATTTGCTGGTACATTGTTTGCAGGTGGTGTATTTGAAGGCCTCGGACAAAGTTTTTCTACGAAAGGGATTATCTTTGGGCTATTAGCTGCGGTCTCTTTTTCATTCTATGTTTTTGCAAGCGGGCGCGTCGCTACGGATGTTCCGCCTTATACGAAAAGCTTTCTTATGACAACAAGTGCTACTCTTATCGTATGCCTATTCTTTCCGCCAACCTTTTTAACAGACGGTGCTTTGCAAGCTGGCCTATGGAAATATGCTTTCTTCCTCGGCTTGTTCGGTGTTGTCGTACCTGTCATTTGTTTTTCAATCGGTGTACCAAAGGTTGGAACAGGGCTTAGTACGATATTAGGTGCAGCTGAATTACCAACTGCTATTATTGCTTCAATTACACTTGTACATGAAGTCGTAACGTTCATGCAGTGGATTGGAATTATTTTTATATTGGTTGGGATCTTCACTCCTCAGCTGCTTACGGCTAGGAAAGAAAGGAAACACAATCGCGTGCACAGCGCTTGAAAAAATACAGAATTTATATAAAAGATATAACTGCAATTAAAATAAGTAAATTTATCTGGAGGTATAAATGACTATTTTAAGCATCGTATTTTTTGCTATTATGTGTATCTTCTTCCTAATAAGATATATGAAAGAAAAGAAATTTTACGATTTACTTCTCGTTCCCGTTTGTATATATGCAGGAGCAGTGAAAACTCCTTTCGTAGAGTACTTAAACTTTAATACTACATTTAAAATAACGTATGATATTGCAGCTATTATTCTTGTAATCCTTGCTGTACTTTTCTTTTTGAAAGATAAGAAAGAGAATCATACTGCATAACAAAAGACCTTTCATTTACTTGAAAGGTCTTTTTCTCTATCTCATTTTACCGCTCCATACAGCTTCTCTATCTCATGCTCAATTTGTTTTACATCGATTCGCTCAAATAATGGCTGCACGCTATCAATTCTACTTGGCAACGTATTTTGCGGTTCCCAATTTCGGTTCACAATTGACAATGTGTTTCGAACTCTTTCACTTGAAAATGGTAAAAATGGTTCAAGGAGATGGGCAAAATTAGCGATAAGATACACACAGTTATAAATCGTTTCTTCACATGAAACTGGATCATCTTCTCTTTGTTTCCAAGGCTGCTTTTCATCAAAATATTTATTTGCAAAACGTACTGTATCAAATATTGTTTCTAGCGCCACCTTAAATTTAGTTTGCTCAATCGCCTCTCCTACACGCTTATATAATCCTTCTACTTTATCTTTCAGCTCTACCTCAATACTTCCCTTCGGCACGATACCACCATAATATTTTTCGATAAACTTTAATGTCCGGTTCACAAAGTTCCCGTATGCACCTAATAATTCACTATTATGACTGTAAATAAATTCCCGCCATGAAAAATCAGTATCGCGATTTTCTGGTGCGTTGACGGTTAAAAAGTAACGAATAGAATCTGGATCATAGCGTTCTAATATGTCAGGCACCCATACTGCCCAGTTTTTACTTGTAGATAATTTTCTTTTTTCAACTGTTAAATATTCATTCGAAACGATATGACGCGGGATTGCTTCCTCCCCTATTCCAAGTAATACCGCTGGCCAAATGACGGAATGAAACGGAATATTATCCTTTCCGTGCACATAATATGTTTTCGCTTCGCTATCCCAAAACTCTTGATCATCTTTCCCTGTTTCTTCAGCCCAATGTTTACTCGCTGAATAATAGCCTGTCACTGCTTCAATCCATACGTAAATTTTCTTATCTTCATACCCTTCTACTGGAATTGGTACCCCAATTGGTAAATCACGTGATACGGCCCTATCTAGTAATCCTTCCTTTACATATCTCTCTGTTAGTTGAATCGCATTGTCGCGCCATGTCCCTGTTTGTTTGGCAATTTCTACAGCTCTTTTAATTTGCTGCTGAAATGTATGCAATGCAAAATAGAAATGCTCTGTTTCCTCTACAGATGGCGTACTACCACATAACTTACATTTCTTTTCTAACAAATCGAGAGGATCTAAAATAGCAGAACAAGCATCGCATTGATCTCCTCTTGCTGCTTCATGGCAATGTGGACATATTCCTTCTACATAACGATCCGGTAAAAACTGTGTACACGTTTCACAATACGCTTGTTCCACTGTTTTTTTATAAATATGTCCTTCTTCTAATAAACGTAAAAAAACATTTTGAACCGTTTCATGATGGTGCTCACTATCTGTACGTGTATAACAATCATAAGTAAAACCAAGGCTACGAAAACATCGCTGGAACTCTTCATGATACTTATCAGCAATTTCTTTCGCTGTCACACCTTCTTGTTTTGCTCTAATTGCAATCGGTGTTCCATTACAATCACTCCCTGAAACATACAGCACATTCTCACCTTTTGCCCTGTAATAACGCGCTAAAATATCTCCAGGTAACAAACTCGCAATATGGCCAAGGTGTAACGAACCATTTGCATACGGCCAAGCGCCTCCAATAAAAATACTCATCTTACATTCCTCCTTTTAAATATAAAAAGCCCCGCCCTTATCTTAAAAAAGATAAGGGCGGGGCTGTATAAACAGTCGCGGTACCACCTTATTTCGCCAATTACTTACATAATTAGCCTTAACAAGTACGGAGCTATGTGCTCTTATACTGTGGTTTTGATAACGAGTACCAACTCTCGTCGCCGCCTACTATTATCATTTGATAAGTTCAGGACGAAGCTCAAAGGCCATTGTTCAAATGAATATTCTTGCTTCTTCTCAGCTACCGAAGCTCTCTGGAAAGAATGTGTTCATCCTACTTTTCCTTTTCAACGCTTTTACGTATAACAAGTATTGTACGACTTAATCACAGAAAAATCAAACTTTTATCCAGAAAGAAAAGGAAATCCCATCCCCCTGCCGAATAACTATACGTTCACAAAAGGAGTGATAACATTGAACCAAAAACAACTAAGCACTATAAATGAAAAAAGCTGGAATACAGCTGCTTATGAAGCTTGGACGAATCGCCACGGGGCACCAGCTGATTATGCGAAAAAAATCATGAAAGATCCCACGCGCGAAGTAGCACATTATTTACCTTACATAAAATCCCCAAAAGGAAAATGTATTATTAATTTACTCGGCTCAAAAGGAAATAAAGCTGTCGCACTCGCTCTTTTAGGAGCTGACGTAACAGTTTTTGATATTTCAGCAAGTAATGCAAAATATGCAAATGAACTTGCGGACGCAGCAGATGTCTCTATCCAGTATGTCGTTTCTGATGTATTAAATGTACAGCTCTCCGAATCATTTGATATCGTATTGCTGGAACTTGGTGTACTCCATTACTTTCTAGATTTAAAACCACTTTTCACAACAATCTCTCAACTACTAAAGCCCGGTGGAATACTTATCCTTCGCGATTACCATCCAATATACACAAAGCTATTAGGAGTAGACCATCCATCATTTCGAGCAAGTGGAAATTATTTCGATGAAGAATTAATTGAAGATGATGTTGCTTATAGCATCCTTCTTACAGAAGCACAGAAAGAATCGCTACCTAAAACAACCATCCGTCGCTGGACGTTAGGAGAAATTATTACAACACTCGCGGAAGAACATTTTAAAATTGAAAAACTAGTTGAAGAACACGGACCTCATCAAAGATGGCTCTTCCCTTCTACTGCACCGGAAGGAATCGAAGAACGTATCCCTGGTCTATATACAATAATTGCGACAGCATGCAAAAAAGGATCCCTTCACGGATAGGATCCTTTTTGCATGCTCACGCATATAAGTTGAGGTTGGAGATTACCATAATTCTGTAGAATAGGACACAAGATATTTCAACATTTCGTCTCTGACTTACGTCGTCAAAAAGGGGTATGACCAACATAACGAAGAGTAATGTTTTAGTTGATACTGATAATCGTTATCAACTAATTAGAAGTATACATGATGGCATTTCAAATTTCAATAGCATTTCTAATATTTATTTATGAATTTTATGATATGCAAATGTATACATTTTAAGAACTTTTTCTAATACCAATCTGACTCCTTCCATTATCTGCTATAATTTTCATTGAACAGATTAATAACTTCATAATAATGTTTTTATTAATTTTGTTTTAAATATCCATAAATCATAATAAACAGTTTAAATGAGAGTAGGGGTAACGATGAAATATGTTAGTGTTCGAAAAAAACTACTGTTCACACTCTTAAGCATTTCTTCTTTATTTAGCATTGCTCTTATAGTTATTCTTTCATTCGCCATGAATCAAGCAAGTGAAATCGAAACGTTAAAAAATGATGTATCAAAAAGAGCGACGATTTTAAAAGAACGTGGCGATTGGTTCCAAGCACAAGTTGCTGGTTTACAAGAATATTTACTATCACATGATCAAAAAGGATTAGATAAGTTCAACCGAGAAGGGAAAAAATTAGCTGATACTAGAGAGAAAGTAACAAGTGACAAGAAGCTCCCAGAAGGAATGAAAGAAGCTATTTTAATGGGGGGAAAATGGCGTAGCGTCATAGATAATGAGGTACTACCTCTTGCTCGTGAAGGAAAATGGGACGAAGCATCCAAAATTGCTTTAGCACAAACAGATTATGTAAATGATCTTTTAGATCGTTTTAATAAATATACAAATGAAGAGAATGAGAAACGTGACGCATTAATTGCTGACGTCGAGTCTTCTTCATCACTTATTCAATATATTATTTTCTTCTCACTCATTACATGTACATTAACGTCTATTTTATTAGCATGGTGGTTCTCTGGTAAACTCGTTAAACCAATTCGACAAATTGATGAGAAGTTAAAAGAATTAGCTTCTCAAGATGGAGATTTAACGGCTAGATTACACGTAACAAGTAAAGATGAAATAGGTGACATTGCAAATTCCTTTAATCAAATGCTCACTAACTTACAGCATATAATAAAACAAGTTCAACAAACATCAACAAGTGTAAAAGAAGCTTCCGAAAATGTATTTATCGAAACGACTGCTTCTATGGAAAATACCGCAAGGACCCAAGAAACTATGAATGCTCTTGAACACAATATTCGTTCACAAGTTTCTAGCATTGAAGAAAGTTCAACTGCAATGGATGACATGGCAACAAGTGTTCAGCGTATCGCTGAGTCCGCCTCTTCTGTTACTAGTTTAGCTGTCACAACTTCAGAAAAAGCAGATGATGGGAATAAAGTCATTGAGAAATCTATTACACAAATGCACACAATTAACGAAGCTGTTAACGCTACATCACAAGTAGTTGAGCGACTCATTACACATACAAATCATATCGATACTGCACTTCAATCTATTTCGAATATCGCCGAGCAAACAAATTTACTCGCTTTAAATGCTTCTATTGAAGCAGCTCGTGCTGGTGAACATGGAAAAGGATTCGCTGTTGTTGCTGATGAGGTTCGAAAACTTGCTGAACAATCTCAACTAGCCGCAACTGACATTAACCATTTACTGCATCAAATTCAAGCCGATACTAAAATAGCAAATGACATGATGACACAAGGTCAAGCAGAAGCTTCTGAAGGAATTACTGTTATTCGTACTGCCGGATCTTCATTCTCAGAAATTGTTAACCACATTAACAAAGTCTCTACGCAAATGCAAGAAATGTCTGCAACTGCTGAAGAGATGGCTGCAAGCTCTGAAGAAATGAACGCAGCTTTAAATAATATCGCCTCTATTTCAAATGAAGTTGCTGCAGAAACATTACAAACAGCACATTCAGCTGGTGATCAAGTAAACAAAATGAGTATCGTGGCTAACAAATCCTCTGAAATGAAAGCAATCGTACAAGAACTTGAAGTTCTCGTCTCTCATTTCAAAACAAACGCTTAAAGTGAACCTTTCGCTTGTAATGACACAAGCCCAAAGGTATAGGAAAGAAAATTTTACAGTCTCTCTTTTTTCAATTTAAAATATCTCTTTCTATCTCTCATTCCGTCTGCTATAATTCCTAAAGGAAATAAGAAAGCTTTATTCCAACTGGAGTAAAGCTTTCTTTCAATTTTTTACATTTATTAATTCTAATACTAAGATTTCACAAAGGAGGCTTTTAATCATATGAATTTTGTAAGTATCAGAAAAAAACTTATGTTCATGATGGGAACGATTTGCGCTTTATTTGGCATCGCCTTAGCTTTTATTTTATTTTTTGCTATTGACCAATCTCGTAAAGCTGAAACATTACAAAAAGAAATTTCTCCACTGGCAACAGAATTGAAAGAACGTGGAGACGCTTATCAAGTACAGCTATCTGCTTTAAGAGGTTATTTACTACAACATGATCAAGTCGAATTAGACAAGTTTAATGAGATGAGTAAACGTCTTGAGGATTCAAAAGATAAACTTCTTTCTAATCCAAATCTTCCTTCGTCCGTAAAAAGTACAATGGAATTAGGGTCTACTTGGAGAAAGTTCGTTGAAGAAAAAGTATTCACTCTTGCAAAAGAACAAAAATGGGAAGAAGCTTTACAAGTAGCTTCTTCAGAAAACGGAACGGTCTATAAAGTAATTGGTGACTTCACAAATTACAGTAATGAACAAGCTAAATTACGTGAACAATCTATTGAACAAATTGATCAATCTTCACTAGGAATTGAATATGCAGTCTTTCTATCACTTGTTATTTGTATTGTCGTTGCAATTATTCTTGCATGGTGGTTCTCTGGTAAACTTGTGAAACCAATTCAACAAATTGATACAAAACTAAAAGAATTAGCCTCTCAAGAAGGTGACTTAACGGCACGTCTACAAGTAAATAGCAACGATGAAATCGGTGCTATCGCAACATCATTTAATAAAATGTTAGAAAACCTACAACATATCATTAATCGCGTTCAAAAAACATCAGTGGAAGTACAAACCGCTTCTGAAAATATGCTAGAAAAAACGAATACATCACGTGAGGCGACATTAAGAGTCCAAAGCTCGATGTCCAACTTAAATGCAAGTATTCAATCACAAACTTCTAGTATGGAAGAAAGTTCAACTGCAATGGACGATATGGCAGTAAGTGTTCAGCGTATTGCTGAATCTGCTTCATCTGTAGCGGAACTTGCTGTTGCCACATCTGAACATGCTAGCGATGGAAGTACCGTTATCCAAAAATCTGTTTCACAAATGACAACAATACACGAAGCTGTAAATGCTACGTCAGAAGTGGTTGAACGTCTAATCACTCATACGAAATATATTGATACTGCTGTACAATCTATTTCTAATATTGCTGAGCAAACAAACTTACTTGCTTTAAATGCTTCTATTGAGGCTGCTCGTGCTGGCGAGCAAGGAAAAGGATTTGCTGTCGTAGCTGACGAAGTTCGAAAACTTGCTGAACAATCTAAAACAGCTGCAACAGACATTAATCAATTACTACATCAAATTCAAAATGATACAGAAACTGCTAGCTCTATGATGTCTCAAGGCCGTTCTGAAGCATTTGAAGGTATCAATGTTATTCGTGAAGCTGGTACTTCTTTCACAACAATTGTGGAACAAGTAAATAAAGTATCTACTCAAATGCAAGATATATCAGCAACTGCTGAAGAAATGGCTGCAAGTGCTGAAGAAATGAATGCTTCACTTAATAACATCGCTTCTATCTCTACTGAAGTATCCAGCGAAACTGCCGCAACGGCACAATCTGCTGAACAGAAAGTTATTGTTATGAATGAAATGACAGTAACTGCTAGAAAAATGAAACAAACAGTTGAAGAGTTAGATCAGCTCGTATCTCATTTTAAAACAGAATAGATGTTCAAAAAATATCCCTCTTGCGAAGAGGGATATTTTTTTGAGCTCATTTCCTGCACATTATGCTCATTTCCGTTATAATGAGAATCGATATCATTAAAGTGTAGGAGGGGCTGCTTATGTCACAAGAAGCATTTGAAAATAAATTACTTGCCAATTTAGAAGCTGTTATTGACCCTGAACTAGGTGTTGATATCGTTAATCTTGGATTAGTTTATGATGTTACAGCAGATGAAAATAATAATGCTGTCATTACGATGACTATGACTTCTATCGGTTGTCCAATGGCTGGGCAAATCGTATCAGACGTTAAAAAAGTATTATCAACAAACGTACCTGAAGTTAATGAAATAGAAGTAAATGTCGTTTGGAATCCACCGTGGTCGAAAGAACGTATGTCACGTATGGCGAAAATCGCATTAGGTATTCGCGACTAAATAAAGTGGAAATTTCATCATTTGCGGATAGCGGGATAAAGAAAAGACCTGACTAGGATGTCAGGTCTTTTCTCTTATTATTTTACACCTACTGCATCATAAGCTTTCGTTACAGCTTGTACAGCTTTAGAGTTTTTACCGTATAAATCTTCAGCTGACTGAAGTGCCGCTTGACGCATCATTTTGAAGTCAGAGTTTGCAGTTAAATATTTCGTAAGAGCACGGTAGTAAATTTTTTCTGTCGCTTCACGGCCCACTCCAGTTACTTTCACGCCGTAATGATCTCCGCCTTCAGAAACTAAATAAGCAGCTTTATTATTAATACTACTGTTAATATGAACGCCGCCATTATCAGCTGTTCCAGTGTAACGTTTACTATAGTGATCTGGGTAACCTTCACTTGGTTTTAATGGGTTTGGAATAGACGCTGGGTCTTTAAGAGAGCGAAGCGCATCACCAGGTTTATCAGGTGTATAAATATCAGCACCTAAATCCCAGCTCTTCTTCTCAACCATAACACCCATAATATCAGATAACGATTCATTTAACGCCCCTGACTCATTTTTGTAAACAAGGTTTGCTGTATGTTCAGTTACAGCATGCGTTAATTCGTGACCGATAACATCAAGTCCAGCAGATAATGGAATGAAAGTTTTTCCATCTCCATCACCATACATCATTTGCACACCATTCCAAGCTGCGTTATTCCAAGCTGTACCTACGTGAACAGTTGAAATAAGCTTCGCACCTTTATCATCGAAAGAGTTACGATTAAATGTCTTTTTGTAGTAATCATATACTTTCCCTGCATTTACATGCGCATCAACTGCAGCTTTATCTTCGAAGAACTTAGATTTACTTTCAACTTCTTCTCCTGTATATCCAAGCCATTGTGAGAATAAATTAAACCAGTTCTCGTCCATATTTTCTGCATCAAATGTATGAATGCCTTGTCCTCGTTTACCATCAAACAAGTTGAATTGTCCTGTTTTCGTATCTTGAGCAATTTCAAATGATTGTCTAGCACCTAATACTCCGTAACCAAATCCAGTAATGTTATCTACAGCGTTATATTTCTCAATAACATTTCCATTCGTTGCATCAACAAAATAATGCCAATATCCTGGAGCTGGTTTTGAAATCGATGCCTTAACTAAGTATGCAAGGTAGTAATTACCGTCCTTTTCATATACAAACAAATCTTTTTTCACACCGTCATAACTCTTTACTTTACCAATTTCTTTCTCAATATCTGCCTTTGCAATCGTTTCTGCTTGTTCCGCAGTAATGCTTGCAGCTGCAGGAATATTTTTATCATCTAAATTCGGAATAACTTGTCCGAAGAATGCTTTTACATTATTCTCTTTATCAAGTGTAACAGTTTGATCAGAACCGTACACAGGAATGTTATTATGTTTCTCAACTAGCTTCACATGTGTCGTATCAGATTCAGCGTCTTTTTCTTCTCCAACGATATTAAAATGCTTTTCAATATTTCCTGCTAATTTAAACATATCTTTCTTACTCTCTAAGTATTGAAAGACTGTCTCTTTTTTATCTAGTCCTTCCGGTGCTTTCCATTCTTCACCTATGTATGCAGGTGTTTTAAATTCTTGATGATATTGAATTTTTTGTTCTTCCGCTTTCGTTGTCGTTGCTCCAAACGCTCCAAATCCCCCGGCGATAACAGTTAACGCTAATGCTGATGAAATGACTTGCTTTTTCACTATAACATTCCCCATTCCCATAAAGATTTTTGACACTTTTATACAATTCTTATTTTCCCAGCCGATACCTCTACCGAAAATTTGAGAAACATTTTTCAGACAATTCCAATCAAAAAAGAGGACATCTATCGGATGTCCTCTTTTCTATAAACCTTTTATTGTTTTTTCAATTCAATTGCTAAATAATGAGATTGCTCTTTTGCTTCAATATGAATATCTTCTTCTACCGCTTCTGCTGCATCACGCATAACAAACGTTTCACCATTTATTACACTGCTTCCTTCAATTTGTACAAGATACAATTGACGGCCTTCTTTCACTGGAAAATGAATTTCTTTTCCAGCCTCTAATGATAAGGAGTATAAATTCGCATCTTGGTGAATTTGAATTGGTGCATTTCCTTCTACTGAAGATACCATATGGAACCATTCATTTTCGCGCTTGCTCCAATCAAATTTAAACTCACCATAGTTTGGTTTATGATCCGCACGGTCTGGTAAAATCCAAATTTGTAATAAACGCAGCGTTTCATCGCCTAAATTATGCTCGCTATGAAATACACCCGTGCCAGCACTCATATATTGAACATGTCCACGCTCAATCGTTCCGCGATTTCCCATGCTGTCTTCATGTGTTAAAGCACCATCTACAACGTAAGAAATAATCTCCATATCACGATGTGGATGCATATCAAAACCAGTTTGCGCCGCTACTAGATCATCATTAATAACACGTAACGCTCCGAAGTTCATGTTATTTGGATTATAGTAATTGGCAAAAGAAAAATGAAAATGTGTATTTAACCAACCATGATTTGCTCTGCCCATATTTTTATGATCAACTTTTCTAAACATATCCTTCACCTCATACTATCTCGAATTCGAGATTTATTTTAAATTTTTTTCTTATTGTAACTTTTTTAGTAGTGTTAATAATTGCTTTTGTTCCTCTATGTTTAAATTATGAAACTTCTCTGCTTGGAACGTTTCTTGAGGTGGGACGATTTCTTCATATAAAGCTCTTCCCTTTTCTGTTAAAGAAATATATTTCGTAGTACCCTCTTGTTCACGCAAAATCCACTCAAGCTGCTCCATTTTATTTAAAAGCTGCGTTACATTTCCTTTCGTAACAAATAGCTTATTTCCAAGTTCTTGCTGCGTTAAACGATCATGTCCTCCAACTTGAGCTAACACATCAAACTGGGCGGCAGATACATTCCATCTTTTCAAATGCTGATTCGTCTCACGAATACTCTTATTATAAAAGCGTGACAAACGAAACCATAATAGTAGCCCTAGTCTATCTTCTGTTTTCATTTCATCACCTCGCTCGTTTCATATCATTAGTTTAGAACTAAACTTAATAAAAGTCAAATACTTATTTTTAATAAGCACAAAGAAAGCACAGGGCTATTTCTCCACTATGCTTTACATTAACTTTCTACTCTTATATTCATCCAATTTCCTCTCCGCGAACTTCCTCGCATCTTTTTCAATCCACCGCTCTTCGTACCGTTCACTTCCCACATACAATATATCTCTCTTATGTTGCATCGCATGGCGAAATTCATGCAGTAGCGTTTTGAGAACTTGCTCATACTCTTCCCACATACAAACGAAAATTAATTTCTTTTCTTTATGATAAAAACCACCTACTGGGAATAGGAACTCTTCTTCCTCTTCCCCTAATGATAGAAGTACATCATTTGCATCACACGTATCACAAAAAATAACGGGTGTTTTACATACTTCAATAAGAGAACACAAATCCTCTCTCAGCTTTTTGACATCCCAAGGAAGCTCCGAATCCAACACATACCAATTCTCTACCTGTTGATATACATTTTGAAACTGGAGTTCCATTTTTCTTTATTCCCCTTTCCAAACTCCCTTTTCCTATATGTATGCCACAATATAGTAAATATTAAACGTATTCTTTCATCCTTGAAAAAATGCCAATAAAAAAAGAATCTATGTCGACATAGATTCCTTTTCTGTAATCACTTTTTTTTCATCATTTTTTTTAATACAAAATAACCAATTGCACAAACAATAGCAGCAAGTGCAAAGTATTTCACATATGGCCCCGCAACTTTATTAATACTTTCCCACTCTGTTCCTAATTTAAAACCTAAATATACAAACACAATTGACCACGGAATAACAGCTAATGTAGTTAGCGTAATAAACTTAGCATGTGACATTTTCGCAATACCCGCTGGTATCGAAATAGCATGACGCACAACCGGAATAAAACGTGCGGTAAAGATAACGCCAGTTCCATAACGATTAAACCAATCTTCAGCATAATCAATATGTTTCTTCTGAATTAAAATATATTTTCCATATCGCTCAAGAACAGGTCTTCCTCCATATCGACCAATCCAATAAATGAATAGTTGTGCAATTACACCACCAATTGTACCGAACGCGACAGCGCCCCAAAATGTAATGCTTCCTGTTGATACTAAATAGCCTGCATAAGACAATACGATTTCACTTGGAATAACCTCTAGCATTAATCCAAGCATAATTCCCCAATAACCAAGTCCTTCTAAAAAAACTAAAACCGAATGAATCAACTCTCCTAACATCATGTACCTCTCTTTACTGTTTTCATCACCAAAATAAAAGTACAAGCAGGAAATATCTTGTACTTTTATTTTTTTAATTTAGTTAGTCTTCGTATCCCACTTAAAGATTTTATTTAAGAATTTATATACATTCTTCGACTCTTTTGTCAGAAGTGGGCCTAAAATGGATAGTATAAGCACGTATAGTGCTGAGAATGGTTTCAGTACTGACATTAAACCACCGGCGATACCGATATTAGCCATAATGATGGAGAACTCTCCTCTTGAAACGATTGTTAATCCGATATTTGTTGATGCTTTATGAGATAATCCAGCTTGTCTTCCTGCAATCATTCCTGCTACAAAGTTACCGATTATCGTAAGAAGGACAGCACCTAACGTTAACCATATCGCTCCGCCTAATGAGAACGGATCAATACTTAACCCGAAGCTGAAGAAGAAAATAGCTCCGAAAAAGTCTCTAAATGGAACAACAAGATGTTCAATTCGGTCACTATGCTCTGTCTCAGAGAAAACTAATCCTAGAAGAAGTGCTCCAATTGCTTCTGCAACGTGAATTGTTTCTGAAAAACCAGCAATGAAGAATAACGAAGCAAATACTACAATAATAAAGATTTCATCTGAGCTAATATTGAGCAATTTATTTAATAACGGCGTAGCCTTTCTAGCTACTATAAAGAATAGAAGCATATATCCTAAAGCAATTCCAATTGAAGTAAGGGCACCTAAGAAGGAAGCGTGATCTCCAAGTACTAAACCAGAAACAACTGATAAATATACAGCAAGGAATATATCTTCAAACATAATAATTCCTAAAATTAATTCGGTTTCATTATTACCAGTTCTTCTTAAGTCCACTAACACTTTAGCAACGATAGCGCTAGAAGAAATCGTAATAATACCCGCAATAATTAAGATTTCTAGTAATGGGAATCCCATTATAAATCCGTATAACAAACCAAGTGAAAAGTTAATTAAAATATAAATCGTTCCGCCAATCGCAATAGAGCGTCCAGATTTAATTAGTTTTTTCATTGAAAATTCTAATCCTAGATAGAATAGAAGGAATAGAACCCCAATTCGTCCAAGGAAGGAAATTACACTTGCACTTTCAATAAATTTGAAATCGATAACACCTATTGTCGGTGCATGCGGTCCTACTAACATTCCAAGAACGATTAGAAAAGGAATTACTGAGAATTTAAATTTTCCAGCAATTACTGCTGCAATTGCCACTAAAACTAAAGCTGTACCAACTTCAAAAATTAACGTATCCATCTAATCAGTCCCCCCTATTTGAAAGTAATTCATTAATGATTTTTTTAATTTCTTCTCTCTCACCTGAAACTACAAGCATATCTCCTTCTTCAATTACTGTTTCTGGTCCTGGATTAAATAGCTTCTTCATGTTCTTCTTCATAACTGCGATTATTGTTACGCTATATGTTTTTCTGATTTCAAGATCGCCAATTGTTTTTCCAATTGCTGGAGCTGTATTCTCCACTTTGAACCACTCAATCGCTAAACCTTCAAAAACCATCTCAACATTTTCTAACGCCCTAGGCTTATATGCCATTCCACCTAATATTGCAGCGATTTGTCTCGCCTCTGAGTCACGTAGTGAAATACTTGAGATGCTTTCTTCATGGTCTGAATCAAAATGATACATTTCTCTACGACCATCGTCATGAATGACAATTACCATCTTTTCGTTACCTTTCGTAACAATTTGAAACTTATAACCAATACCTGGAAGTTCACTTTCTCTAATATTCATTTTTAGCTCCTCCATAACTTTTTTATTTTAATTTTCTGTTTTTCTGTCTTTTATTCATCCAATCAACTTTAGAAATTCTAGCCACTCAGGATATTTGTGATTTGGAAATCTTTTATTGTAATAATAAGTGGACCCTAAAAAGATACTTAAAGATGTAATGATAAAAAATATATTACTTCTCATTTTCAAACTCTCAAGGCTTACTTTCCATAAAGAATCTTCTTTCAAATTATCCCCACTTTCTCGCTTTAAATTTAGTTTTTTAAAATGTAAATAATTCTAAAAATATTACTATGTAACATAATCATAACACAAAAACAATTTAAGTAACATAATTTTTTAGAAAAATTGATTCTCGTATATTTTTTGCATATAATTTTCTTATTACGAAAAAAAGGAAGTGTATTATATGGTTGATATCTTTAGCAGATTCCTTGAGGTAACGAATAATATTTTATGGTCATATATTCTTATTGCAATGCTAATCGGCTTCGGTCTTTACTTCTCTTTTAAATTAAAATTTGTCCAAATTACTCATTTCAGTGAGATGGTCAGCTTAATTAGTAAAGGGTTTAATCGAAAAGAAAAAAAGAAAGATAGCATCTCACCATTCCAAGCATTTTGCTTAAGTGCAGCAGCACGTATCGGTATCGGAAACTTAGCTGGTGTAGCATTAGCAATTTCAATGGGTGGACCTGGCGCAATATTTTGGATGTGGTTTATCGCAATTATCGGAGCAGCTACTAGTTTTGTAGAATGTACACTTGCGCAAATTTATAAAGTAAAAGATGGAAGTAGGTTCCGTGGTGGACCAGCATATTACATGGAAAAAGGGTTAAACAAACGCTGGATGGGCGTCTGGTTTTCACTTCTTATTACAGTTGCGTACGGATTAATTTTCAATTCAGTGCAAGCAAATACAGTAACAATAGCGTTTGAAAATGCTTTTGGACTAGAGCGAACAATCGTAGGAGCTCTATTAGCCTTATTAGTTGCAGTTATTATTTTTGGTGGCATTAAGAGCATTTCACGTATTACAGAAATGATTGTTCCGCCAATGGCAATCGTTTATATCGGCGTGGCTATTTTTGTCGTTATTAACAACTTCAGTATGTTACCAAGCATTTTCATGGAAATCTTTAACGGTGCATTCGGTTTAGACCAAGCCATCGCTGGTGGTATTGGAGCAGCAATCAAGTTCGGAATTCAGCGCGGTTTATTCGCTACAGAAGCAGGAATGGGTAGCTCTCCTAATGCAGCCGCAACATCTGATGTATCTCACCCTGTAAAACAAGGGCTTGTTCAAGCATTAGGCGTTTTCGTAGATACATTCTTAGTATGTACATCAACAGCATTTATCGTATTATGTTCTGGACTTTACAAAGGATCAAATTTAGAAGGTATCGAATTAACACAAAACGCATTAAGTTCACAAATTGGACCGTGGGCAAGCACTTTCTTAGCGATTATTATTTTCCTATTCGCTTTCAGTTCACTTCTAGGAAACTACTATTATGGTGAAACAAATATCGCATTCATTAAAGAAAGTAAAACATGGTTAATGATTTATCGTGTTGCAGTTGTCGGAATGGTATTCTTCGGATCAATCGCTGCTCTTAAAACAGTTTGGAGTTTAGCTGATTTATTCATGGGACTAATGGTATTCACAAACTTAATTGCCATCTCATTCCTTAGCAAATTTGCTTACGCTGCATTAGTAGACTATTTGAAGCAAAAGAAACAAGGAAAAGATCCTGTCTTCGTTGCAAACTCTATCCCTGGCTTAAAGAATACAGAGTGCTGGGATGGGCAAGATGTAGAAGAAAAACAAAAGGCTGTTTAACAAATAAAAGCGGAAGCGGCTCGTTCAGAATCGCAGGACACTTCAAGCTCTCGACCTTGAAGCGCTTTTTGCTTCGAGCGAGAGAGCGAAATGACCGGAGATTCTAGCCGCTGGAGCTGGATATTACTTTAAAGCGGAGGTGACTTGCTCAGAACAGGAGGGCATTGGAGCTCCT
>NZ_JAALFZ010000003.1:0-208965 GCF_011800505.1 Bacillus sp. EKM501B | reverse complement strand
CTCCTGACGAAGAGGCGTTCTTTGCCTCACAGGAAGGCGCGAAATGACCGACTGGTCTAGTCACCGGAGCTGGATATCAATTAAAAGCGGAGGTGACTTGCTCAGAACAGGAGGGCATTGGAGCTCCTGACGAAGAGGCGTTCTTTGCCTCACAGGAAGGCGCGAAATGACCGACTGGTCTAGTCACCGGAGCTGGATATCATTAAAAGCACAAGCGGCTCGTTTAGAACAAGAGCCATATCTCAAACAAAGGCCCTATTACTTCACCGTAATAGGGCCTTTTATTTACAACAGTTCATAATTTGTTCAAATTAATTCCAGCAAAAGGGTTGATTTATAGAGATTACTAGATTATAATTATTACAAATTAGTAATTGATATCACATAACAACTCAAAAGGAGATTGATCATAATGAACAAACAAGTAATCGAAGTATTAAACAAACAAGTAGCAGACTGGAGCGTTTTATTCACAAAACTTCACAACTTCCATTGGTACGTAAAAGGACCTCAATTCTTCACATTACACGAGAAATTCGAAGAACTTTACACAGAATCAGCTACTCACATCGATGAAATTGCAGAACGTATTTTAGCAATTGGCGGCAAACCAGTAGCAACAATGAAAGAATACTTAGAACTATCTTCTATTCAAGAAGCAGCATACGGAGAAACTGCAGAAGGGATGGTCGAAGCAATCATGAAAGACTACGAAATGATGCTAGTCGAACTGAAAAAAGGCATGGAAATCGCTCAAGACTCTGACGATGAAATGACATCTGACCTACTACTAGGCATCTACACAGAACTAGAAAAACACGCTTGGATGCTACGTGCGTTCTTGAATCAATAATAATTAAAAGCGGAAGCGGCTTGCTCAGAATCGCAGGGCATTGGAGCTCTCGACCTTGAAGCGCTTTTTGCTTCGAGCGAGAGAGTGAAATGACCGGAGATTCTAGCCGCTGGAGCTGGATATCACCTAAAAGCGGAGGTAGCTTGCTCAGAATGTGAGGGGGATGGAGCTTTCGACGTAGAGGCGCTCTTTGCCTCGCAGGAAAAAGCGAAGCCACCGAACATTCTAGCTACCGGAGCTAGATATTACTTTAAAGCGGAAGCGGCTCGTTCAGAGTCGCTTTTTTCTATAGATTGATCGCGCATGCTGGTACATGAAATTTATATCAGCGATTTTTCCAATATATCGGCGATTCCCCCCAACATATCAGCGATTTTCCAATTATATCGGCGATTCCCTCCAATATATCAGCGATTTTTCAATTATATCGACTTATCGACAAATCACGACAATATTAACAAACACCTCTCCCCTACTTTTATCAATATATTACAATCTCATCTATGTTAAAATATAGGAAACACCCTTTAGCTTTTCCAAATTCATCATTTACTACTTAAATGACGGGAGTGGTTCAGTTGAAAGACTACTTAATTAGAGCATTTTTTGCGTTAATAACAGTTGGGATTCTCTTACTTATAGCTAATATTTTCAATATACGTGTCGAGGTTAAGGACTATGCTTTCCTCGTTGTCGTAGCAATTGGTGGCGGCTGGGGTGGCTGGTACCTGTATAAAAAACAAAGCAATCAAAATAATAAAGGCATTCCAAAGTAATACGGAATGCCTCTTTTTATTGCCTTCTGTAATAAATAATGAAATTCAGACCACTAATACAACCAATCGCAATAAACATACAAAACGATTGTGGATCTCCACCTAGATTATACTCATCAACGATAAACCCAGACATAAACAACGTTATCGCGGAAACACCGATACACAATACCGAGATAAACCAAAGCGAAAATTCATTAATCAACTCTTTCTTCTGTCTCAAAACAATTAGCATAACAAGAATAGATGCTGCTAAAATACTTTTAAAAACCGGTCTTAAATACACAAACTCCTCCATCTCTTTCTCCTTTTCCAAAAACATTACACCTAAAAATTAACATATTTAACCAAATTAAAAACACATGCCATCTTAAATTAAAACGACATGTGTTTCCGTATTTGCTATGATAGTTGCTTCCACTTCGTTCCCAAAACAGGACGCTCATAATTTTGGATTGCATGAATTAGTTTATCTGCTGTCTCTGCTGAAACGATCAATTCTTTATTTGATGGATTCATAAATCCTTCTTCTGCTGCACGTTCAACCATTTGCAAAATTGGTCCGTAAAAACCTTTTATGTTTAATAAACCAACCGGCTTATTATGTATACCAATTTGTGACCAACATACAACTTCAAATAGTTCTTCAAACGTTCCGTATCCACCTGGAAGCGCAATAAAAGCATCTGCAAGCTCTGCCATTTTCGCTTTACGTTCGTGCATCGTCTCTACTTCAATTAATTCTGTTAATCCTGTATGCACAATTTCTCCTCGGAATAGACCGCGCGGCATAACACCTGTTACACGTCCACCTAAACGAAGAACTTCGTTTGCTACTTCTCCCATTAATCCGACACATGAACCACCGTATACGAGCTCATAGTCGTTCTCAACAAACATTTTACCTAACTGAATTGCCTGCTCTTTGAATTCTGGTCTCTCCCCTAAATTAGAACCTGCAAACACACAAATCTTTCTCATTCCTACACCCCGAAACTATATATTGTTATGATACAATGAACATTGTACAACATATTGAGGAGATGAGGAAGAAATGGATATCGTTGCATTTCAAAGATGGGTTGAGGAATTTTACGAAAAACGAAGCTGGTCACAGTATAATGCCTTTATTCGCTTAAATTTCTTAACCGAGGAAGTTGGGGAAGTTTCACGAGTCGTTCGTGCTATTGAAATCGGGCGCGATCGCCCTGATGAAGATGCGAAAACAGAAGAAGAGCTAAAACAAGAACTAAAAGAAGAACTTGGCGATGTACTATCTAACCTTATTATTCTTTCGCAAAAATATGATTTAGACTTACAAGATATTATGGACGCACACGTCACAAAGCTTTCGAAAAGGTTCGAAGCATCTAAATGAGAATATTATCAATTATGGTATAATATTCTTGTCACAATACTAAGGGGGATTTTATGTTATCAAAAAAATTGCACGACGCATTAAATGAACAAATGAACTTTGAATTTTACTCTGCCCATGCTTATATGGCAATGGCTGCTTACTGTACAGCTGAGAGCTATGATGGATTCGCTAACTTTTTCCTTGTACAAGCTGAAGAAGAACGTTTCCACGCAATGAAGCTTTACAACTATATTAATGACCGCGGAGAGCGCGCTATTATTACTGGATTTGATAATCCGAATAACGAATACGAATCTGTATTAAACGCTTTTGAAGTCGCACTTGAGCACGAGCGTGAAGTAACGAAACGTATTTACAACTTATCTGATATCGCTTGGGACGAGCGTGAACATGCAACAATTACATTCTTAAAATGGTTCGTTGACGAACAAGTTGAAGAAGAAGCTTCATTTGATAGCATCATTCAAAAATTAAAACGTATTACAAGCGATTCAAACGCACTGTTTATGCTAGATGCTGAATTAGAGAAACGTACATTTACGCCTCCAGCTGAATAATATTTCAATCACCTTAATACATGAATTAAGGTGATTTTTTTGTTTGCTCTCTATCTTAAAATCACCTTAAATTTCCTCATATTTGACATAGTGCCAGCTATAAAATGGTATTATTTTCAATATAAAAACGAATATACGAGGAGAGGAAAAATGAATCAACGTGTAGAATCTGTTGATGCAATTCGTGGTTTCGCTTTGTTTGGCATTTTACTAGTCAATATGACATTAATTCAATTCGGGTTCTTCACCAGTGAAAAACCAACTTATCTATTCGGCGATCTTGATAAAGGCGCTAATTGGTTTATTCAATTCTTCGGTACACATAACTTTATATCCCTATTTTCTTTTCTATTTGGGCTTAGCATTATTTTGTTACAAAAAAGTATTATCGCAAAAGGAAAAAAATTCTTCCCCACATACATAAGACGTATTATCATTCTTTTACTACTAGGCTACATTCACGGCACTTTTGTTTGGGAGGGCGATATTTTATTTGCATACGGAATAATCGGGATTTTCTTAATGATGTTCATCAATCGAAAACCGAAAACTTTGCTCATTTGGGCGATTATTCTACTCGCACTTATTACACTTATGTCTTATCAAACTGATCCATCTACAAATATAAATGATTTTGCACCTTATACTGAAAAAGAACATAAAGTCCATCAAACTGGAAGCTATATGGATCACGTCAACTTTAGATTGACTGAAAATCCTTTTGATTACATGGGAATTGACGGTGCATTCGGATTATTTTTCATATCAGTTTTCGCAATAATTTTTATGTCTCCACTGTTCCTACTCGGAATGTATGTAGGGAAAAAAGGCTGGCTATTTGAGGTCAGTAAACATATACCTGCTGTCAAAAAAATATGGTTTGCCACCGGTCTCTTCTCTTTTACAATTAAAATCTTAGCTATGTTCGTAAAGCACCCGCTTTTAATTATGTTACAAGATGGCCTTACACCAGTAACTATGACCTTCTTTTACGGAAGCACAATCATTTTATTATTCCATTACAAAAAAGCAACCCGTCTACTAACATACATGGCGAACATGGGGAAAATGTCCGTTAGTAATTACTTAGCTCAATCTATTATCGCAACAACCATTTTTTACGCATATGGATTTGGCTTATACGGGAAAATCGGCTATTTCTTCGGTATTCTTTTAACCATCGGAATTTATACGATTCAATTATTCGTTAGCACCTATTGGCTCCAGAAATACCGAATGGGGCCAGTGGAATATGTGTGGAGACTGGGAACTTATTTAGAGAAACCACGTTTTAAAAGAGACTTGGATAAAGCAAGTTAAACAAAAAAAGCAATGAGCCTACGCTCATTGCTTTTCTTAATTTATTAAAGCATAACCCCAACGATAATCGCTGATAATATACTTACTAATGTTGCACCGTATACAAGTTTTAAACCGAATGATGATACAACGTTTGCTTGTTTGCCATCGATACTCTTCGTTGCACCTGCGATAATTCCGATAGACGAGAAGTTCGCAAATGATACAAGGAAGATAGATAAAATACCTACTGTACGAGCTGATAAATCACCAGCTACTTTTCCAAGGTCAAGCATTGCAACGAATTCGTTCGTTACTAATTTTGTTGCCATAATTTGTCCTGCTTGTAGCATCTCTGATGTTGGAATACCCATTACGAATGCTAATGGTGAGAAGATGTATCCTAAAATGCTTTGGAATGTGATTCCGAAAATTGAATCGAATACACCGTTAATTGCTGTAATTAATGCTACGAAACCGATTAACATCGCCGCTACTGTTACAGCGATTGAGAAACCAAGCATAATATATTCGCCTAACATTTCAAAGAATGTTTGTTTCTTGTCTTCTTGTAATTCTAAAATATCGTCTTCTTCTTTTACTTCATATGGATTAATGATATGAACGATAATGAATCCACTGAATAAGTTTAATACAAGTGCCGTTACTACATATTTTGGATCAATCATTTTCATATAAGAACCGACGATTGACATCGATACTGTAGACATTGAAGATGCACAAAGTGTGTATAAGCGATTTTTCGGTAATTTGCTTAGTTGATCTTTTACTGTAATGAATACTTCCCCTTGACCAACGATTGCAGCTGCTACCGCATTATATGATTCTAGTTTTCCTAAACCGTTAACTTTACTTAATAGAAAACCGACTGCACGAATGATAATCGGTAAAACTTTAATATGTTGCAGAATCCCGATTAATACTGCTAAGAAAATAATCGGTAATAATACTGTTAAGAAGAATGGTGCTTGTCCATCGTTTGCTAGACCACCAAATACGAAATTAACCCCAGCTTCCGCAAATTTTAAAATAGCGCCAAATCCATCTGCGATTCCTTTTACTAATACGAATCCGACCTTTGTATTTAGTAAGAAATACGCAAGTACCAATTGAATGACAAGCATAAGTGCAATTGGTTTATATTTAATTTTCTTACGATCTGAACTGATAAGGAAACCTAGTACAAACACTACAAGTAAACCGACTAGAAACATTACGAACTTCATATGTGAATCCTCCACTTCTCCCACGAGTTATTGGTCGTATAACGTATAACGAATGACGTCTGACCATTGTTGTTAAAAAAATTTAAAACCCCTAAAACTATTCAACTGTCATCTAAAATCAGTAAGCGTTTACATAAATTGCAATTTATAAAAGGTAGCTTCTTCTCTCCTACCATAATTGAAAGTCTGAAATTGATACCACCTACAAATCAAATTGTAAGCGTTATCTAGACGAAATGCAATATAAATTTTAAAAGATTTTTATATGTTAATATATTCCTAATTAATTGGTTTTTTCATGCAAATTTACCATAAAAATAGCCCTAGCTATGAGCTAGAGCCATCTTTTTTATAACATAACACCAACGATAATCGCTGATAGAATACTTACTAATGTCGCACCGTACACAAGGCGTAGACCAAATGATGATACAACATTTGATTGATTTTCATCGATACCTTTCGTTGCACCTGCGATAATTCCGATAGATGAGAAGTTCGCAAATGATACAAGGAATACAGAAAGGATACCAACTGTACGAGCCGATAAATCACCAGCTACTTTTCCAAGATCAAGCATCGCAACAAACTCGTTTGATACTAATTTTGTTGCCATAATTTGTCCCGCTGTTACCATCTCAGCTTGCGGGATACCCATTACGAATGCTAATGGTGAGAAAATATATCCTAAAATAGCTTGGAATGTAATACCGAACATTGAATCAAACAAGCTATTAATTGCTGTAATTAATGCTACGAAACCAAGTAACATAGCCGCTACTGTAATCGCAATCGTGAAACCAAGCATAATGTACTCGCTTAGCATTTCAAAGAATGATTGTTTTTTCTTATTTTCTAATTTCAGTGTATCTTCTTCTTCTGTAATATCGTACGGGTTAATAATATGAATGATAATGAAACCACTAAATAAATTTAATACAAGTGCTGTTACTACATATTTCGGTTCGATCATTTTCATATAAGAACCAACGATTGACATCGACACTGTCGACATAGAAGATGCACATAATGTATATAAACGATGTTTTGGGATTTTACTTAATTGATCTTTTACTGTAATAAATACTTCTGCTTGTCCAACAATGGCAGCTGCTACTGCATTATATGATTCTAGTTTTCCTAGACCATTTACTTTACTTAACAACGTACCAATAGCACGAATAAATATCGGTAAAATTTTAAAGTGTTGCAGAATTCCGATTAAAACCGCAAAGAATACGATTGGTAATAGCGCTGTTAAGAAGAATGAAACCTCTCCTTTATTAACAAGACCACCAAATACGAAAACGATTCCAGCTTCCGCATATCCAAGAAGTGCGCCAAATCCATCTGAAATTCCTTTTACTAAAATATAACCAACTTGCGTATTTAATAAGAAATAAGATAATGCTAGCTGAATAATAAGCATAATTGCGATTGGTTTATACTTAATCTTCTTTCGATCGGCACTTATAAGAAAACCGAGTACAAATACAACGAGTAATCCTACAAGGAACATAACAAACTTCATTAATAAAATCCTCCATTTAACTCTTCATTAACGTTGAACGTCTGACCATTCAAAACAAGAAATAATCCGAACTTTCCATTTCTCCTCCGTAACCTTCGATTGGATAGGAAATGTCATAAAAACTCTTGTTTCAAAGGCATTTTCCATTCTAACATAAATCACAACTCATATCCGCACTTTTCTTTAAAAAATTACATTTAATTATGAAATGCTCATAAATGTTCGTCTTTTACCATCTATAAACAGCTGGATAAAACAAAAAATGAGCATCAAGTTTCACTTGATGCTCACCTCATTATACTGCTTTTTCTTTATCAGCTACTGCTGACTTATCCCAGCACTCTGTATTTTTCAAACCTGGAATAGAATCCACATAGAATACCGGATCTTTCCCTTGTTTCTTTTGCTTTACGTAATCTGATAATGCCGCAAAAGCATACTTAGAGAGGAATACAATCGCCACTAAGTTAATAACAGCCATAATACCCATGAATAAATCTGCTACATCCCAAACGATTTGAATTGTCGCTACAGATCCTAACATAACCATACCAAGTACAGCAATGCGGTACGCTGTTAATAGCACTTTACTTCCATTTAAGAATTCAATATTTGTTTCACCATAGTAGTAGTTACCTACTAATGAACTGAATGCAAACAAGAAGATTGCAACTGCTACAAATATAGAAGCCCATGGACCGATATGTTGACTTAACGCCTGCTGCGTTAATTGAATTCCATTTAAATCAGCTGCATTATGCACATCTGATAAAAGAATAATAAATGCTGTACAACTACAAATTAATAATGTATCTGTAAATACCCCTAAAGTTTGAATAAAACCTTGTTTAACTGGATGCGTTACGTTTGCAGTCGCTGCTGCGTTCGGCGCACTACCCATACCTGCTTCATTTGAGAATAACCCACGTTTTACTCCTAATAAAATCGCAGCTCCTAATCCTCCGCCTACTACTTCTTTAATTCCGAAAGCATGTAAGAAAATTTCTTTAAATACATATGGAATTGACGTAATGTTTGTTACGACAACGAATAATGCCACTGCTACATAAATAATTGCCATTACTGGAACAATCATTTCAACCGCGCGAGCAATTCGTTTTACTCCGCCGAAAATGATAACGGCAAGTAAACCAGCCATAACAAGACCTACTAATCTACTATCTGTTTTGAATGCCCCATCAAAAGCTGCCGCTACAGTATTAGACTGTACAGCATTAAAAATCAATCCGAAACTTACTGTTATTAGAACAGAGAACACAACACCTAACCAGCGTTTATTTAAACCCTTTTCCATATAATACGCTGGGCCCCCACGGAATGCATTCCCATCTTTCACTTTATAAATTTGCGCTAATGTGCTCTCTACAAATGCAGAAGCACCCCCAATTACCGCGATTAACCACATCCAAAATACTGCTCCTGGACCACCCGCTGAGATTGCGATAGCTACACCAGCTAAGTTACCAGTACCTACACGAGAAGCTGTACTCATACAAAATGCTTGGAATGATGATACGCCACTCTTCTCTTTTTGCGCTTTTCTCGTTTTCGAGCTTGCTCCATCCCCAAGTAATCGAATCATTTCACCGAAGTAACGAACTTGGACAAATTTCACACGAAATGAAAAATAGAGCCCTAACCCAATTAACATCGCAATAATGACATATGACCAAAGGATATTATTTACATCCCCAATTACCCTAGCTAAAAAATCCATATTTGCATTGCCCCCTCTTCCTAACAATAAGAAAATTATATTCTAAAAACTTTTAGTAATCAAGAACTTTATGTTAGGTTTTATGACATGAATACGTTAACTATCTTAACATACGTGTTTTTTTCATAAAAATATAGCTATTACATGCATTTATCCAATACTCAATCTCTTATCCTCTTCGACCAGCCATACTTTTAAAACAGTACGTTCCCCACAAATAACGAGAGGAACAAACAAAAAAGTTATATTAATAATTACCCCTCACCCTTTTCATCATTTACTACAACAAAAAAGGCGAGCATCAAATTTACCTCGATGCTCGCCTTTTCAATTACACTGCTTTTTCTTTATCTGTTACCACTGGCTTATCCCAGCACTCTGTATTCGTTAAACCAGGAATAGAATCTGCACTGAAGACTGGATCTTTCCCTTGTTTCTTTTGCCTTACATAGTCTGTTAATGCCGCGTACGCAAATCGGCCAAGAAGTGTAATCGCAATTAAGTTCGTTATTACCATTAGACCCATAAATAAGTCTGCCATATTCCATACAACTTGAAGCGTCGCAACAGAACCGAATAATACCATTCCAACTACCGCAACACGATAAATCGTTAACCACGTTTTGCTTTGCTTAATAAATTCAATATTTGTTTCACCATAGTAGTAGTTTCCTAGAAGTGAACTGAAAGCGAATAAGAAAATAATAATCGCTAAGAAACTGCTCGCCCATGGACCAATTTGTGAACTTAATGCATTTTGCGTTAATTCAATACCTTCTAAGTTCGTTGCTTTATATGCACCAGAACATAGTACGATAAATGCTGTTGATGTACATACTAAGAATGTATCTACTAAAACACCAATTGTTTGAATAAAACCTTGTTTAGCTGGATGCGTTACATCAGCCGTCGCTGCCGCGTTTGGTGCACTACCCATACCTGCTTCATTCGCAAATAATCCGCGCTGAATACCATATTTCATCGCAGCACCGATACCACCGCCTACAGCTGAATCTAAACCGAATGCACCTTTAAAGATTTCTGTAAACACATCTGGTAGTAAATAGAAGTTTTTAATAACAACGAAAATCGCTACTGCAATATAAAGAATTGCCATTGGCGGAACAATCATTTCCGACATACGCGCGATACTTTTTACACCACCAAAAATAATAACCGCAACTAATACTGCTAATACAATCCCAACAACGTAACGCTCAATACCAAATGCATTTTTAAACGCTAATGTAACTGTGTTTGCTTGTACTGAGTTGAAAATTAAACCGTAACTAATTGTAATCAGAATAGAGAACCAAATCCCCATCCAACGTTTATTTAAACCTTTTTCCATATAATAAGCAGGACCACCACGGAAGCCACTGCCATCTTTTATTTTATAAATTTGTGCAAGCGTACTTTCGACGAAACTTGAAGAAGCCCCGATAATCGCAATAACCCACATCCAAAATACAGCTCCAGGTCCTCCCATAGAAATAGCTAACGCTACACCAGCTAAGTTCCCGATACCAATACGAGCTGCAGAACTCATACAAAATGCTTGGAACGATGATACGCTGCCCTTTTTACGTGTCTTTCCAGTTAGTCCATCACTCATTAAACGAACCATTTCCCCTAAATGAGTAATTTGTACGAATTTCAATTTAATAGAAAAATAAAGCCCTAAACCAATTAACATTGCAATAAGAATATATGACCAAAGAATTGTATTTGTTGATGAAATAAATTGCTCTAAAATATTCATACAATTAACCCCTCCTTTTCTCCATAAAACGAATTATATTTAAAAAACATTCAAAAATCAACATTTTTCGACAATTTGCAATTTCCAAATATTAGCCAGGTTCACAGTAACAATATCTTTATGACTGACTACCCTCCCTCTAACTGTGCATACTAAAACAAAAAATAAATTCACAAACAACCCTATTGACAAAAATACCAACCTGTAACTATAATGATTACAACAGGTTGTAACAAACATAATTACAACAAATTCATTTACTTTCAGATATACACTTTAACAAAACACTTTGGAGGGATTTATTATGAAAATCGGAATTATCGGAGCAACTGGTAAAGCAGGAAGTCGTATTTTAAAAGAAGCATTGGATCGCGGACATGAAGTAACTGCAATCGTAAGAAACGCTGCAAAAATTACAGAAGAAAACGTAAAAGTTTTAGAGAAAGATGTATTCTCTCTTACATCTAACGACCTGCAGGCATTTGACGTAGTTGTAAATGCATTCGGTGCTCCAGCAGGCGAAGAACATCTTCACGTAGATGCAGGAAACGTACTTATTGAAGCTATGAAAGGCGCACCAAATACAAAATTACTTGTAGTTGGAGGCGCTGGAAGCTTATTTGTAGACGAAGAGAAAACAACACGTGTATTTGAGACACCAGGTTTCCCGAAAGAATATCTTGCAACAGCTCAAAACCAAGGTAAAAACTTAGAAATTTTACAACAAACAAATGATATCACTTGGACATTCATCAGCCCTTCTGCACTATTCGCATTAGGAAAACGCACTGGTTCTTACAAAGCTGGCAAAGACAATCTTCTTGTTAACTCAAAAGGTGATAGCTACGTAAGTTACGAAGACTTCGCAGTTGCAGCACTTGATGAGATTGAAAACCCAAAACATGTAAACGAACGCTTCACAGTAGTTTCTGAAGCTGAATAATAGAAAAAGCTCGTAAAACATAATGTTTTACGAGCTTTTTTTATTATTACACTTGTTCTAAACCATTTGGAGTAACCTTAAAGGAAATTTCTTTAAACTTTTTCTTATCTCCTTTTCCAACTAACTCACTCTTTTTATACCAACTTAAACGATCTGACTCGGCATGATACACTTTCAATACGTCACCATACTCGAACGCCATACCATTTACTTGTTCTGCAAAATTCTGCGAAGTTTCTTGTCCTTCTGCGGTTACATGCTTTTTCTCAGTTCCATTTTGATCATAAATCGTAAGGCCTATATACTGTTCATTTACAAAGCGATAATGAATCTCATCATTTGTAAATGTTGCATGTAATTTCTTTTCAGCGTGGTTTAACGTAATAATTGAACGTGTAACATCGGACACACCTTGATAGACTAGACTATCCCCATATGTCACTTCTACAGGAACTTCCGTCACTTTCTTATTTCCAAATCGATCTTTCGTTTCTACTTTCACTTTTTGCTGACCAATTTTTGTCGTATCTATTTCCCCTACAAAACCTACTACTTCTCCACCCTGTACTTCAACAAAGTTCTTCGCGTCTAGCGTTTCGCTATTTGTTCCGATTACTACTTGCTGCGGATTTGCTTTTACTGTTTGCTCACCGTCTAATCTTTCAAATCCATTTTCAGTTATTTTGAAGACTAATTCCTTTATCTCTTTACTTTTTCCTTCGCCCACATATACATCTTTTTGATACCAATGTAAACGAGAAGATTCCGCATGATATACTTTCACTACATCTCCATACTCAAATGCAATTCCATTTACTTCCTTAGCAAATTCTTGCGTATTCTCTAAACCTTTTACTGCTATATTTTTCTTCACTCTTCCTTCTTTATCGTACAATGTGAATTCAAAATACTTTTCATCTTTAAAGTAATCATGAATTAGGTTCTTTGTATCTGTCGCACTCAGTTTTTTCGTATCATGATGCAAAGTTACAATTGATTTTAAGTCACCATCTCTATAGCTTAGCCCATATACAAGTAGGCTATCTCCATATGTTACTATTAGAGGAACTTCTGTCACTTTCTTATTTCCAAATCGATCTTTCGTTCCTACTTTTACTTTTTGTTCTCCGATTTTTGATGTATTTGGTTTTTCTGCAAAACCAACCACTTCTCCATCTTTTACTTGTACAAATTCTTTCGGATCTAGTTTGTCTACATCCATTCCGACTACTACTTTTTGCGGTTTCGCCGTCACTTCTTGTAAACTATCTTTTAATTCGAACCCTTGCTCAGTGATTTGGAATAATTTCTCTTTTTTATTTTTAGCCTTCCCTTGATCTACAAGTGTATTATTTTGGTACCACTTCAGACGATCCGGTTCTGCATGGAATACTTTTACTACATCACCATATTCAAAATCCAATTCATTTAGTTCCATCGCAAATCTTTTTCCCGTTTCTTGTCCTTCTGCAGATACACGTTTCTTGTCAATCCCATTTCGATCATATAGCGTTAAGCCCATATATTCTTCTTTTTCAAAACGGTAATGTATTTCATTATTAGTAAAGTTTACATTTAATTTCTTCTTATTGTGGTGAAGTGTCACTGTCGACATTACATCATCTGAAAGTCCTTGAAAAACTATACTGTCATCATAAAATCCGTTAACTTGGACAGGAATTGAATTTTTATTTCTTTTCTCATCCCCAATTTCTACTAACACTTCCTGTTTACCATTCTCTAGTTTAGGCCATACAATCTTTCCTGTTACTTTTACATTCTCACCTAAATTTCGAACAAGTTTACTTGCTTCATTCTCGTCAGAATCTGTACCAACTAAAAGATTTTGTACTTCATTAGCAGGTTCACCATATGGAACCTTATACGGTTCAACTTGCTTCTCACGAATATCATTACTATCTGTAGCTTTCCAGATTTCCTTTTCTAATTTAGGTAACTTTGATTTTTCTATTTTCTCTCTAATATCATCATTTGGTGTTAATCCCCATTCCTCAAAGAAAGGAATTAAATTTTGCCCTGCCACTTGCGATGTCATATAAATAAATAGCTGCTTTTTCTCTTCATCAGAATGAGGCATTTCACTCTGAGGTAACAAACGATAAGCTTGATGTAACCTAGGATAAAAATGTTCTCCATACACTACATTTAATTGCCAAAACATTGTAAGAGGATTAATGTCATCAATGAATCTTTCTGCTTTAGGCTTCTCTAAATACTCAAATGAGTTTTTATAGTGCTCATCCATTTCTAATTGATTCCCTAACGCCTTTTGAACAGCTAATGAGTAAATATTTACTGTTACTTCCCTTACTTTAGACCACTTCCACGGTTCTTGCTGATGTAAATGACCAACTTCATGCCACGGTCCCCATCCATCCTTCTCAAGTACCTCTATATCTAAAACTCTATTCATTGCAGTTGGAATATATCCTGTATGATAATGTTTTGCAAACATAAAGTCCCCTTTAGCAGGCTTCCGTTTTTCAACAAACTGAACATAATGAGTTGGAGATTTTGCAAACCCAACACTGTCCTCAGATAACCCTGCCACCGCGTTTTCTAAACGGATAATCTTATCATGCAATTTCATTAAATCTGTTGGATCCGTATTCTTCATATATTTCTGCACAGAATCGTAAGTAGTAGTAATTAAGCTTCTCTCACCTTTTAATTCAACTGCATAAGGATCCTTATATTTTTTTAACATTTCATCCCAATCTTTTTTTGTATGCTTACCTAAAATAAATAAAGGAAAGTGACTACCACCATTTGTAACGGAAGCTGTTACTTCTCCTTCGTTATTCATATTATAAAAATATAAAATACCGCCTCTTGAAGATGAAATAACATTTTTCCCTGGTTTTAAATCAAACTCCTCTGGGTCCTTTTCATCATAAGATCTCGTTCCAATAAAAGCTTGGATAGACTGCGTTCCTTTTATGTCAATTGTAATCTCTTCATTTGGCTCTGCATAAATTCCAGTCGGTTCATTAGCGGAAAGTTTCCAAGTAACTCTTAAACGATTATTTTCTTCTTCTACGCTACCTTTCCCCGGCAACTGAAATACTCTCTGCTCAAAATTATTCTCTTTTACCTCTTCTAATTTCCCACCTTTATTTTCTTCCAAAGGTGCTGCATATCCTTTCGATGCTTCGAAAGCTACTGGCGATAATAATGTAGATATACATATTCCAGCTACTAATACCCTACTCGTCTTTTTCTTCGACATAATCTGTGTCCCCTGTTCCTTTATTTAGATAAACTACCCTATATATTCATCTAATAAGTAATCCTATTATTTCTATAAAAAAATTTAATGAATGGACTAACACCTCGCGCACCTGTATCTATTACTACCGCATTTCTCTCCATGCATTCGCTTTCTTACATTGTAAAATTTATATGTAATATGCCCTCCTCACTTCTCTCTATTTGTGATGAGTTCTCTTGCTACATAAAAAAGAGAATAGTAAAAGATATTTTTCAGTATTGTCATCTATACATCTAAAAATAAAAATAACAACAAAAACTTACATTTTCTTCATATATGACCATCTATAGGTAGTTTTTCCAAATGAATTTTACACGCTTTACACTTTGTTTGATAGCCTCTCTAATTAGAATAATGTTACAATTTCGTGAATAAAATCTATTTATTGTAACGTTTAGATTTTGTCACATTTTATTATTTTCAAATACTTTTTAAAACGTTAAAATAGTGTTTCACTCGATTAATTATTATCTTGATATACCTTTAAAGAATTCATATGAAAAAGCATTGGCATACGCCAATGCTTTTTCATTATCTCTTTTGATTCGGTTTATGCGGTTCATTTGGAGTATATGGCTTATTTGGTTTATTTGGAGCCTCAGCCTTTTTCCAACTTACCGCTAACTCTGGACTTGTTTTTTCTTCACTACGCTCAAGTAATACTACTGCATTTTGAATAGTCGATGTACCTTTATGCGCAATCCCTTGTAATTTCGTTAAATTTCCTGATACTTTAAAGCTAAATCCACCAGCTGGTGTTTGTTTCGGAATTAAAATGCGGAACTTTTCTCCTACATTAAATTCTGTTTTTGTTTCGCCTTTTTCATTTGCAAATTTCACGCCCGCTGGCGCACCTGTTGCTTGCACTTTATACGTTCCGCTTTTTGCATTTGTTTCTACTGTATATAAACCTGTTTCAAAGAAATCATTTTTTAATACTGCTTCTTGTTCTTCTGTAGGAGTTACACTCATCGTAATTTCTTGTAACTCTTCACTAGCGCTTGCTTTTGCAACGATGTCTTTCGTTACTTTCTCTACATTTTTATTGCGGAAATCTAAATCATTAATATCGATTTGTTTTAACGCATTCCACACTGCAAGCTGCGTTGCGTAATGTGCTTCTCTCCAATCAGAAACACCTAATTCTTGTGGACTCTTTTGTGGATATCCATTCAATAGTACACGGTATACGTTAATATCCACTTTCCCCATTTCCGGTAAATCTTGACCGCTTGGAGATTTCAAATCTACATTTAAGCAAAAAGCAATTTTGCCATCTGCCGTTTTAATAAGCTCTGTTCGAATTGGTTTCTTCTTTGACTTACTATAACTCCAATTCATTTCATACTTTGTATGGTCCATAACTTCTGCAAATGCTTTTTGAAGCGGGAATAACACAAATAAAACACTTAAAAACATAGCTAAAATCTTGAACGATTGCTTTATATTCATGTTTACAGCCCCTTATCACAAACTTAATACTAAGTAGTATTTATTTAGAAACTATTTTTATGCACAAAAAAAGAGTGCTTTTACGCACTCTTCTTTCTTACTTTAATCTTAGAAATCGAAGTTATCAGGATCCGGACCAACGCGGTGATTTTGATTTAACGCATCGATTTTTTCCATATCTTCTTTCGTTAATTCGAAATTAAATATATCGGCATTTGCAATAATGCGGTGTTCTTTCGTTGATTTTGGAATAGTGATTACTCCATTTTGAAGATCCCAACGTAAAATAACTTGCGCTGTTGTTTTACCGTGTTTCTCAGCAATTTCTTGTAATGTTTCATTATCTAATAATTGACCTTGCATAAGTGGTGACCATGCTTCCATTTGAATACCTTGTTCTTTACAGAAAGCTTGTAATTCTTTTTGTGTTAAACGAGGGTGGTATTCTACTTGGTTAATCATTGGTTTAATTTCTGCATCTTTCATTACATCTTGTAAGTGATGAATTTGGAAATTACTTACCCCAATTGCACGTACGCGTTTTTCTTTATAAAGTGTTTCTAACGCTCTCCACGTATCTTTATATTTCCCTTCTACAGGCCAATGAACAAGGTATAAATCTAAATAATCCAGCTCTAATTTTTTTAAGCTTTCTTCATATGCAGCAAGTGTCGTTTCATATCCTTGATCCGAATTCCACACTTTTGAAGTAATGAATAAATCTTCACGAGAAATGCCTGCTTCTTTTATACCCGCGCGAATTCCTTCACCTACAGCTTTTTCATTTCCGTAAATTGCAGCTGTATCAATGCTGCGGTATCCTGCTTTAATCGCCGATTTCACTGCTTCTACAAGTTCTGGTCCATCCTCTACTTTAAATACACCTAAACCGAACCAAGGCATTTCTACACCATTATTTAATACTGTTTTACTTTGTAAGTTTTTCATTTTATTTTCTCTCCTTTTATTTTACTTGATCTCTTTTTTCTAATGTCATACTCCACGCAGTTAAAACAACAGCACCTACTACCATAATTCCACCTACCCAAGCCGTATGAATTAATCCTAACGAGTTCGTTACAATACCACCCAAGTAAGCACCAAGAGCAATTCCTGCGTTAAATGCTGCAATGTTAATCGCCGATGCTACATCAACAGCGCTAGGTACAAACCTCTCAGCTAATATAACAACATACACTTGTAGCCCTGGAACATTCATAAATGCGAATAGTCCCATGAAAATAATTGTGATGAATCCAGCGACTTTAAATGGCGCTGTAAATGTTAAAACAAATAATACAATCGCTTGAATAAAGAACATGTAAAATAACGCTCGAATCGGATTATGATTTGATAATTTTCCCCCGACCATATTCCCAATCGCAATTGCAATTCCGTATACTAACAAAATAATTGTAACGGTACTTGCTTTAAATCCTGTTACTTCTTGTAATAACGGAGATAAATACGTAAATGTTACGAACGTTCCCCCGTATCCTAATGCAGTAATAATAAATACAAGTAACAGTCTTCCATTCGTAATCAGCTTAAATTGATCGCGAAATGATACAGACGTACCTTTTTTTAAATTAGAAGGAATTAGCATACTATTGGCGATTAAAGCAACGATTCCAATGGCCACAATAACAATAAACGAGGCCCTCCAGCCAAATTGTTGACCGATAAATGTTCCAATTGGTACACCTGTAATAGTCGCAACAGTTAAACCAGTAAACATAAATGCTATTGCACTTGCACGTTTATTCTCAGGTACAAGCGCAGCCGCAATTGTAGATCCAATTGACATAAAAACACCATGCGCAAATGCAGATACAACCCTCGCAATAAGTAACACAGTAAAACTTGTTGCTACCGCCGCAATTCCATTACCAATAATGAAAATAATCATAATCCACATTAATAACGTCTTTCGCGACATACTAGCTGTTAATGACGTTAATACTGGAGCACCAAACGCTACTCCTAATGCATATAAAGAAACAGTTAACCCCGCTGTTGTAACAGAAACATGTAAATCCTCTGAGATAGATGGTAATAAGCCGACACTAATAAATTCAGTTGTACCAATTCCAAACGCACTAATTGCTAGTGCTAATAAAGCAAACATACTTCTCCGATTCGTCTGCATAACCGAAGAAGATACTGTATATGAATTCAATTGAACTCCTCCTTAATGCGAGAAATCCAATCATAATAGTATGATAAAAAGGCCTTTTTATCTTCTACAAAAATAACTTTACTGTTGATATACGCTATTATGAATGGCTTTACTCTTTTTTTGAAGAACGCACTTAAAAGTACGATAGGTACCTAAAAGTAACATAGGCACTTTTTAGTACCGTACTACTCATTTCCCTCTTACGTATGCTATTATGGAACATATTCAACATGATAAAAAGTACGTACTTTAAAGTGCTATAGGCACTTTTTAGTAACATTTAATTATTTAGCTTCTTTTGTTGGAGAACTTAAATCTACATTCATCAAAGGAGATTTTTATATGAAGAAATACAATATTCCCGTTGAAGCGACTTTAGAGGTTATCGGTGGAAAATGGAAGGTTGTTATCCTTTGTCATCTAACGAAAGGCACAAAAAGAACGAGTGAACTAAAACGTTTAATGCCTGGGATTACACAAAAAATGTTAACTCAGCAATTACGTGAATTAGAAGACGATGGGGTTATTCAAAGAAAGGTATACAATCAAGTACCACCAAAAGTAGAATATTCACTTACAGAATACGGTTGGTCTTTAGAGTCCATTCTTGATTCTCTTTGTACTTGGGGCGAATGCCATCTTGAAAAAAGCGGTAACACATCCATGCTAATTGTAGAAGGTGAATAATAGGAAAAAGGAAAAAACGAACATGAATTTGTTCATTTTTTCCTTTTTTTCTTTATATGTATATACATTTCTAACTGGAACAAAATATTTTATACGCTTTCATACCTTGTCAGCACTACGTTATACACTTAATATCAAATAATTAGGAATCATTTTTATGTTAACATAGGTGTATATAGTATATAATATAGGATATATATTATATACACTTTCCGGTAACGGAGCTTTTCCATTATGCGGACAAGCCATGTATCGGACAGTTCATAAATAATAAGTAAGACGTTATGGTTTTAGATTTATGTTTGCAGCTTACTTGCTGTCATAAATTTAAAGGCATTTTATTGTGTTTTGTGAAACTTTGTATAAAGTTTCGTAAACGTTTACTATCTTACTTATAAAAAATAAGAGTATTGCTATCGTAAAGGAGAATTGGAGATGCCAGAAACTATGACTCAAACAAAGCCAGAACAAGAAACTGTACAAATTTCTGCTAGCCAAGGACAACTTGATGTACTTGATCAGTTGTTAAAACCTGAGGTACAAGAATCATTAACAACACTAGTAGAACAGCTTCCAAAATTAACTGAGCTTGTTAACATTTTAACTAAGTCTTATGACTTCGCTCAAACTGTTGCTACTGATGAAGTATTAAAAAGCGACACTGTTGGTGCAATTACAGAGCTTGTAGAACCTGTAAAAGATACAGTGAAAAGCATGGCTGCAACTGCAATCGAAGCGAAAGATCGTGCTGAAGAAAGCAACGAAGTTATCGGCCTATTCGGTCTGTTAAAATTACTAAAAGATCCACAAGCACAAAAAATGTTCCGCTTTGTGAACGCATATCTTCAAATTAGTGCAGAACGTAACAATAAATAATTTAACTTATAACAACAATTAGTAAAGACGGGGGATATCATACTATGTCAAAACAAATTGTCATCTTAGGCGCTGGTTATGGCGGTCTTCTTGCCGCTTTAAACGTACGTAAATATTACAGCAAATCAGAAGCACAAGTTACAGTGATTAACCAATACCCAACACACCAAATCATCACTGAACTACACCGCCTTGCAGCTGGTAACGTGTCTGAGCAAGCAGTTGCAATGCCACTTACAAAGCTTTTCAAAGGCAAAGACATCGATCTTAAAATCGCAACAGTTGAGTCATTCTCAGTTGATAGCAAAGAAATCAAACTAGCTGGTGGCACTACTTTATCTTACGATGCACTTGTAGTTGCTTTAGGAAGTAAAACTGCTTACTTCGGTATTCCAGGACTAGAAGAAAACAGCATGGTATTAAAATCTGCTGCTGATGCAAACAAAATCTACAAACACGTTGAAGACCGTATTCGTGAATACGCGAAAACGAAAAACGAAGCTGATGCTACAATCGTAATCGGTGGTGGCGGATTAACTGGCGTTGAGCTAGTTGGTGAGCTTGCTGACATTATGCCTAAACTTGCAAAAAGCCACGGCGTAAATCCAAAAGAAGTGAAACTTCTTCTTGTTGAAGCAGGTCCAAAAATCCTTCCAGTATTACCAGACCACTTAATCGAACGTGCAACTACTAGCCTAGAAGCACGCGGTGTTACATTCTTAACTGGTCTTCCTGTAACAAACGTTGCTGGCAATGAAATCGACTTAAAAGACGGTCAAAAACTTGTTGCTAACACATTCGTTTGGACAGGCGGCGTACAAGGTAACCCATTAATCGGTGAATCAGGTCTTGAAGTTAACCGTGGACGTGCAACAGTTGATGCATACCTACAATCTACTTCTCACAAAGACGTATTCGTTGCTGGAGACAGCGCTGTTGTCTTCGCTCCAGACGGACGTCCATACCCACCAACTGCACAAATCGCTTGGCAAATGGGTGAGTTAATTGGATACAACTTATACGCAGCACTAGAAGGCAAAGCATTAGAAGAGTTCGCACCTGTAAACTCTGGAACACTTGCTAGTCTAGGACGTAAAGATGCGGTTGCTACAATTGGAGCAAGCAATACTCCACTTAAAGGCTTACCAGCATCATTAATGAAAGAAGCAAGTAACGTTCGTTACTTATCACACATTAAAGGTCTATTCAGCTTAGCTTACTAATCTGAATATAAGCCCGAATCATGCCCTGCATGGTTCGGGCTATTTTTTATCCGTAATTTTCTCTAACTTATTTATTCGTCAAAAAAATTATATACCCTTTAAATTTATCTAAATATACTGACTTTTTACAATAAAAGCTGTCCCGTTCGGAACAGCTCTTATTGTCGCTTTTTGTCGGTAAATCGATATATTGGGAAAATCGCTGATATATTCGGATTTGCGCTGATATATTTCGAAAATCGCCGATATAATTTGAGTTACGGTCGATATATTCGAAAAATCGCCGATATATTTTCCAGCCTTACTTATTATCCTAATTTCACAAGACTGTAGTTCTTCTTCCCTTTACGAATAATAATAAATCTTCCATCAAATGAATTTTCTACAGTAACATCTGTACCCACATCTGTTACTTTCTCACCATTCATAGAAATCGCACCATTATTAATGTCCTCGCGTGCTTGTCGTCTAGATGGTTCAATCCCTAAATCGACTAGCCACTCTACGATGTTTTTCGTCTCTTTTGAAGACTGGAATGTTGGCATTTCTTTAAAGCCTTGTTCAATTTCATCAGCTGTTAACGATTTAATATCTCCGCTAAATAACGCTGCTGTAATTTTCTCAGCTTGCAGGAACGCCTCTTCTCCATGAACAAATTTCGTCATTTCTTCCGCTAACACTTTTTGCGCTTCACGTTTATGAGGCTCTGTTTCTACCTTCGTTGCTAATTCATCAATACGCTCTTTCGTTAAGAACGTAAAGTATTTCAAGTATTTAATTACGTCACGGTCATCTGTATTTACCCAGAACTGGTAAAATTCAAACGGTGTCGTTTTTTCAGGATCAAGCCAAACCGCACCACCCGCTGATTTACCAAACTTCGTACCGTCCGATTTTAATAATAACGGAATCGTTAATCCGAATACTTTCGCCTCATGACCTTCTAACTTACGAATTAAATCTAAACCACTCGTAATATTTCCCCATTGGTCACTGCCACCAATTTGAAGTTGAACATCCTCTTTCGTGTATAAATGGTGAAAGTCCATCGCTTGCAAAATTTGGTACGTGAATTCTGTGAAAGAAATACCTGTATCTAAACGGCTTGCTACAATATCCTTCGCTAACATGCTATTGATGCTAAAGTTTTTCCCGTAATCACGTAAAAACTCAATAATATTTATTTCATGTGTCCAATCATAGTTATTTACCATCTTCACTTCGCTATTTCCACCAAAATCAAATAGCTTTTTCATTTGTGCTGTTAACGCATCTACATTATGCTGAACCACTTCTAACGTTTGAAGTTGACGCTCTGATTGTCGTCCACTCGGATCACCAATTGTTCCTGTTGCCCCGCCAATTAAAATAACAGGATGATGGCCAGCTAATTGGAATCTCTTCATCATCATAAACGGAATCAAATGTCCGATATGCATACTATCACCAGTTGGATCAACTCCGCAGTATAGTGAAATCTTTTTCTCTTCTACTAGCTTACGTAAGCCTTCTTCGTCAGTCTGCTGATTAACGGCGCCGCGCCATTCTAATTCATCAATAATATTCATCTTTTGTCATCCCCTTTATTTTTTAAAAACAAAAAAGCCCCTATGTCTACGATAGACATAGGGACGATTATTCACCGTGTTACCACCCAGTTTGCATAAATAGCATAGCTACTCATACCACTCTTAGCAATAATATCGATTGCTAGTCCGCTTAGCATTACCTAAGATACTCCAGAGTGTAATTCGCAAGTTTGTTTGTGCTAGGTTCCAGCAACCCCTAGCTCTCTCGTTAACAGTGACAAACTGCTACTGGGCTCTTTCAACGTATGTTATTTGTTAAATTATTAGCCATTATATTGAATTGAAAACAAATTGTCAACAATACCCAAATGTTATTTTAAAATAATTCATATCTTCATACGTATTTCGTTATTCTTTATCTTCTCCAATAATCCTTACTTCTCGCTCCAACTTCACGCCAAATTTCTCTTCAACTGTCTTTTGTACGAAGTGAATTAAATCGATGTAATCTTGTGCTGTTCCGTTATCAACATTCACCATAAATCCAGCGTGTTTTAAAGAAACTTCTACTCCACCAATTCGCTTACCTTGTAGTCCTGAGTCTTGAATTAACTTACCAGCAAAGTTATTTGGTGGGCGCTTAAATACGCTACCACATGAAGGATATTCTAGAGGCTGTTTTGACTCACGTTTAAACGTTAAATCATCCATTTTGGCTTTAATTTCTTCATGTACACCTTCTTCAAGTTCAAATCTCGCTTCAAGAATAATGTAATGGTTGTTCGCAAATACACTCTTACGATATCCAAATTCAAATGCTTCTTTCGTCAAAGTACGTAGCTCTCCATCACCTGTCATTACGACAGCTTCTGTTAATACAAACGAAATTTCACCGCCGTATGCACCAGCATTCATATATAATGCTCCGCCAACTGAACCTGGAATACCACAAGCAAACTCAAGACCCGTTAAGTTATGGTCTAAGGCAATACGTGATACGTCAATAATTGCTGCACCACACTGTGCTACAATCGTCGTTCCTGTTACAGTAACACCTGTAATATGAATTAAACTTACTGTAATCCCGCGAATTCCACCATCTTTAATAATGACATTCGATCCATTTCCTAAAAACGTAACTGGAATATTATATTCGTTCGCATATTTAATAACTTCTTGAATTTCATCATAATTTGTAGGCGCAACAAAAACATCTGCTTTTCCGCCAACTTTAATATGCGTATGATTCTTTAACATTTCATCTTGTTTAACATGTCCTTCAGGCAATACCGTACTTAAATATTTATAAACCTCTTGCATATTCATTTTACGATTCCTCTATTTCTATATTCATTTTATCCCGTTATACGGGCCCATAATATCCCCACGTACATGAAAGAACCTAAAGTGGTGGATACAGTGTACCCAAAATCAATTCGAGACACCTATAAACCTCTTAATTTATAAGAGGTGCCACTCATATTAAAATATATATTGCATAATAAAGCAACCCAAATGGACTACTAAACTTGACATGTCATCAGAAAGACAACAATTTGTAAAATATATGACTTTTTCAAAACACTATCCCTCAGTATCTTACTATACCACACAAAAAGAAAGTGGTATTTTTTTGTACTTTTTACTTTATTTACATCAATAAAAAAGAGCACATCCCACAGAATGTGCTCTTTCTATACTCTTTATATTACTTTTCGTTCTCTTCTTTTTCTTTATCAAACCATAACAGCTCATCGTTATCAACTTCACCATTATAATTGATTAAAATTTCTTCTCCTGCTTTTATATCTTTATAAGCATAGAAGTTAAATGTATGATTCTCAAAAACGATGTCATACGTTGCATTCGGTGTATATGAATGATTAAATAACATACCATATCCTAAAAGGATTGCCGTATGATTGATTCCATACTCAAATGCGTAATCAGCAAGTAACGTTTTCTCAATATGTTCATGCTGTTCATTCGGATAAGAGATAACTGGTGCTGCGTGTATCAACTCACCCTTTTTAATATCACGAGTTGCAAATACACCTCTATTAAATTCTCCATCACTAAGTTCAGAAGTCTTAACTTCGATCATATGCGTCACCTATATAATTCTTTCTTTGAAGTATTTTATTCCGCTATTTGCGGATAGCTTGATTGGTGAGGACTAATAATAAGTATGTACTAGTCTCACTTTATCTCCTTAAGCTTGGCAGAAAACGCGCAGAAAAGCAATTAAATTCCTATCAAGTATTCGTTTCAATGAAAAAAGAGCACATCATTCGTGCTCTTTCCAAGCAATATTACTTTTCTAAAATATCTTCTAACAACTTCACTTGCTCGCTAACAGTTTGTAACGTCTTCACTGACGTATCATTTCGATGTTTTTCTTCTTCCACACTCGCTAGCACTTCTTCTGTAGCTGTAGAAGTTTGCTGAATTACGTTAGAAGCATGCGTAACATCCTTTACGATATTCGTCGTTTTAACTTGGAAACTTTCTTGTTGAACAACAACCTCTCGCATTACTTCATTAATCGCATCAATAAACTTCCCTAAATCAGTTACATTTGTTAAAACGCTTGCTAACATCTCGTTACATTCTTCTTGTACTCTTTCTGACTTCTCTACTTGCACTTCTACCTTACTTGCTTGATTACTAAACTCCTTCAAAATCCCTTGAATTCTTCCCGCAGAACGATTTGATTCTTCAGCAAGCTTTAACACTTCACTCGCTACAATAGCAAAACCTTTTCCATGCTCGCCTGCCCTCGCAGCTTCAATATTTGCATTTAAAGCTAGCAAACTCGTCTGACTTGAAATATTCGTTATTACATCTACAATTTCATTAATTTGTTTCGATTGCATCATTAAATCTCTAAATATAATTCCAGACTGTGAAACAACATCATTTAAACTTCTCATGTTAGTTTCAAAATTTCTTAGAGTATGTACACTACCTTTTGAAATTTCTAAGCTTTCATCCACATGAGCCGATGCAGTTCTTACTTGAGAGATGATTTGCTCAATATTTCCCTCCATATCATTCAATACTTCTACCGAACGATACATCATCTCTGATTGTGATTGCGTACCAACTGCCACCTCTTCAAAGGCAAAATTAATTTCACTCATCGATTCCATCGACGTGTTCATATTTTGTCTTAAATGATTGAAATTACTATCTAGTTTCACAACTGTTTCTTCAATAAGTCTTTGCGTCTCTTCTAACTCCTGAGCTTTTCTCATTACTTCTTGCTTCTCATCACTTAAACGAAGGAGCAGATTAGAACCGATTTTCGTGACGCCCCACATAGCGATTGTTACAATCGCTAACAAACTTGCGAAATTAGCAGCTTCAGATGAGGCTGTATAAGCAAAAAATTGCTCCGGCCAATAGCTACAAAGGATAAATGTGATCACAACAGCTACCCCGCCAATAATTAAAATGAGGCGCTCGCTTAAATAAATAAGTGAAACAGCTAATGTAAAATAGACCATTTGAAATACAGCCGGGCTTTCATTAAAAGCTTGTACCATAATGTAAGACATTGTAAGCAACATAAATGTCATGATATATTTATACGCTGATTCCATACTTTTTATAAAAGTAAAAAGCGTTCCAAATGCAACGACAGAAATACCACAAATCCAAAATGCTATGGCTCTCTCTGTAAAAATATATCCATAATACCCAATTGCGATTATCCCAAGGAAGAAACTACAAATCGTTATAAACAGTAATAAATGATTTTTCTGTGATTCTTTCTCAAGGTTAGAAAAACAAGTCCTCTTTAACCACTCCATATGAAGCCCCACCTTCTACTTATACATATCAATTACTTCAGTTTAAATACCGCACTTACTGGGTTATGATCGCTATTTTCAAACTTTAAATCTTTCCCTTGTACATTTACAATCTCTACATTCGGTGAAACGATAAAGCCATCAATAATAGTGACGAAATTTTCACCTTCTACATATTTCTTTACATCATCTCTTACAGTCATAACAGACGGATCTACAGCCCATTTAAAGCCACCGTCTGTAAAGTCCTTCGGTAACTCTACTAACCACTCAGGACGCTCTTTCACGAACTTCGGATCACTTAATTGAGCGTTCGAAACCAATTGATTCCAATCTCCACCCATTATTACGTAATCACCATTTTCATAATGCTTGTTCATATATTCTTTTAAATACTCTACTTGCTGTTTTCTAATTTTCCCGCCTTCATCATAAGCAGACAAATGTAAATTTACGAGTCTAACATGTTTTCCATTATTAACAGGAATTTTATATTCCACAATTGCTCGATCTAAATCAAACAAACGCTTTGGCCAAGGCTCCATTCCAGGCAGCTGGAACCTCTTCGCTTCTTGAACAGTGTATTTAGAAAACGTACTTAATCCAGCCTCCGCATATCCCATTGGATTTGTTATTGGCACTGGAACCCATTTCGTATCGTAGTTCTTGCCAAATGACGAAACATAATCAGGTAATCCTTTTTTCAAAAATTCATGTTCATTTACATCAAATGAACGAAGTGACTTTATATCAACTTCTTGTAATAGTGCAAAATCACTATTCTCATTTTGTAAAAACGAAAGCATATTCTTTAAATTAGTTTCCGTTTGCTCTTTACTACTTGAACCAGATCCCTTTCCACCATCCATAAAGAAATCTTGATCCTTATCTAACCCAGCATATCCAATATTAAATGTTGTAACTTTAAACTCATTTCCAGTCGCTAATACGCGCTCCTTATTATTCTCTACCTTCAAGCTTATAACATCAGCAGGCTGTTCTTTAGTAAGTGTTATATAAGCTAGAAATCCTCCTACAATGCCCGCTACTACTAAAACACATGTAAATACGATTTTTAAAAATTTCTTCAAATAAATGACTCCTTTTCACGCAAATTTATTTTTCTTTATTTTCAGTCAAATAAAACAAAACGACACACATAAGAAACATTTTATCATAATTAAAACCGTATATCACTATATTTAGTTGATAAGTAATCGATCCCATTTTAATTACTTAAAAAGCCTTCAGACATCAAAAAAAGAAAAGTTACACCCTCCTCCTCACTGGAAATTAAACGGTATATTTAGTACACTATATGTAATAATCATAGGCGATGGAGTTCGCCATAAACGCTGCTTAGCTAATGACTCCTACCAGTATGGATACTGGTAGGAGTCTATTTTTTTGAGCAAGCTATTTAAAGAGGTGAGAAAATTGATTTATATTATCGTTGGCATTGCTGGTATATTAGGAGCTCTTTCTCGTTATTATTTAGGTCTTAATATCAACACATTTTGGCATCATTCATTTCCATTGGCAACATTACTCATTAACTTAATCGGTTGCTTTTTCTTAGCGTGGCTAACTACTTATATCGCTCGGCTAAACATCTTACCTTCAGAGGTTATCACAGGCATCGGAACTGGATTCATCGGTTCCTTTACGACTTTTTCAACATTTAGTGTAGAAACTGTGCAATTGATCAATCATTCTGAGTGGAGCATAGCCTTCTTATATGTATCATGCAGCATACTTGGTGGCCTCATTATGTCTGGCCTTGGCTATACACTTGGAGATTTCTTAATTAAGAAATCTCTTACAGAAGGTGATTACTCATGATAGAAGCTTTATTAGTCGCAACAGGAGGATTTTTCGGTGCGATTACACGATTTGCAATTAGCAATTGGTTTAAGAAAAGAAATAAAACACAATTTCCAATTGCTACATTCCTTATTAATATAACAGGGGCATTTTTACTTGGGTATATAATTGGCAACGGAGTCACTACAGGCTGGCAACTATTATTAGGTACTGGATTTATGGGCGCATTCACTACATTTTCTACGTTTAAATTAGAATCTGTTCAGCTTCTCACTCGTAAAAAACTATACATCTTCCTTTTATATTTAAGTGCTACTTACATAATTGGTATCGCCTTTGCCTTCCTTGGAATGAAGTTAGGCGGAATATAAAAAAGCGACTCTATTGAGTCGCTTTTTTTCATAAGAAATATGTCCCGCCATATGGAATGGAAAATAAACCAGCTGGATGTACATCGTAATGTATAATTTGCATCGGAAGTTGTGAATACGGCATATATTGACTTTGCATCATTTGTGCAAAATATGCTTGTTGCTGCATTTGAATAGCTTGATTCACAGCATGAATTGTCCCTTGTGCCCCAGCCAGCGTAATAGCAGCTCCTACTTGTCTACCATTATAAAAATAATGATTCATCATGATTCATCTCACTTATTCTTTTTCTTCCATATGGTATGTTTCTATTTCATAGTGAGTGTTTTGTCCCTATCTATTGCCCTTTTTCAGCTTTGAAGTAATAAATCCAAATAGCAATACACCAATACCACTAAGGAACAATATATAACTTATCGGTACTAGGAAAAAGAAAGGTTCTTCAAGAAATCCATCCGCTCCTACTTTACTGTTTGAAGCATGTATCGTTAAAGAAATAATCGCTAAAATCATGAAAGAAATAGCTACTACGTATTTATTTTTCATTTCACATTCTCCTCTACTTATGTAATTCCCCTTAGATTCTTACCATCATATTATCTAAAAAAGAATTAACAGTCAATAATTATTTATTGTTAAACAATAAATAATTATTGACTAAACAAACAACAAAAAGGTTTGCAAAGCATCTTAAATCACTTCGCAAACCTTCTAAATTATAAATATTTACACTTCAAACCTCTTGCTTAATACAATATACATTGCGCAAAATAGCACGAATATCCCAGCATAAATTAACAAAATCTCTACACTAAACATATCCGACAACGGACCAAATATTATCATTCCTAAAGGAAGCGCGCATGAATTCGCAATTTGTACAAGGCTAAACATCCGTCCGTGCATTGATGGTTCTACTTTCTCCTGCAATAACACAGTAACTGGTGTATTGAAGCACGGCATTGTTATACCAATTAAAAAATTAAAGACTAAATACATAATAAATATCGGTGCTATTCCGAGTCCAATCATAAGCAGTCCATATAATGCACAAGCTAGCGCTGTTGTATGCATACGATTACGAAAACCACCCCACGCTGCAATCAATACGCCACCAGCTGCCGCACCCGCACTAAAGGTCATCTCACTAGCAGTAAGTCTCCACATTTCGGCCCCGAAAGAACGAGTTACCATTAAAGGTGTTAAAAAAGCAGCTGGACTTATTAAAATCATGACGATAATCAATAAAACGATTAGCCTTTTAATAAATACATTTTCTTTTAAATAAGTGAACCCTTCTTTAATTCCTTGTAGATTAGATTTTTGCTTACTTTCTACATTCACATGTCCTTCCACATGAATGACAAACATAATACTAATTCCAATCATAGCTGTAATAACATCAATAAAAAATGTTGTTTCAATGCTGGCAATAGAAAGAATCGCAGCACTTGCTGCTGGAGAAAGAAACATAATTAAAGATGTAATACTGCTATTTATTCCATTTACTTTCATAAGATACTCTTTCGGAACGATTTGCGGAATTAATGCATTCACAGCTGGCGTTTGTACTCCTGTTCCAGCTGAACGAATGAGTAACACAATAAAAAGTAACCAAATACTTTTATATCCTGTTAAAAATAAAATTGCTAAGACTAACGTCGCAATCGCTATAATTCCATCCGATAACATAATCATCTTTTTACGGTCATAACGATCAATCCAAACACCTGCAAACAAAGATATCGCAATTTGTGGTAGAAAACCGCAAACAGTTGAAATAGTCAACATCACTCCTGATGATGTTGTAAGGGTGATATACCATATAATCGCGTATTGCACGAGAGAGGAACCGAACAACGAAATAGTTTGAGCGGTCAAAAATAATATAATTTTCGTTTTCCAATTGTTTTCACTCATATGTTTCACACCCCCTTAACTAATCCCGTCTCTATATGAAAGATGCTATCTGCCCAATCAAGATAAAAACTTGCTTCGTGAGATACGAGTATAATGCTGCCCTTAAACTTAATTAACGCCTTTTGCAAAGCTTCCTTCGCTTCTGCATCCAAATGATTTGTCGGCTCATCTAAAATTAAGAAGTTACAAGGTGATAGTAATAATCCACACAGTTTCACCTTCGATTGTTCACCACCACTTAACGTACGAATTTCTTGCGAAACGTGCGTATCCTTCACTCCACACGCAGCTAAATGATGGCGTATTTCCTTCATATTCAGTTTAGGAAACTGTTCTGAAATAATTTGAAGCGGCGTTAAAGAATCATTGCTCCAATTTAAATCTTGCTCATAATATCCAATCTTTATTTGCTCTGAAAAGTGAAACTCTCCAGAAATACTAGCAATATTTCCAACGATTGTTTTTAATAAAGTAGATTTCCCTACTCCATTGAAACCTGTAATGACAAGTTTTTGCCCACCCATTACTGAAAAATTCAACTTTGGTAAGAGAGCGAAGTCGTAACCAACTTCAAGATTATTTACTTCAAGAACTGTCTGAACTGAAATGGGAAGTTCCTGAAAATGAATAGACGGTTTATGAGTAAAACTTGGTGGCGCAATTCTTTCCATACGCTGTAATTGTTTTCTACGACCTTGCGCTATTTTTGAATTCACCCCAGCAATATTTCTACGAATATACTCTTCCGTTTTTTCAATTTTCTTTTGCTGTGCATAATATTGGCGAATATAATCTTTTCGCAAATGCTCCTTTTGTCTTACAAAATCTGAGTATTTGCCGTAATACTTCTTAACTGTTCCGAACTCTACATCACATATGCAAGAAGTTACCTTTTCCAGAAAATCAAAATCATGTGATACGACAATAAACGCTCCTTCAAAATTCATTAAATAATTAGCAAGCCACTCCACATGCTCCTTATCGAGAAAATTCGTCGGTTCATCTAGCAATAAAATATTAGGCTCTTCTAATAAGAGCTTCGCTAAAATTACCTTTGCACGCTGCCCTCCGCTTAATTCACCAATCACACGATTCATCCCAATCACATCAATACCTAAACCGGCTGCCACCTTATTCGTAATACTATCTACTGAATAAAAATCACGAGCCTCGAGCAGTCCTTGAATTTCTGCCGCTTTCAATAGTTGATTTTCATCTCCAGTCATCGCACTTTCTTCATATAACTTGTTCATTCTCTTTTCCATTTCATACAAATCATAAAAGGCTCTCTTTAAATATTGTGAAATGGTATAACCCTCATCAATTTCTGCGTATTGATCAAGATGTCCAATTTGAATATTAGGTTGCCACTTTATGTCTCCCTTATCAGGAATAATTTCCCCCACCAATATTTTCATTAATGTGCTTTTTCCTGCACCATTCTGTCCAACAATTCCCATATGCTCCCCTTTATGCAAATCAAAAGAAGCATTTTCGTATAATACTTTATCTATAAAACTATGTGATAAACTTTCCACTTTAAGTAAACTCATTTTTATTCCTCTTTTCCTGAAATTAAAAAAAGCAGAGAGATAGCGTCATTCGACACTAGCCCTCTGCTTCGTGGTTTTTCCTATACTACTCCAATTTATAGTAAAGACTCATCGGAATAATATACACAAAGGGCCATAGACAAAGCATTGTCTATGGCCCCTTAATCTATTTTATACACCAGCTGAAAAACCATAACGAAATAAGCATAGATACACTATACTTTTTTAGAAAAGTTATTCAGCCGATGAATATAGGGGATTTATACCCCTTGATTAAGCTCCGTACAACGCTTCACCGTATACATTTGTGCGGAGCAAAGTTTTCTAATGAGTTTTACAAATTTTATATAAAGCATATTATGCACCTTCCTTAATACTTAAAAAGGATTTTAGCATACGGTTTTACGAAGCGTCAACATTACTTCCGAATCTTTCAACTACTTGTTTTCAAAATATTGCTTCTGAAACATACACATTCTTATTGCATTATGATAGTTACCATCAACGAAAAACTCATCGATAAGCTCACCTTCTACCATAAACCCAACTTTTTTATAAACATGTACTGCCTTTTCATTTTCCTTATCCACAACTAAATAAATCTTATGCATATTTAGTACGGAAAAAGCGTAATCCATTGCTAAACGCGTCGCATCCACTGCATAACCATATCCTTGATAATTCGGATCAATAATAATTTGGAATTCTGTTCTACGGTGAATATAATCGATTTCTACTAACTCAACTAATCCAACCATTTCATTGTCTTTCTCAACGATAAATCGGCGTTCGCTTTGATCATGTATATGTTTATCATATAAGTCTTGCAGCTCCACAAATGCCTCATACGGCTCTTCAAACCAATACGACATAATATGCGCATTATTATTCAGTTCGTGTACAAACTTTAAATCTTCTCGTTCTAATGGACGTAACTTCAATTCCTGATTCATTCCTATAACCTCCAAGTAAAAGAAACCTCTTCACTTAATTTCTCAATTTTTTTCGATTTCAAACGCCCTAATTTCATTGTAAACTTTCAAGCAACTTGAAGGTCAAGATGTAAAAAAGTAGTGCTGACTTATGTCTGCACTACTACTCTTTTCTCAAATCTCTCATATTTGATATGTATAAAGCAATAACTAAAACAAGAATTGCTCCTGCGTATAATAACGTCTCCATCGGTTCCTCATGAGACACAATAATTAATCGAATTAAGGCCGTAATTCCGATATAAATAAAATAGCGTAACGGGAAATGATAATTCGATTTAAAATACTTAATAATTAATGCAATGAACTCGAAGTATAAGAAATAGACGATGATACTTTCAACCAATTTATAAGACGTATACTCTTTTGCCGAAAAAATATACTGCACGAACGTAATTGTCTCATTCACTAAGAAAATTGATAACACAATGGATAATATAATTAAGGCTATATTTAATATCCATTGCAAAACACTAGCTATAACATGATCGATATTAAATGACTTCATACTCTCTTTAGACTCCCCTTCGTATAAGTACTTATTTATTATAGCAAAATTACGATTGGAAAGAAGTTAAATCATATATTCGTCCTTTTTTATTGCCAGTGAAGGTGATGTTCATTGTTTGGAGGAGTCTTTTAACCGCAGAACTAGATTCCATATTAAGAAATTCCCTCAATTCGCTATTAGTAGTTATCACACTAAACAGAAGTGTGTAATCTTGTACAGCACGTAAATGAGCATGTTTAGACATACTATTGCAATTTGAACAACGCCATCCCTGTCTTTCTTTTAACATTGCCATTGTAAAACATTCCTCACACTGTACACCCTTTAGCAACTCCTCTTTTTTAATTTTATATTGTGCAAGAACATTTTGACGTTGCGGAATGTGCTCATTCATAATCTGGCCTATAAGTCCATTTATATTATCAATCACTTTTTCTTTATATTGATTTTTAATCTGTTTTATTCTATTAGGTAAATTTGCACTGTGGATAATTTTACTAGACAGTATTTCATCTGAAGTTTTAATAATTGTACGAGGGGAACTAATTACAACGAGGGCTTCAATCGGAATATTATGTAAATCATGTAGATTCAGCCATTTTCTCAGTTGCATCTCTTGCCGTTTCAGTTGTAAAAGCGGATCTGGGAATCCTTCTTCCGTATTACCATCTACTATTCGAATAAGTTGATTGAACTTTGTATCAAAAATTAATGTACCAATAATATTTTTTATTTCAAGAAAAAGAAGAAAATAAGATGAAACTATGAGGGTATCAATTTGGAAATAATGTTTTTGATCAAATAACCTAATATCATGTAAAATACTGTATTCTGTTTCGGGTAAAAAACTAAGTGGATACTCAATCGCCTGCTCTCCTTTATAGCCGGCCATAAATTTCGCTAGACTTTCAACCACCACATTCCTTTTTGGATGATGAGCAGGCAATCTTCTAAGTAAAGCTTCTAATTGCAGCAAATATACGGGCATTTTCCGCTCTTTCACAATCATTTTTATCCCCCTCCAAAATATATCAGCGATTTTTCAAATATATCAGCGCAACTCCAAATATATCGGCGATTTTCGAAATATATCGGCGCAACTCCAAATATATCAGCGATTTTCGAAATATATCGACTTATCGACAAAAACCGACACAACATACACACATAAAATCTTATACACAGTATAACATCACATCTAAAATCGCAATGTAAGCATAATGTGTATACCCCAATGTGATTACGCCAGTTTCAAAATAAGAAATTCACATTCACCCCATGTAAAAAACCTTTTTATAAGTATGAAAAAATTTTAGGAATTAGTTTATCTTTTTTTAATGTTTTATTTAGAGGCAGTTTATAGTCGAGTATTAACATAAGAAACGTAGCAACTAAGCTCGTATATGACGCACTGCTACTATAATCGCTAACCGTACTACCTAAAATCATAAAATAAGGAGACGATAAAACATGAACAAAAAAACAAAAACACTATCATCCATACTGCTCGGATTCACATTAGCATTAACAGGGTGTGCTGGTACTAAAGCTGAAGAAAATCATGGGAAACAAAAGCAAGAACAAGTTGCTAAAGAAACAAAAAAGGAAAATAAATTAACTAAAGGGCAAAAAATGGCTAATATTCTTAGCGAGACAAATTGGCAAGGTACACGAGTGTATGACAAAGATAAGAATGACTTAACAAAAGAGAATGCAAACTTCATTGGTCTTGCAAAATATGATGCGAAGTCCGGCAGATATGAATTTTTTGATGCTAAAACAGGTGCAAGTCGTGGCGATAAAGGAACTTTCTTTATCACAAATGATGGGAAAAAGAGAATATTAATTTCAGAATCAATGAAGTATCAAGCTGTCGTTGACATGACAAAACTAAATAAAAATGTATTTACTTATAAACGAATAGGGAAAGACGCTAACGGTAAAGATGTAGAAGTTTTCGTTGAACATGTTCCATATAAAGAAAAAGAACTTTCTTTCACTGATCCGGACAAGCAGCTGAACACGACTACAGGAGATATTGTTAAAAACGTTGATGGAGATAAAATTTTAGGCGGTACCCTTTGGCACGGAACAAAGGTATTAGACGAAACTGGTAACGATGTAACACAGTTTAATTCGAATTTTATAAGTCTAGCAAAATTTGATGACAAATCTAATAAATATGAGTTCTTCAATAGCGAAACAGGTCAAAGCCGCGGTGATTATGGCTACTTCGATGTTGTACACGAAAATAAAATAAGAGCCCATGTTTCAATTGGAAATAATAAATACGGTGCTGCTCTTGAACTTACTGAACTAAATAAAAATAAATTTACGTATAAAAGAACTGGTAAAAACCAAGCTGGTAACGATATAACTATATTCGTTGAACATGAACCTTATAAAGGTGATATGAAACCACAATTTAGCTTTTAAAAACGTTTGATTAAAGATCCTGTACTGAGATACAGGATCTTTCTTATTAAGCAAGAGAACAAAAAGACGAAAAACATGTAGCTTTTCGTCTGCACAATATTCCCACCTTATAGTTGATGATTTACAAAACTTAAAAACATACCGATACAAAATAAAATTTGTGACCAAGTAAAAAGCGCCCTACTTATAGGGCGCTTTTTTATACTTAATGACTAATACTAGCTGTTGGGTATAATGTTGTTCCTCCAATTGAAACTTTTATTTCATTTGTTAATGGAACATTTTGTTCATTAATAATTGTTCTCCACCATTCCCATGCAAGACCTGTACATTCTCTTGCTACAATTTTTATATTTTTTGAATTTGGTGGGAGTGGGATAACTGTAGAGTAATGAGCCGTTTTGTCTTTTCCGCTACCATCCCATGTTTTATGTGTTAATACTTCGTTACCCTTTTGGTCAAATGTGAATTCATCCCAAGATACATCAAATTGAGCAACGTAAGCACCGTAATGATCAAGTGTCATTTTAGCACTTGAATATTCTGTAGTTGTCGTCTCAATATAATCTGTATTGTTATGAACAGCAGCAGTTGCATTATCTTTTAAGAAAGTACTTGTATATGAAATTGGGTATGCTGGATTTTTAAGACTTAATTCAGCATTATCTTTAATGATATTTCGGATTTCATTGAAATCTTTAGTAACAACCTTGTTATGCTCTTTCGCATCTCCGCCTAATACTACAGCAGTAAAGGTACTTTCTTCAAAAATATCTTTATACTGTCCACTTGTTTCAACGCTGTTATCCTTAAGTAAGGCTTTAAAAGCAGCTTGTACATCTTTGCTCTTAGATGTTGTTTCTAATTTTACATAAATCGTTCTACCATAAGCTACATTTGAAACCATAACAGGTGGAGCCGAATTACTTACGCCTTTTCGAGTTAACTCATCAAAAGTAACACTATTATCAAAAAGGTCGGATGGATTGTTAGGTAGTTCAGCACTTACCGTATAAAATATTTGCTTATATGCGGCAACCATCACTTTTTTCTCTCCGTTTGCAACCGCATTAAAATCAATGTTTAGACTGTTATCAAGATATTTAGCGTTAACATTAAGAGCACTTGCTATTTGTGATTTACTATAAACCATAGATTCCGTATACTGCATTCTTGCAGGTAACGTATGTGTTGTAGAATACTTTTCATTCCAAGTAGATACTAAATCGTCTACTGCTCCAGCTACATTACCATATGTCGGATTTTGGACAGTGATTGTATTTTCTTTTCTCATGCCCGGTAAGTCTATACTAATATTCAAAGGCTTTCTCTTAGCCACTAATAAACTTGGTTGATTGTCTGCAAAAGCTTTATTTGCAAGTTGTACAGCTCCTGGATACGTGCGATTCACTACAGAATCAATAATTGAAATATCGACTGGTGACGTTGTAAGTGATTTTTTCTCGCGTTCCACTACTACAAATTTACCATTTGAATTGATACTTTCTTTCGGAACAAAACTTTCTACTTTATCACCATTTACAGCTAAAACCTCTTGATTATTATATTTAAGATTTGCTATACCAGTATTAATGCCACTAGCATTTTTGGTTACATCAGTTACATTACTTGCTTGTGTTTCTGCGAAGGAAATAGATGAATAATTAATAGTGCATAAACTAACTAATAAACATGTAAGGAACTTTCTTCTTTTAGTGTTTTTCTTAATATTCAGAAAAATCACCCCGTTCTTTTTTTAGTAAAATATGATAATGATTGATAAATGATAGCTAACTGATAAACTTACATAAATGCTTTTAAAAGTTCTTGAATTAACGGGATTACGCCACCTACAAATTTTAAAACTGCCATTGCGATTTCCATATTATTTCCTCCTTTTTATTGCTACGAAAATGTGATTTATCTTTATGCCCTCATTATAGTGACCCCTTACACTTTTATCAATACACTCTGATATGCAATATTACATATACAAAAAACAAGCTGAATTCTTTTGAAAAATTATACAGAGATATTTTTTCGTTTGGTACATACTTGAAAAGGTGAAGCATTCTTTTGCATTTTATGAGTAATCACATAAAAAAAGTTGCTGCCTATAAAATATAGACAGCAACTTCAACTAGAGTAGCTTGCATAATCTACGCAAGACATTTTATAACTAATAAACTGCGATTGGCCCATAAGGACCATTAATAATTTCTATTTTTGTTTCAAAAATATCTGTCAAAAGTGTTGAGTCCATAACCTCTTCTACTGTTCCAAAAGCAGCAATTTGTCCATCTTTCATAGCACAAATTTTATCCGAGTATTTAGCTGCAAAATTTATGTCATGCATGACAGTCAAAATTGTTCTTCCAAATTCATTAGCTGCACGTCTTAAATGCTCCATCATTTGAACAGAACGAGCAACATCAAGGTTGTTTAAAGGTTCGTCCAAAAGTACATATTCCGTCTCTTGGCACAATACCATCGCTACATATGCCCTTTGTCTTTGACCACCAGAAAGCTCATCTAAATATCTATTCTCTAAACTAGTTAAATCTAAGAAATCGATATATTTAGAAATAATAACCTCATCTTCTTTAGTCAATCTTCCCTTTGAATACGGAAAGCGCCCAAATCCAACTAATTGTCTAACTGTAAGCCTAGTTACAAAATGATTTTCTTGTCGCAATATAGTCAAAACTTTTGCTAAGTCTTTTGATTTGGATTCAGAAACATCCATATTTGCTACCTGAATTTGGCCTTCATCCATATCTAAAAGTCTGCCAATCATCAAAAGTGTCGTGGACTTTCCAGCGCCATTTGGTCCAATTAAAGAAGTAAAGCCTGCTTTTGGTATTTCAATATCCAAAGGTCCTATTTTTACCTTATCAGTATAGAACTTTTTAACATTATCAATTTTTATCATAAAGCCCTCTTCCTTAAAACTATAGTTAAGAATATAATTCCACCAAATAATTCAATAATAACTGAAACTACACCTTGAGCATGGAATACATGATACATTAAAAAGTATGCGCTCGTCATTATTAAAAATCCTATAGCAAAAGCCATCGGAAAAATATATCTATGATCATAAGTTGCCGCTGCCTGATAACTCAAAGTTGCTACTAAAAAGCCGTAGAAAGTAAGTGGCCCAATTAGAGCGGTTGAAATGGACATCAGAATAGCAACTAATACAAGCGTATAAATTACACTAGGTTGATATTTAACTCCAAAAGAAGTAGCAACATCCTTTCCTAGTGACAAAACATTCAAATTCTTAGAATGAGCAAAAATTAATACTGCTACAATTATGATCATCGGAATTACAATAGGAAAATATGCAGGATCTGCATGATTAACAGAACCAAATAATCTTGCTTGTAAAATATCAAATTCTGAAGGCGCAAGTAGTTTTCTCATGAAAGTTGACACAGAATTTAACCCGGTACCAATAATAATTCCAACTAAAAGCATAAGTTGTAAATTCCCGTATTTACCGGAAAGTAACCATCCATAAAGTATCAAACTCATGAAGACCATAACAACAACTTGGAATAAAAATGATCCAATTCCATTAAAATTTATTAACGCACTAGCACCAAAGAAGAATACTGTACTCGTTTGAATTGCTGAATAAAGTGATTCGAAACCTAAAAGTGAAGGAGTAATAATTTTATTATTCGTAATAGATTGGAAAGCAACTGTCGACAAGCTATGGCAAACCGCAGCAATAATCATTGCAACAATAGCTACTATCCTTCTCTTAACGACTGGGATAAAAGAAGGTGAATCTATCGGAACTGGATTGTTATAAACTAAAAGTCCATATGAAGAAAGAAGACCTAAAGCAATCAATGTTATGAGTAAAATCCAATAACGTCTTGCTTCCTTCTTAGACCGAAAAGCGCTAGCTGATCTACTTTCATTATGAAGGCTAGAATCGATTTCGACATTTTCTTTTTTTCTATATTCTAATGTGATCATCGTAGCCTCCTTGGTTTTCTTTGTCTCAATAAAATAGTAATAAACACGACTGCTCCCACTGTTGCAAGTATTAAAGAAACAGGTAATTCAAAAGGCTGTATAATTGTTCGAGAAATGATGTCACAGGCAGTTATTGATCCCATTCCGATCACACAAACCCAAGGTAAATTACTCCTAAGATCATCACCTCTAAACATTGAAACGATATTTGGCACAATTAATCCTAAGAAAGGTAAGTGTCCAATAACAGCTGCAACAATTCCAACTGCAACAGAGATAAGAGCAGTCCCAAAAAGAACAATTCTATTGTAATTAACTCCAAGACTTGTTGCGACATCTTCTCCTAGTCCAGCTAAAGTCAATCTATTAGCATACATAAAAATAAGAAAAGTAATGATAACAATCAGCCATAAATATTCATATCTTCCCACCTGAATGTTAGCAAATGAACCTACAAACCAAGTTTCAATACTTTGCGTCTTTTGAAAAAGGAGTCCTAAAAAAGTAGACACTGCAGAAATTACTGCTCCAAGCATCAATCCGATAATCGGAACAATTAAAGACGAACGAAGCTTAACTCTTCTTAAAAATAGAAAGAAAATCATAGTTCCTATAAAAGAAAAAATGATTGCACCAGTCATTCTTTGAACTAAAGTCGGGGCAGGAAATAATAAATACACAAAAAGCAGGCCTAAGCCTGACCATTCAATCGTCCCCGTTGTAGTAGGTTCAACAAAACGATTCTGTGTAATTAATTGCATTACGAGTCCTGCCATCGCCATTGCAGCTCCAGTAAGCATTAATGCAACTGTTCTCGGAACACGAGTGATGAAAAACATCTCCATTCCGTCCTCTTGTCCACGTATATCATAAACTCCAGTAAACAGTGATATAATCCCTAAAATTATAACAACTATAACCGCTATTATAAAAGGTTTTGTCCATATTTTATTGTGATTATAAAACTGGGGTTGAGAAATATTCTCAACCCTAGAAATCATATTTTTTGACACTGTTTCGTACCCCTTTACACTACTTAGCTAAAGTTTTTGCAAGATTTCCAAATAACTCTATATAAGTTTGAATTGATTCATTTGTGTAAGTATCTTCTGGTGCATAAACAACTTGTTGTTTAGAAACAGCAGTTGTGTTTTGAAGAGCTGGTGATTTAGAAATAACATCCTTAGCAGGTGTTGACTTAGCTGCATCAGATGTTGCAGCATCACGATCTAATACGAAAAGCCAATCAGGATTTGTTTGTGCGATAGCTTCAACAGAAACATCATCACCTTTATGACCTGCAGTAGAATTCGAAACTTCTAATGCTGGAGTCCAACCGAAAATTTCATACATAGGTCCCCAAACGCGACCAGAGTGCGGCGCAGCAAAGCCAATATTTCCACCAGTAACGATAACACTCATAACTTTATCTTTTCCGTTATAAGCAGATTTTGCCTTTTCAATAGATTTATCGAAATCAGCTACTAATTGTTTAGCTTCTTTATCTTTAGCAAAGATTTTACCTAAAGTAGTTGTAGAATCTTTAAGTCCTTTTACTAAGTTTTCTCCAGGCTTAGTAGCCTTCTCAGAAACATCAAAATTAAGATCAATAACAGCTGCATTTGGCACTAATTTTTTGATTTCTTCATAATGATCAGCAAATCTTTGACCAACGATTACAAGATCAGGGTTTGCCGCTGCAATAATTTCTAGATTTGGTTCACGGTGATTCCCAATATTTTGAACTTTTTCATCCTTTTTATATGCTGAATCAGCAGGCATGATATCCTTTGGAGCAGCCGCTAATTTAATTCCCCAATCAGATAAAGTTTCAAAAGTTCTGTTATCCAAAGCAACTACATTCTTTGGGTTTACAGGTACTTTAACAGTTCCATGAGCATCAGTGATTTCAACCGTTTTTGGCTTATCACTACCATTATCTTTATTATTAGCCTTCGAAGTTTCTTTACTTGAATCTGAGCAAGCCACTAACATTAAAGTAAAAATTGCTAGAATACTCACTAATTTTAAAAGCATAGATTTTTTCATATGTATACTCCTTATAGTGTGATTTATTTCGAAAATGATGACATCCATAGATTGAATTAGAAGATAACTTTTATTCAATTGAATCGCTATTGATAATCATTTTCATTTGAACATCCTGTTAATTAGTATAGTCATTAATTCTGTGAAAATCTTGTGAATCGTATGAATTCATAAAATCAAGCATAAAAAGTAATATGTGCGGTCAGGACTGTTGATTAACCTTCATTAAATACTTTCTCAACAAATACGGGACAGAGACCTTCCCTTACAAAATACGCGCAGTAATAGCTAATATTTCACAGAAACTACTTTATTATCTTATTTTTATCATTCAACCATTGAATAGCCTCTGCCATGTATCGTTTGAATATATCTATCTTTCTTCTCGCACTTTAGCTTTTTTCTTACATACCCAATATATAAGTCTACTACATTCGGATTTACTACTACGTCATATCCCCAAACTTGATTCAAAAGCATTTCACGGCTTAATATCGTATTTTTATTCTTAATTAAAAATACAAGTAAATCGTACTCGCGCTTCGTAAGCGAGAGATTTTTGCCACCTTTTTTCACAATATTGCTAGATGCATCAACAAAGAGATCTTTAAACTGAAAAAAGTTTGTCTCATTTTGCTGGTTATAGTCACTTCTTCTTAAAATAGCTTGAACTCTCGCTACTAATTCTTCCTTCACAAATGGTTTTCTAATATAATCATCTGCTCCTGCTTGTAACCCTGCTATGCAATCCTCGCTAGAAATATTGTTGGTCACAATAATGATTGGTGTCATTTTAACAAGTCGTATTTGTCTACAAATTTCTGGTCCCGATATACTTAATGAATCCCAATCCAATATGATAATATCCCAATCTTGCTCATATGCTATATTTAAACCTTGGTTTTCATTGTGAAGTTTTAAAATGAAATGGCCCTCTTGCGTTAAACCGCTTACGATTTTCTTTGCTGAAGACCGTTCATTTTTAATCACCAACACCTGCTTCACCGATGGTTCACCTCTACTTCAATATAAATTATTTAGATAAAAAAATTATCCCGAAAAAATAATTTAAGATTTATAAATTTAAAACCCCTAAATAATCCATTAAAACAGTTTATTAGGAGAACTCTATATAATCTTACAATAGGTATGGATAAAAACACAAAACATATGAAGATTCGAATAAAGTAAAAAAATAATAACCACTTAACAATTGAGCGTTTACAATCTGCTATAGTATCTACCCGCTTATCATCAATAACCATTTTTTATTCTCTCTTTCAGGGATACCGTCCCATCAACTTCAGCATTCTATAAAACCACAAACAAAAAGAACCATAACCTCACCAACCTGGCAAAATTATGGTTCATATTATACAAAATTGTGATTTGAATTATAAGTCCGCCACAATTTGAACCATAATATTGCCAGAAAGTATAGTTTTCAGAGAACATTCTTGTAATATTTGAAGCATAATATTGCCATAAATCTTTTATTAACTCATAAACTTGCCTCAAAAAATAGTAGCAGTACATCTCCAACATTTAAAATCAAATATTTTTCATCGGGAATACCTTGTACAATTGAAAGTTTTTTATCTTTTTCTTAGATGGAGAATCATTCTATTTCACCATATCGCGCTTTATAAAATGCTACTTTTTTTATCTCCAAACCTTTATAAATATCTAGCCAATCACTACTATTTAAAGTTACTGAAACTTCATTTAAAAAATAATACCCAATCAATCGCGCTACTTTTTTCCAATAATATCCTAATTCTTTTCCGCTTTTGAAGTCACACAAAACTCCATCAATAATTATATCACCATCTGCTCCACCCACCATTAAAGAAGTAATACTAAAGTTTGGGTTATATATTACTTTGCTTTTTTGCGAGATAATTTTAATAATAAGAAACTCTTCTTGAAACATTCTGCACATATATTCTAATTCTTTTTTTATTTCTTCTGCTGGATCAGAAAAGAGACTTTTTTTAGTATCCATCGAGGGCAATCCACTACGAAAGATTTGTTCCAATTTAGCTAAATAGCATGCTGCAGTAATTAATGAGCCAATCTCGTTCTTTCCTTTAACAAATGATTTAAATTGCTTAATGAATTTCTTATATTTATAATTCAACCTAAATGAGTTATAAACAGACTTTTTAAAGAAACCTTTCATTATGTGTAAACCATTTTCTGCATTTATTTTTTAAAAGCAATTTGCTGAATTACCAATAACTATTTAGGCAATCAATGAAGCTTGATATGGATTGCTCAAAGTATACGGTACTACCATCTCATATTCTTTAGTAAAAGCAGATTTACCAGACAACGTGTAAAACTCTTTTTTCTTAGGAATTTTTTCTCTCAATATAGATTGAAATTCTTTATCACGTTCTTTAGAACTTTTAAAAATACTTGTTAACGACATTAAATCACCTCCTGTTTAATAAAAATTTTGTAAACGGAGGAATTTGTTTTACAAGCAAATTCAAGGTATTTATCAATATTAGGATGTCCTCTTCCCTTAAGCCCGCCCCCAAAAATTCTAGGGTTAACATTAAACAAATTAGCCATTTCAATATTATTAAAATTTAATGTATCTTTAATCTGATTAAGAATAAAAATCCCCTTTTCTCGATTAAAAATAGTTTCATCCTCTTGCATCTTTCCTAATAACTCAGAATAATTATCAACGACAAATCTAGAACTAACATCAATACTAAGTGAGAAAGATGTTTATTTTGATGAAAATTTTAACTATAGATTAAATAAAAAATAATTATATACAGATTATAAAATCATTTAGTGTTTTACATTGATAACTTCACAGATGACCGTATTAAAAAATTAGGATGAAACAGAATTCGTTTCAGGGATCTTTAATCCACAAACACTAAATTTAAATGTACTTATTATTGTAGAAGAGAATCTATAATTGTACGTAAGTTAGGCATAACACCGATTCGATCTATTGGAGGGTTCTCAGAAGCTGTCCCAAAAGTTGGGTCAGCAAGGATGTTTTGAATTTCACTCGGACTTAAACGGTAACCATGTGAAACTTCAATAATTCCTTGAATAGCTAATGCTGCACCAGCAACAATTGGTGTAGCACTAGATGTACGGTTAAAATTATGAGTGTATTTTTTAGTAGCTCCTTGAGAATCTGAATAAGCCGTGACCACATGTACACCCCAACTATAACAGTCAATTCGACTACCATAATTAGAAGAACTAATCCTTTTATGAGGGGGTATTCCAGTAGAAGCTCCAACCATAATTGCACCAGAATCACGGAAATCAGAAGATGAACGATTGAAAATATTTTTACCATCTATTTTATATAAATCTAAATTAACTCCACCGTTACCTGCGGCTTCAAAAACTACAATCCCGTTTTGAATAGCCAACTGAATAGCGTCAAATACCGCTGGTTTTACCTCTATTGGTAGGTTATTTGTTTGAACTTCTAAAATTAATACGTTACCAGGCTCTAAATAAGGAATTGCAGCAAGAATGGCATTATCTACTCCAACATTATAATATGAAACGACGTTAATTGATTTTAAATTAGGAACAATACCTATACAACCTATCTCATTATCTTTTGCAGCAAGCTCACCTAAAACGGCTGTTCCATGCCACCTAGATTCATTTCTAATATTCCCATATAAGAGTTTTACTTGTTGTTGAAGTAAATCTTCGTGATTTAATGTCCACCCACGTTCTAAATCAATAACGCTTTGACCAGCTCCATCTCCTCCAGGAAACCCCCACGCATATTTTGCATCTATACCTTCTGGAGAAGCGGCTAAGTAACGCTGGTTTATATATAACGAGTCATCCGAAGGGTTCACTGTGCCTGGTTCTGTTTCTGGTGTATCAATATAGGCAGTTTGTACAATTGCCAACCGAGAAAAGTGATTTACCAACTTTTGTGGATTAACTCTTTCAGGACACTCTAGTTTGAAGTATGATAACAAATTAGGGGTTGGAACATTAGGATTTCTTTCTTTTGCTTTTGTAGTCAAACCTTTGATTTTATCTGGCGGTAGTGAATTAAATACCTTTTTTAGTGTTAAGGTTTCAATCCCAGTCTCTACTTTAAAGTTAAATGTTTCTAAATCTTTCTGTATATATCTTTCCACACCGTCCGTGTATGGTAAATCAATTTCATCACGGAATTTTACTACAATTAGTGTATTGGATTTTTTGCCCATTTTATTATCCCTTCCCATATCTTAATGTAACTAAGGAGTATCTAGCGAGAGAACATATTTGTAGCTTATTAAAAGTTTATACTGCCTACTAAAACGTTTTATAACTACAGGAGAATTGCTTAGAAGATGAAGAGCTGAAGTTTTTTATTGTTTTTCTTCTTGGCAGGACAGAAAAATCAACGGTTCTTTAAGCGTAAGGCTAGGTTTTACAATTAATGAAAAAATTAAAGTGAATGCTTCTCCATAGTATAAAGTTTTCCAAATTTGTGGTGAAATATGATGTTTATTTATATTGAAATTATTTCTTTAAATACCGTAAAAAATATTATTTTTATTACATATAAACTTAATATCGATGAAGGCACTTTTTCAACAAACAGGTGCCTTCGTTGAGCAAGAAGGACATTAAAAATTTCATATGAATAACATGCTTTATGCCACCAGATGAGTGGAAGGAACTGTACAGGACGGTGAAAGTGATTACGGAAAATGATAACTTTACTTATATCGATCCGATAAGCTACCACGTCAAGTAACGGAACCTGGCGAAAAATTGTCTTCTTCGGATAACTTCTTTGTAAAATGGAACTAAGGAAAAAACAGAGTTTGATTACACAAACTCTGTTTCAATTTAAATTTTTTAATGATATGCTTCGTCAGTTGCTTAAAGGAGCCATCTTCATTAATTAAGTAACTCATAACCTGATTAGGTAGAAAATAAATATCTTCGAACCGAAGATTGGGTTATGTATTCTATATAAACGCTAACCCCCGTGTATATAGTTCCTGTGATCAATCTTCGGAAGGCTGAATGACATGAACAACTCGTTCATTGGCCGTTTTAATGGTCATATACGGAGGAAAAGGAATAATCAAAAGTGTTCGAAATTTACCTCTATATATATTCCCTTTAATTAGAAGTAATCTTTTTAATCATCAAAATATTCTCTACCAAATTCTCTTTGAATACCATAATCCTCGATACATTGAATAAAAGCAATTTAATTCATTTTCATGCCATAAACGGTTTGAATTGACAAAATATTAGGGTAAAAAGATTTGTAAAAAAGCTCCGCCCCATATGGAACAGCGCAAAATTGTGTGATATTACTTTGGCGATTATTTTAAAGGTTGAGGAACATTATATAAGTTATTACAAAATGACTTACCAACGGATATTGAAGAAGCCTTGAAAATGTTACTTAAATAAGGTTTCCTTTTCCACGAGTACATTAGCTTAAGTACAATTATTTAATTTTAGGACAAAGGCTACACTTTAATTATTCAATTAAAGTGTAGCCTTTGTGGAACAACATAGGTCGAAATGATCAAACTTAATTTTAAATAGGCAGAAAATTAATAACATTAAAAAAGAAATCAAATAACTTATTATTTCTACACATATAACATGACAACTAATATTATATCGGTGTAAAAAGAAAAAAAGAGATTCATGTGTGAATTCAGCTAAATTACTTATTTCACCCTTTCTTTATTTAAGGTAATATTGTTTTCACTTTTTTTAAACCTGACGTATAGGATTTACAATGCTGCTGCCACTGATCAGCATGACTTTAGATCCCTGTTTCCTCAAATACGCATCTTTTTTCGATTATGAGCTTTTGAGCTCACGGTGAAAGATAGAGTTTACCTTCACATTAAATGGCAAGTGATTGATGACAAGGTTAATTCGATAAGGATCACATTTTCCTTGCGTTTGTACGTAATAGCTGTTCATCACTACGTATACTTATATGTTCATTTGTAAAAAAGCACTTATGAATAAAAAAGATATGTTTGTGAATTATATAACTGATCTTAATTAAATAATGGGAGGGGATTTTTTATGTCAACAGAAGGAATTATGAGATTTTTTTCAGTTCGTCCAGCTAAGTATAATGAAAATCAGTTTACAAATAATAATAGAAATTTTTATCTTTTTCCTTCAGGATTTAAAACGAGCTTTTATGAAATTTTAGAGGATGCTAAAAATCGAAAAGTTAGTAAAAATGAATATATTTCAATTGCCCAAAATTTTAAAAGTACAGATGGATATGTACAAGATATTAATGAATTGAAATTTAATATTAAACTTTTTCTTGAATACGTTAATGAACATTCAAGTACAGAATTGCAACTAGAAAAATTGAAACGGAAAATAGAGAAGTTGTACGGAGATGTTATAACTGAAATTGTTGAACTTCAAAGCTTCCAAGAAACCTTTATTTCTTTAGCGGATAGTATACTATCTGACTGTATAGCAATTCCTACACCTCCTAATCGGAGAGATAGATTAATAATTAGATTTAAATTAATGAAGATTATATCTACTATGGCAGATAACGTACAGTTACCTGAAGTTGAAAAAATTGGTGAACTCTTATCCCAAACGACTTTAATACTTCCCGATTTAACGGATCTTAGTGATTTACCTTCGAAATCTAACGTAATTATTAAACAGTTAGAACCTACTGATTCTGAAATTGAAGTAGATAGAATTAAGAAAAAGCTAGGACTTTTAACGAAAGTTTATAATGAAATTATTCATTTTCTTCAATTAACAGAGCACACAGTAACTAAAACTGAAGCAGATAACTCAAAGTCAAATGTTTCTCACAACGACCAAAAATTATGGTATAAAAACAAAATACATGGGCGCATAGATACAACTTTACCGCCAATTGATTTAATAAGTGTAGAGAGTAAAAGCGTACTTCACGATTTAGAAATTAACTCGAGCGAGGTAAGCCCTTTTTATATTTTGGAGCTTATTGAAACAGAGATGCGTAATATTTCATCTCAGCTCCCTTCAAAATATACACCAAAGAAAATTATTCATATAGGTAGTGGTATCATTGACGCTACGCAGTTTCAATCAATATTAAAAAAAGAGGGTATAAGTAAAGATTTAGTAGCGCCTTCATCTTGTAGCTTCAAAGCAGGTATTGGCGATTTATTATTAGTTAAACAAACACTTAAGGCTTACGAATTAACAGAATTTGCACATGTGGAAAATATACTTGCAGGAGAATCAAAGGAGAGAGAACATAGACGCCATAATTTGTTAGAGGAAATTGAGATTACTGAAGAAGAAAATGAAACCATTAAGGAGCGTGATTTACAAAGTACGGAGCGAAATGAGCTCCAAACCGAAGCTGAAAGAACTATTAACAATCAGTTGAAATTAGAGACAGGGTTAAAGATTAGTGGATCATATGGTCCTTCTGTAAACTTTACTTCGAGTTTAAATGCTAGTTCTTCTACCACAGTTGATGAAGCTCAAAGGCAGGCTAGGAGTTTTGGACAGGATATAACCATAAAAAGTTCTGAACGAATTTTAAATCGTGTAAAAAAAGTAAGACAGCGTCGAATATTAGAAGAAATTGAGGAAATTAATAAGCACCAGATTCAAAACACAGGTATGGGCAATGCAGGTAATATTACCGGAGTTTATCGCTGGCTTAATAAAATATATGATGCACAAGTATTAAACTATGGGCAAAGAATGATGTACGAGTTCGTTGTACCTGAACCCGCAACTTATTATTTACATGAAATCATTCAGAATCCCTCCGAGGAAGATATACTTATAAAACCTGAACCCCCTACTTATCCTCAAACAGGAGGAAGCAATCCACTTAAACCAGAGAATCTTACCCAAACAAACTATCAGGATTATGTGAGTCAATATGGAATTACTGATGCACCAGTACCGCCTGCTCAGTATATAATAGTTTCTTTTTGTGAGCATCAAGATCGAGTTCAGAACGGTGATCCTGAAGCAGCGTATGGCAGATCAAGTAAATTAGAAATTCCTGAGGGTTATGTAGCTATTGCAGCATGCATCCAAAAACTAGGAGCGTGGCGAGATATTAATACAGCAGCATTTGTAGTTATTATTGGTGGTCGAAAGTTTGAAACTGTTGATGAATTGGTTAGTTATAAGACTTTTGGTCGGTTGTATGAAAAGGAAATATCGGTCGTTGTTCAAACAATATACCTTGAAAGCTTTAGTATTGGGATTGATGTTGTTTGTAAACGTACTTCTAGAATGTTTGAAGAATGGCAGCAAGCTATGTATAAAGTAATTATAGAGACTTATCAAATACAAAAAAAAGAGTATGAAACCAAGCTTGAGGAAGCCACTATTCAAAAAGGCATAAAAATTCTTGGCAACAATCCTTTAGAGAATCGTAAAATTGAACGTGAAGAATTAAAAAAGACTATTATTATGATGTTAACAGGTAAAACAAGCATAGCCTTGGATTCTTTCGAGGCGGGTTCGCCGACGGAAATTAATATCGAGGCTGCATGTAAAAATGGAGCTTATCTCCAGTTTTTTGAAAATGCGTTTGAATGGAATAACTTGGTTTATGTATTTTATCCTTATTATTGGGGAAGAGAATCTAAATGGTCATCTGCGTTACACCTGAAAGACCCTGATCCTGATTTTACAGCGTTTTTAAAAGCTGGAGCAGCCCGAGTTCAAGTTCCTGTTCGGCCAGGTTATGAACGTGCGATTGCTCATTTCTGTCAATTTAATCAAATATGGGAAGGGAACGATATTCCTTTGCGTGATGATGACTTGTATGTTCCTATTGTTGATGAAATTAGTGAAAATTTAGGGAAGTTTGATGTGGGTATTCCATATCCGGAGGGTGCTGAACCTTGGAAAGTTACTATCCCTACATCTTTAGTTTTACTTCAAGATTCAGGTGAAGTCCCTGATATTGAAGATAGTATGTCAGATACTGATAATGGCTTGAGGTAAGTATGGAAAATTACATTTTTGTAGCAGGCGTAGATTATGAGTTCAAGGGTGTAGATTTCCGTGTGTTTTGTAATAATCGAATTAGTCGGCTTCTTGCACAAAATCTTGAGAAAAAAGATATTCAGTTTCAAGTTTTTGACTTTCGTAAAGGAGAAATTGTGACACATCAAATAACTTATAATAATGGTACGAAAAGTGAAAAGAGAGTGGTTAGACGTACTTTTAAGCCGATTTCAAAGAAGAATTACGATGTATCTTTAAAAAATGGTACCCCGTATTATTCCTTTAGAAGGGGACAACATGAAGTGTTATCCATTTTAGATGTATATGAGGCTGTGAAAAACATAGGAGCTCATTCTCCTAAGACTTTAAAAGAGCTTAGTTTTTTTTCACATGGATGGATGGGTGGACCCATTCTTGTAAACAGTTTTCATAATAGAGATGCTTTCCAAGAATCACTAAGAGATCCTGATGACAAAGATCCAAGAGGTCAACTTGATTTTATTCCTCCGACGATGAGCAGCAAAGCTAAGCAAAACCTTCAGAAAGCTTTTCATCCTAAGGGTTTTATTTGGATTTGGGGTTGCGCATTCCCAAACTTAATTCACCAGATTCTTACAAAAGTTGAAAAAAACCCGGCTTATAAGGAACAGGGACTTGGTGATGACGATTTGTTGTTTTTCACTAATTTCAATAAAGAAGAGGCCAATGTATTACAATATTATCTTGAGCCTTCAATAGGTAGATTTTCAAATTATAAAAAAATCGAACTACCCTTTAAATACTTAAAATACTTTTTCTGTATAGCCATACAAGCAAGTTATTCATTTCAAATTGCAGTAAATGCTAAAATTAAGACATATGGCGCACTTCTTGGAACCTATGCAGAATATGAACGAGGCAACTTTCCATTACTACGAGTGCCAGGGGTCTTTAAAAGACACTTAGCTTTTTACTCAAACTACCTTGGCTTTTCACTCGATTTTGAGGGTAGAAATTACGGAGAGTTTCGTGCTGATTTAACATGCCACTTTATATAATAATAATTATGTAAAAGAAGAGTATCTAAGCATAGATGATGTAAAAAAAGAGAATGTTTAACCTTCTCTTTTTTTATTTAACTGTGTCCTAATTCTTTTTAGCAATCGTGGGCTGAGATTCACAATGCTGTTGTCATTGATACTCATTACTTTGCACTTTAATCATCGGGACGTTCTTCACTTTCTAGTCTATTTCATGAAAAAATTATTCCAAGAATTTTTTTACATATTCTTCTTTCTACGTTGAGAAATATTACGTTCGATTTTTATAGATCTTATGTAGTGAATTTACCTCTTCATTATTTCGAATGTCTTGATCCACATAAAAATACTTGATGTTTTTCCCATTACTTATTTCATTTACAATAAACTCCTCAAATTTTCTACTAAGTTCTTCATTAGATGAGATCGCTTGCTGTATTCTAGACATCACATCTCCACTATGTTGTTTTGATTTTCTTTTAAAAAATCTTTAAATCTATATTTAAAAATAAACCCTTTTATTTCTTCTGGTATTTTCATTTGTGACTTAGAACTAATTTCCAAAACAAATACCCCTATTTTCTTCTAATTTAATTCTTTTATCCCTATGCTAATTTATATATAATAAATTCTTTTTTCACGGTTAATATCTCCATATAAAATAAATGAAATGTTATATAAAAGTAATTTTCAAATCTGAAAGCATAAGTTTGCCACAAATAAAAAGAACCATAAAGCTGCCTCAGTTTGAACCATATTATTGCCGTAAATCGCAGCTTTGTAAGAACATCTTCTTATTAGTTTTGAAGCATAACATTGCCAAACACCTTTTATTAACCCATAAATTTGCCACTAACTTTATATAGCTCCCTCCGCTAAAACAGAATCTCATTTTAAAATATAACCTAATCCCCTTAATACTTCTTTACGATACTCTGAAATTTCCTTTCTTGCGAATAGAAAATTTATTTTAATTTTATCTTTAAGGTGTGCTTCAACCCTATTATGTGAAGGGAATAATCCTTGCTCATGTAATTCAATAATCGAATTATGTATTAACTCAAACAACTTCGTTTTTTTGTAGTTCTTCTCATTTTCAGAATACCTAATACGCCTCTCCCTTATTAGTTTAAATGAATTAGGACACAGTCTTGCAATCTGCCCTCGTTTAAAACCATACTTTTTTTCTATTTGAGTTATCGGTAATTCAATATCCAATTCTTTTGTTACAATCTCTAGCAACAAATCATGTTTAGACTTTCTTTGTTCCTCTCTTCTTTTTCTCGAATATTCATTCAGCTCATTAAATATTTCAGGATAAACTTTTCTAAATTGCCTATAGTTTACTTTGTTTCTTGTACACACAGTAACGAGACTCAAATCAGAACTCTTTAAGTCACATGTAATTTTTTCTATTTTTTCTGCTGGAATTCTATATGAACATCTTTCTTTTGTCTCATTATACAATTCGGGAAATTTCTTTCTTATCGTTAAGCTATTTACCTTATATTTTCTCTCTATTTGAGCTAAATTTAATGGTAATTCTTTCATAAGATTATCTGTTAACATATCATGCAATTCTTTCAAATTTAATCGCGTTGATGCTACATCTTTTCTTATATCAAAAGTTTTTTCGTCCAAACTAATAATTTTTTTGTTAACAAGATATTCAATTTCTTTAAAGTCTTCCTTTATAAAAACATTTGTAAAGGAAGACTTTGTATTAACACAAAAATTAATTAATGCCCATTTTGGTGGCGAACTCTTATACTTTAGCCATCTACCAATAGTACATTCTCTTTTTAAACCAAACAAATCGATAAAATCACGCCTCTTTAAATTTAAGAATTCATCCAATTTTTTTATTGTATTATTAATATGAAAAGATAATAAACAATAGTCATATTTATACACTCCGCAAAATATCTCGTGCATAATTTTTTCCTCCGAACTTATTGAACAAACATTCCCATCTTTATTTTTTTCTCCAAGCCAAGCATTACAATACTGACAAAAACCTACAATGTATTTGTTATACATTGATGGTAATTTTTTATTACAATTATGACATTCAGTTCTTAGTTTACAACAATGCTTAGAACAGTGATTTATAGATATTATTTGCCAAATCAATAGTTCATAAACAATACCATTTTCATCTCTAAATTCTTGTAAACATTTTGGACACCATTTCTTATACTTAGATACAATATTCTCTCCATATAACAAACCCTTTAAAGACATAAGCGTAGTAAAAATAATATCTTTTCTTCCTGTTAACATTTCTAAGACACTTATAATATCCTCACTACCGGTTCCTATTGAACATAATGTAGATGTATACTTGGAAATACTACCTTTCATATAATTATCTTTTAAATGTTTTACCGTTAAGTAACTTGTTATCAACCTTCTAATTAAAGTTCCTGGTGTAATGGAATGTTCATATGCTAACCTTGCTATATAACTTGTTAGGCTCTCTACATGTGGAGTACCTAAGCCCATAGGCTCAATAGAATAAAGGGTACTAATATTTACTTGATACTCATTTTGTATTTCTTGATCTATACTTTGAATTCTCATTATTTCACCTCCCTACTGCATCACGTTTAGCTTTTCTAACACCTACATTTTTTCGCGATTTATTTTTTGATACTTGATTTACTGAATCTACATTAAATTTATTTAATCCCATTTTTATTCGTAATTCACTAACTTTATCTTTATTTTCATTGAATTTATCTTCACCCTTTTCAATCTCTTCCATCATGACCTCTATTTTACTAATAGGCAGAGCATACTTTTTTAAAGACTGAAAATTAATGGTAGTTTCACCATTGTTCACACTACTGACCAAACACCGGCTAAGCCAATCCTTTAAAATCCCAATACAGCCCAGTGTGCGCTCATATATAAAATCATAATGATTTATTAAATCAGGTTCTTTCTCTAAAGGCAGTTGTTTTTGTAGATTTGCTATAACATTTATAAAATGCTTTAATTCATCCATATTATTGGCATTATATCTTGCAAAATGAATGTCAGTAACCCGTCTACTTAGTTGCCCACTTAAGTTAATAAAATCGGCTAAATCATAATGGCCAACAAGAATATGTAATACACCTGATATATTTGCTAATGATTTAATAACATCCAATTGCAAATGCAACGTCTTTCCATTTGTAATATTAGAAAAATGTTGCGCTTCATCAACGAGAAAAGCTAGCGGTTTTCTATAATAAAAGGCCTTTTCTAAAGAGCGCCTTAGTTCAGGAGACGTTCTTTTATCATAAGGACTTATTTTTGTGATTTTATCACTCTGTTTTAACGTATCGTAATCGACCTTAAAATCAATTAACGGCTCGTTTAAAGCTTCTAAAACCCTTTTGTAATAATCCTTCCAATTAAATCTCCCTAATTCCGGGGAAGGTAATTCCACTCCTGTAATAGGTATTCTATTATCCATGTCTTCCCGCTTAAGAGCCCATTGATAAATTTTACGTACGACCAATTCCTGTACAGTAGTCTTTCCCACCCCTGTTGGGCCGACTACCATAATCAAATTACTTCCTGCTGGATTTTTTATACGTTCCACTAAATCTTCTACTATACTTTCCATAATAGGATGTTCTACTTTTACATATTGTTCAAACCATACGCCTCTTTTCTCAGCAGAATCCAATAGAATCTCTTTTGGAAAATTTCTTTCTAAAGACATCATTAACCTCCTTCACCAAAGCGCTTTAATTGTTTGAATTCAAAATTCAATAAATCAATTTTTTCCCGATTAGAAAGTGATTGCTGATTTTCTTGTTGCCCTTCACTAAATAAGCTATCCTCATTTTTGTCTCTAGCAATTGATTGCATTTCTCGATCTTTAATTGCCTGTTCAAATGCTCTTTCACTTTTTTCGCTCTTGTTAATAAAGTCGGCTATCATTTTTGCAGAAATATTAAACGATTTATTATGATTCTTAAACCTTTTTTTGAGCTCTGCCGTAATATGTTTTAACTCTCTCTCTGTTCGATTTCTAAAAATTGAATAGTACTCAGATATACATTTAATCCATTTATTATTTACATATGCATAAGCGATACTGATATCATAAGGATCGTATCTAACAGCTACATTTGTATTTTCCACTTTTGGATTACTAAATTCATTACACCAGTAATATTTATAATCAATTTTCACACCACGCCCTACATGCACCTTTGCTGTACCTTTAGAAGTTGAAGGCAGAGTTAAAACCTTAAATTCATCATCATAACGAATTAACTTAAATTCTCTGGAGCCACTAATCGCAAAACTCTGCTCGAAACATTCTAAAGGAGTTTGTCCCAATGCAGGATGAGAAAGCTTATGATATACATCTTCAAACCATTTATTTAAATATCCATATAAATCTTTAATCGTCCATACCGCATGAGTTTTTGGATTTACGCTTTTCGTAACTTGACGAACATCTTTCATAATCAATGTATTGCCTTTTAAATTATAAATAAACATTGTATTAGTCGTCCCAAACATCCTTTCAATTACAGAACCAAATCTAGACTTAGCAGGCGGTCTAGATTTTTTTGTGATTTCAAAGTATGCTAATAATGTTTCAAAATACACACTACTAAATTCTTTTCCATTATCTACAACAACTATTTGAGGCACTCTCGAATGTCTTCTAACACAATCCCTCATCACCATCATGACTGAGCGATAACTAGGTGGATCAAACGTTAAAAAAAAAGACAAAATTTTTCTTGAGTAAGCATCCGTCATAAGGGTAAGCCATGGTCTTCCCAAGGATTTGTTTGTTTTTGAATCAACGAGCTCAATATCTAATTCTGTATGATCAATATGACAAACATGAAAGACTCGTTCCCCATGTCTAGGTGTTTTTAATTCTAGCTCCCAATAAAATTGATTGTAATTGTATGCTGCTCTTTTCCCTTTTCTCTTTTCTATCTTTAGTGCTTTTGGGCGTACTTTAATATAGTTTGTAAATGTTTTATAGCTTGGGGCAATAATTCCTTTTTCCTCACAAGCATTAATTAACGAACCATAAACAACTCTCATTGACTTTTGCTTATTTGTCTCATAATCTTTTTCAATGTATTCGTTCATAAGTTCGATGGATTCTATTGGCAATTTACTAATTCTATTACCCCGATCTTTGTTTTTAGGAATTAAACCTAAATAACCATTTCCATATAAAAGTTGCGCTTCTTTAAATTTTTTAGTCCAGTCTCTAATCGTTCTGAAAGGTACATCATTATTCTCATTTAATTCTCCGTTTAGCTTTTTCCTTACCAACTCATATCTTTTATTCGCAATTTCATAATCAGCTTGTTTGGCTTGTATAAGTATCTCCCTTCTTATTTTTTCTTTATCACGACTCATTGTATTAATTCCTCTAATACTTCCCTCTACAAATAAATCCACAAATACATTTTCCGGAACTTTAACAACTTGTTCTTCTGAAGACAATAGAGTTATCTGTTCATTACCATTATTAATAATTAGATACTGATTACCATCCCACATTACATTAGTACCTATATCAGTTCTCACTATTTCAGGTTTACAATTTTCTTGTTGTTGCTCATTAATAACACTATTTATAAAAGAATGATGCTGTTCAACGCTTATATATACAGGATTTCTATCGGGTTCACTAAGTAAATAAATATTTAAATCAACATAAATTTCATTACATATTATTAAATCGTATACATAATCAGCTGAATATAAATTAGAAGATTGAATTAAGTCTTGAAGAGAGATTCCTGGAGAAGTTTTAATTATATTGAAGATAACATTTTTAATATCACTTGATACATTTTGTTGACCAGCTCTTAAATAATCATCCAAAAACTCAAAATTACGAGACAATATCCAATTGATTTCACTATCTGATCTAACCCTAAATTTTAAAGCACGTTCCATTGCCCATTTTTCAGCTGGTGGAGAACACCATTGACCCATTTCATTTTTCTTATATCTGACCGGCTCTTTTTCAAATAGTTTTATGAGGTCTGTTTCAGTTTTCCATTCTTCGAAATAAATAGCATCCTTTGCAATTACTAAAAAATCCGGAGTATAAATCGGCGCCACTTTTTTGCCATTGGACTTTTGATATTCCAGTTTAATTTTAGTTGGTTGATCATAATACTCTAAAACATTTGGATTATTCTCCATCATAAAAATAGCTGGTAATTCAACTTTTGAAGATTCATATTGAATTGTGCACCCCATCTTTTTACTAGGATACGTACCACAAACATTATGACCACCTCCACCAACACGACGAACAGGTTCAGATGTACGTATACAATTTATGAAGTCTTTTGTCTTTTGGGGTATATGTAATCTTAAACAAAGTTGTTCAAATTCAAAATCACTTAACATAAATAGACTCCTCTCATCTTCTCATTCTAATATCTTCTTTAACCACTCTTCACGTATTCGCCTTTCATGTAGAAGGGCAGGTTTATTTAAAAACTTTTCAACTTCTCTTCGACTAGGATAAACTTCATTCTTATAGAGTTGATTAATTACAATGTCCATACTCCTAATTAATTCAAAATATCTATTATCTTTTTTTCGAATGCGATATTCTTTATATTGTTTTACAATAAGATGACAAATCTCTGGACAATTGGCCATTAATACCTTTCTATCATATTCCATTATTTTTGCCATTTCAGATAGAGACACAGAGGGATTTTTTAAAAGCAATATCTCTAACCTTTCTTGCAATTCTTGTTTATTAATTTTTCTCCTTACTAAAACGTGCTCCTCTTTTTTTTGCTTCGTTTCTAAATTCAATTGAGGATCTATTGAGAAATCTACATTTAAAAATCCTATTAAAGATATTTTGAGCGTAAAACAGATATCTAAAATTTTACCTAGTGACGGTAATCTTCCACCATAAACCCAATCCCATAGAGTTACTTTTGAAATATTAATCCCCCTTGAAAATTCTGACAAATTTCCATTGGTATGACAATTAATCAATCGAAGAAAAGCTGCAACAATTGATTTCCTACTGTACTTTTGAGTTAAAAAAAATCTACTGGCAACTAATGTACTTATTTCTTGAGCCTTAAATATCTCCAGTTTGTCTCTTAATTCTCTGGCTATACTCACTCCTAGCCATTTATTACAATAAGGGCAATAGCCAATCATACTTTTTCTATGTAAAATCGGAAGAGTCTTTCCACATGAAGAACAAACTTCCTCCAATTTACAATTATGCTGTAAACAAACTTTCACATCTTTAAAAAACCAAATTAAGGGATAATAAGCTGCATCCTCCCCCCATTGTTTTAAGCATATTGAACACCAAGCTAATTTACTTCTCAGTAAGTTCCTTGATGAGACTAACCCTTTAATTTCTAAATTTGTTGTCTTTTTTATATCATTTCTACTTGTTAATAAATCTAAAATACGAGTAAATTCTGATGCATTTTTATCAAAACCATTTAGACTTTTCGCGCCGTCATAAAAACGGTTTCCTCCATAAATACTGCCATTCAAGATATAGTTGTTATCTATCATAGGGGCCATTATTTTATTAATTAATGTCCCTAGCATAATATTATGTTCTCTTGATAAGCGTATAATATAGCTTGTTAAGCTTTCACACATACTTGTCCCAGCTGATTTGGGAGATACTGCATAAAGTGGACTAACACTCTCATTAGGAAATTCCATATTTCCTCCTCAATTTTTTCTTTAAGTTAGAATATTCTTACTATTATAAACTTCTTTTTATATTGTTAAACTTCATGTTATTTTTTTAAACCACTTAAAAAATCCTGGCTTATTTTTTCATTCAAATAGTTAATCAATATTTTTATTGTTATCTACACTCATCTTTGAAGTCATCAACTAACACATTGAGTTGTTTATTCATTTTATCCAACTGTAGCTGTAACTCTTTTTGATTTCTTAGCTTTCCGTTTAAACCACACTCACCTTCTTTAAACTGTTCAAAAACACGTAAAACCTAATGTAATTTAAAAAAATAAAAAATGACAACTCTAATCCTTTTACCACTATTCACCTTTATTAGTTATAATAAATTAAATATTTGCAAATGTTTCTACTGGGTGTAAAATGGTTATTAAATCTATTGTTATAGTAAAATCTAATACTGTTTATTGGAGGGTTTATCATTATAGGCTATGAATTTGGAATTGATCCAACAATACTAGTTGCAGGAGATTTAAATTTCATTAATGATTTTAAAATTGCTGAATTTCATGGGATAGGATATTTAAGTATCCCAAATCATGCTTTAGAAAATATTCCTTTAGAAATTGGTTTGATTTTTAGAAATAATAAATATGCAGAACAAGCTTTTGAAGATTTAATGACATGGGTAGATGCTTCTGGAGGAGATGGCGATGCAGTAGCATTAGATTTTGTAGAATCAAAAAACAATGGATATACACTATGTATTTATCCTGATCCAGATAGGTTAATCGATAGGTGCGTACCTAAAAGTCTAAAGGATTGGATAAAACCATTAGTTACTTTTTCAACATATTTTAAACAGATTGATCATGTCAGTGAAAATTATTCTAGATTAAAAAATGCTTCAAAGTTTTCAAATTTAAAAGTTCATTTAATAAAAGATGGAAGACCCATAGAGAAATTATTTTTTATAAAAAATAAAGTCAATTTTTTTACTGAAGAGAATGTACCTGAAAATTCCCTTGTTTATGATTTTTTCAACAATAAAAATAAACATCCTGATAATCAATTTGAAATAAATAATGATTATTTTAAAAAAATCAAATCAGAGGAATTAGAAAAATTGGAGGAAAAAAGGCTAAAAAAAATAAAGTATTTCTTTCCAATTACATTTGAAAAAGTAAAGAATAGTTCAAATTTATCAGATGCTATTAAACATCTAAGTGAAATTTACTCTTATTCACAAATTCTTCAAGCAATATGCAATATAGTTTTAAATTTTCGGCTTGAAGAAGAAGGGATCAAAGAAATCACTAAGAATCCAGAACAATTCCAAATTAATATTTTAGAATATATATTAGAAAACTATGAGGAGTTTGATAGTCCCTTCCCTGATTTTAATCAGATAGATAAAGTACAAATTGAGGCACAAATAAAACTAGATGTAGAAAGCCATAAGGCTTCATTGAAGGAGGAATAATTTTATGGAACCGACAATAATTGCTGCTTTTACCGGCTGGGTAATTAACGGAGTTGTGGCAGGCGTTACAGCAAACTTAACATACGATACAATGAAACATTTTAAAGCAAAATTTATTAATAAATTCAGTGGATTTTTTAATAATGAAGAACAAGCGGAAGAATACCTTAAATGTATCGGTGATACACCTTCCAGAAATATTAATAAGCCCTTTAGAGATGTTGAGGATTCATATGAATTAATCGTTAAGAAGGAGCTCCCTGATTCTTTTATCCCTCTTCTAAAAGAATGGATATTAGAAAATAAAGAAGAACTAAATAAAATTGCTACAAAAAATAATAACACTCTAAATATAGGATCGCAAACTGCCGGAAGAGATGTAATAAATGTACAAGGTCATCAAACCATAAATAATTATGGTGGTAATAATGGATCAAATTGATATTAGACACCAAGAAGCCCAAAGAGACATTTATAATGTAGCGGGGAACCTTACTGTTAATAATTACTATTTAGATTCTCAGAAAAAAATACTCCCGCAAAATGCTTTTAATAGCTCAACTAAATTTATAAAATATGTTGATAATTTAAATGATTCATTTAAAGATAAGAGAATTCTTGATCGAAAATCCTACTATCAAGAATTGGAATGCGCATTAAATGAAGATAACCAAGTTCTTATTTTTGGTGAACCTGGTGTAGGTAAAACAGCAATATTGAACCAGTTATCTTTGCAAAAAGAATCTATTTACGTTTCGATGAAAAGTATGTCCGCACTTAGGGTTTTACATTACCTAATTAATGAGATTTTGTTACAAAAAGGCTTAGAGCAATATAATGACCCCAGTATTGAGAATTCGATAGTACAATTTGAAGAGCTATTAGCTGAAACTACAATCTTATTTCTCATTGATGATTGTGAAATTAATAAAGAATTCGTAGCTCGTTTAATTGATTTAGAGAAATTCCGGAATAATTTTATATTTGTTTCAAGAACTAATAATATACTTTCTAAGTTACCCATTCAAAGCATCCGTATCCATCCATTGAATGAGGAGGAAGTTGGGAATTTTTTAAAATTACACGGTTTGGAACTACCTACTACTGTGCTAATTGAAGTAATCGATTCTTCAAATGGTAACCCTTTATATTTATATTATTTTGTGAAACACCAAGTTTTCCCTATACCAAAGGGACTTCAAGCTTATCAAGAAGCAATTTGGAATAGCCTTAACGACATTCAAAAAAGTATTTTGAGTTCAGTTTCCTTATGTTTATTTCCACTTAAATTTGAGATTTTAAATTTGACAATCAATAAGTTACATAAACTGGAATTAAATCCAATTGAATTAAATAAGGAAATATCAAATGTAGATACCTTACTTTATATAAATGAGGGCGCTTACGAGCTGTTCCATCCATTTTTTTCTGATTTTATTAAAGCAAAATTGGAAGCATCCGGACTTAGCACATGGTATCAAAATGAAATAGGCGAAATATTTTTTGAAAAACAAAACTATATAGAAGCTATACCTCTCTTAATAAACATTAATGCTGACAAGGTTTTTGACGAACTACTTAGTGTGGCGCCTTACTATGTGGAATGGGGGTACTTTGATCTTACAATTAGTGTTCTTCAGAAATTTATAACCCTTAGTGAGAATAAAATGTCTATAGAGGTGGGATATGCAAACTATCATTTAAGTAATTGCTATAGAAACCTAGGTTATACCGATTTAATGAGGGTGCATATTGATAACGCAATAAATATTTTTCATGAGATTAATGAACAAGATTGGCTATCAGTCTCACTCATTTGGAAGGCTTTAGATTTAGCTGATGAAGGTAAAATTGAAGAGGCACATAATTTATCTTCAGAAATATTTTCACAAAAGCCATCAAATGAACACATTGAGGCGACTTTATTAATTAATATGTCTAAATTATATATAGATACTTTAGAATTTGAAAAAGGAGCTGAAGTATCTAAAGAAGCCTTTGGCTTATTTAAAAAATATAATGATTCAAAAGGGTTAATATCAAGCTTAGTTAATTTATCTGTCTGTTTAGTTAAACTAGATCAGCTTGAGGTTGCTTTAGAGTATTGTAATTCCCTGCTAGAAGTTGCTAATAATAACGGTGATGAAATACTTAGTGCGACAGTGTTAAATACAATGACTATCTGTCACAGAAAGCTTGGAAATACTAATCAGGCTAAGGAATACTGCAACCAATGTATAAGGATCTGGGGTAGACAAAATCAAAAACAAAAATTGGCCATGAATATTCTTAATTTAGGTAATGTATATAGAGATGAACGTGACTTTCAAAATGCTGAAAAGTATTATAGAGAAGGTTTAGCATTAGCTATTGAAGTTAAATCTTTAAAAGAACAGGGTCGTGCATATGAGCTATTAGCGAATATATTCAGGGAACAAGAAAGATATGATGAATCTATCAGCTATGCTACATTGGCCATTGATAATAGTAAAGCAGCAGGTGATAAGTTTAGAGTTGCAGAAGCATTTATTGAAAAAGCAATTAGTGAGGAAGAAAAGAAACAATATAACGTTTCAATAGGTTCCTATCAAGAAGCAATAAACTATTATTACCAATCTAATACATACGATGAAATGATGGTACCCATAATCAACGTTATTAGATTGTATGAAAAATTAAATTGTTACGAAAAGCTAAATGATCAAATTCAAAAGATTTACTGCTTATTTGAGAATGGAGTTTTAACTGCTAATATTGAAGGTGTAGAAGAATTATTAAATTATATTCCTGTTGAAAAGGTGCTTAATTTTTATACCTTGTTGTTTGAAAAAACAATAGAGAAGCAAATTTATATAACTTCTTCATTGGTAATAAATTTCATTTCAATTTGCAAAAGGCATATACAACAAGGTAAAATACATTTCAATAAATTCTGTGAACAATTAATAGATCATATTGATGTTAAAAGGTATCAAAACCTGCTTGCACATTGTATTGAGCAATCCAGTATTTTATTGAATCATACTGAATTGTTGCATTTATTTAAACGTTTAACCGATAATCTTCAGGGAATATATTTTCGTGAATTAACAGATGAGGATTTATTAGTTACATTATCATGGACATCTCAAAAAATGTTTCAAATAAGGGCTCATAAAAATTGCTTGCAGGAATTAAAGGTAGGAATTGCTATTGCAATTATATTAAAAGCAAACGAAGATATATTTAATAAGTGCATAAAATCTTATAAGGAAGAAAATCTTTCAATTCATGTTATTAATCAATCTATTTTCAGCGAAAATATTATGGAAATACCGATTGAATTAATAAATCATGAAATACCCGCAATTTTCTTGAGAAGAATGGATTTTAATATTTTTCAACCTATTATTTTATTAGACGAGTATTCTAAACTCAATGACTTTACATTAAATCCCCAAAATAAAGCGTTTGCCTGGGTGTTATTAATGTTATTTAACATTGTTTATAGTCATTTTACTCACAGCGACTTAGACATTGCAGAAAACCAATTATATAGAAAATCATTTCTATATAGAGTACTGGATTTATTTAAATTAGAAAATGCAATTGACAATTTAAACAACGAAAAACTAAAATTTATTTTAAACGATAATATGCATGACTTAATTAAACATTTAAAATAAAAAAGAGATGTGACCTAGTACTTAGGCCACATCTCCTTTTTATTTTGAATCAATATCACCATTGAAATTTGCCTATCCAAACACTAGATGTGAAAATATTATTCTTTAAATCCTTGTCGAGTATATCTTCTTCTCCTAACTCACTAGCTCTTCGAGTAAAAGTAAGAGCGTCTTGGAGTACAGCTTTTTTAGCCATACCAAATTCACTTCCAATTTCTTCAATCCAATATGTGCGTTGATCTTTAATCCAATTGTATTCACTACCTACAGGGACATTTGTATTATTTTTTTCCCATAACGATATCAAAAGATTATCAACAGGTGTTATTTTACGATCTTCTGCTCCTTCTTCTAAACTAGTTAACTCACTGTCAGAATATTTATACGGGCGACTGTTAGAATACCTTTCTTTCTGAGATGGATAAAGAGTTTTATCTATATTAAATACAGGAAATAATGTATTTATTATACAGGTTTCTAGGTTTTCTTTATCGAAATAATCTTCAATAAGATAAGTGTCAATAAGATAAATATGATCCTTAAATTCACTGGAATTTAAATGGCTATAAAGACGTGTATTAAGATTTTCTGCCATTCCTACATATATGACTACACCATTTCTATCATATAAAATATATAGTCCTGCCTTTGCAGGTGTTATCTGAATTTCACCATAGGCTTTTATATGTTTTTGATCATATTGAGCAATTTTTTTTGATGCATTCCACCTTGCATATTGTCTAAATAGATCAGGAAATTTATACCTATAAGAGATTGAATAAACACTTCCTTTTACTAAAATAACATTTACATCTTGTTCTTTTTGAATAACATATATTTTTGAATTGGCCTTACCTTGGTGTATAGAGATTTCATCATCTTCTTTTAACTCTATTTGAAAAATAGATTGGAATTCTGAAATATTATTGGAATTGATTGTTAATTTTTGTAGCAACTATTTACACCTCTTTTTATTATAAATAACGACTCATCTTCAATTTTACATTAATAAATTAAAACATAACAATATTTTATACTGTTTAGCTTGTGGTAAAACACTTTAGACTATTTTCACCTCAAAACTCTAAATTAACTGATGCTTATTCAGAAATGAATCAAAGCACCAACTTATTTCGTTTTCATACACCTAATTACTAAAAAATCCTCTTTCATAATACTAGTATCTATAAGCTCGTATATATCCTCTGTCGTATTTCAATGCAATCTGAACCCTATTATGCACTAACAGTATAGATACTAAATTAAGTCATTTTATAAATGATTACTTCCAAGCAAAAGAACTAAAAGCTCTTTCATTATCCATTAAGCAAATTTTATATAGATAAACTAGATAGGATCTATTTTTGGAACCATAAATTTGCCACAAACAAAAAGAACCATAACCTTGCCAAAATGGCAAAGTTATGGTTCAAATCACAAAAATAAAAAACCACCAAATATGTATTGGTGGAGACGGTGGGAGTCGAACCCACGTCCAAAAATATCGGCACTTAAGCTTCTACGAGTGTAGTCGATATATTAGCATTTCGCGAACTCTTCGGCCTATCGACAGGCTTCCAAGTTGCTAGTCTGGTTGTTCTCTTCCTTTGTCCTCAGACGGCGAACTCCGGCGTAGTCCACTTAGTTTGAGTCCCTTACCCTACCACATGGACGATGGAGGGAGGAACCTTTAGTGCAATTAAGCAGCTAAAGAAAGATTGTTTTGTTTGCCAATTATAGGCTTTGACGTTTTAACGAGGCCGATCCCCTCGACTCGCAACCTAAGCTCGAACTATCCCTGTCGAATCCGTAACGTCCCCATGATAAAAATGGAGCATACGAAGAAAATATCGTGATAGCTACTAAGAGCTGTTTTTCAATGTGCAACAATCTTACATAAGTTATTATAACATACGCGCTCCATTTTACAAATGTAAATATCTGTATTACATCTTTTGGCGATCACGGAACGCGCGTGCAATTTCACGTTTAGCTTCTTTCTCTTTTAAATCGTGACGTTTATCGTATTGCTTTTTACCTTTTGCTAAACCAAGTGCCATCTTTGCAAATCCATTTTTTAAATAAATTCTAAGTGGAACTAATGCGTAACCTGTTTCTTTCGCAGCGCCCGCTAGTTTATCAATTTCTTTTTTATGCAGAAGTAATTTTCTCGTACGAAGTGGATCATGGTTGAAACGATTCCCTTGTTCGTACGTATTAATGTGCATATTATGAACCCATACTTCACCATTATGTACACGTGCAAACGCATCTTTCAAGTTTACGCGTCCAGCGCGAATTGACTTAATTTCCGTTCCTTGAAGGACAAGCCCTGCTTCGTATGTTTCTTCAATGAAATAATCATGAAATGCTTTTTTATTCTGTGCAATAACCTTACCTGTACCCTTTGGCATATAACGTCCCTCCTCTATTTTTACTATTGTAACAAATGTTAATAAAAAGCGAAAGTGGCTCGCTCAGAATCTTTGGACATTGGAACTCCCGACAGAGAAGCGCTTTTTGCTTCGTCCGAGGGAGTGAAATGGCCAACAGATTCTAGCCACTGTAGCTGGATTCCATTAAAAGCGAAAGTGGCTCGCTCAGAATGTGAGGTAGCTGGAGCTTCTGACCTTGAGGCGCTCTTTGCCTCTCGGGAAGAAGTGAAGCCGCCGAACATTCTAGCCACTGTAGCTGGATTATATAAAAAGCGAAAGTGGCTCGCTCTCAAGCCACGAAGAAAAAAGAAAACGGCCCCGCTTTTCATCAAAGCGAAGCCACTCTTTTCTTACTTACGCTTTTTCTTTTTCTTCTTGAATCCTGGTACGTTTTCGAAGAATGCTTTTTTCTTCTTACCGTTACCATCTTTTTTTCCTGGCTGGCTAGCAGAAGCGGATGCAGATGCGGATCCTCTTCCTTTTCCTTTGCCACCACGGTCAAATTTTCTACCTGTGCCACGTTCACCGCCGCGCTCATTACTGCGCTCGCTACGTCCACCGCGTTTCTTTCTGCCTGTTCTTGGCTGTTCAATAACGACTGGACGATCTTTGAACTTACGGCGAGGTGTGCCTTTCATGCCAACGATTTCAAAGTCGATTGCACGCTCGTCTTTGTTTACGTTAATAACGCGAATTGTAATTTCATCACCGATGCGGAATACGTTTCCTGTACGTTCTCCGATCATAGCGAAATGTTGCTCGTCATAACGGTAGTAATCATCCGTTAAGTAGCTAACGTGTACAAGACCTTCAATTGTATTTGGAAGCTCTACGAATAAACCGAAGTTTGTTACAGAACTAATCATACCGTCATACTCTTCACCGATCTTATCAACCATATACTCTGCTTTTTTCATCTCATCTGTTTCACGCTCTGCTTCAACAGCACGGCGTTCCATATTAGAAGAGTGCTCTGCAATCTCAGGTAATTTTTCACGCCATTTTGCTTGCGTTTCGTTGTCGACTTTACCATTAATAATGTATTCACGAATTAATCTATGAACGATTGTATCTGGGTAACGACGAATTGGTGATGTGAAATGTGTGTAGAACTCAGTTGATAAACCGAAATGTCCTAAACTATCCGCATCGTAACGAGCTTGCTTCATAGAACGAAGCATAACTGTTGAAATAACTACTTCTTCTGGCTGTCCTTGAACCATTTCAAGAATTTGTTGCAGCGCACGAGGGTGCACTTCATTCGCACGTCCTTTTACCGCATATCCGAAGTTCGTTACAAACTCGAAGAAACGCTCAAGCTTATCTTCTTTCGGATCTTCATGGACACGGTACATAAACGGTACGTTCATCCAGTGGAAGTGCTCTGCTACTGTTTCATTCGCAACAAGCATAAATTCTTCAATTAACTTCTCTGAAACAGAACGATCACGCATAACAACATCAGTCGGTTTTCCTTCTTCATCCACTAATACTTTCGCTTCTTTAAAGTCAAAGTCAATTGCACCACGGCGCATACGTTTTTCACGTAAAATTTGTGCCAATTGACCCATCTCTTTAAACATCGGTACGAGCGGCTCATAACGCTTAATTAACTCTTCGTCCTCATCTTCTAAAATGCTTCTTACGTCAGCATACGTCATACGCTCTGTCGTTTTAATCACACTTTGGAAAATCTCGTGTTTAACAACATCACCTAAATTGTTGATTTCCATTTCACAAGATAACGTCAGACGGTCTACTTTCGGATTTAATGAACAAATACCGTTAGATAGACGATGCGGAATCATCGGGATTACACGGTCAACAAGATATACACTCGTCGCTCTTTCCGCTGCTTCAACATCAATTGGAGAGCCTTCTTGAACGTAATGACTTACATCCGCAATGTGAACGCCTAGCTTGTAGTTACCGTTCTCAAGCTTCGTTACTGTAACAGCATCATCTAAGTCTTTCGCATCTGCACCATCAATCGTTACGATCATTTGATCGCGCAGGTCGCGGCGATCTTTTAAATCTTCTTCTGAAATCGTTTCTGGTACACTGTTTGCATGCTCCATCACTTCCTCAGGGAATGCTAAAGGTAAATGATGTTTATGAATGACAGATAAAATATCTACTCCTGGATCATTTTTATGACCTAGAATTTGAATAACTTCACCTTCTGCACTTAAACGATTCTCTGGATAGCTCGTAATTTTCACAACTACTTTATGACCTTCTACAGCACCCATCGATGCGCTTTTCAAGATAAAGATATCACTCGTCCAGCGCTTATTGTCAGGTATAACGAATCCAAAGTTTTTCGATTCTGTATATGTACCAACTAGTTCTTTCGTTCCACGCTCTAAAATGCGTACAATTGAACCTTCTTGACGCGAACCGCTCGATTGAGAACTAAGGCGTGCTAATACTGTATCGCCATGAAGTGCACCGTTTAATTCTGTAGGCGGGATGAAAAGATCATCGTCTCCTGTTTTCTTCTCGTCTGGTACAACGAATGCAAAACCACGTGCATGTCCAATTAACTTACCTCTTACTAAATTCATCTTTTCAGGAAGACCGTAACGGTTGCTACGAGTACGAATAACAAGTCCCTTTTCTTCCATCGTTACAAGTGCCTTTACGAAATCTTTAAAGCCCTCAGAACCTTCAATCCCAAATGCCTCTTCTAACTCTTGTATCGTTAGCGGTTTATACGCTTCTTCTCTCATAAATAATAACAACTTATCAATATGTTCTTGTATGATTTCTTCCAAGCAAAAATACCTCCTTTAAAACCTTATATTATTTAGTGTATCCGAAAGATAGGGGATGTATAAAGTGAAACTTCAATACTCCCCTTATGATTTTTACAGTTTTCACAAAAAATTCCTTATGAAAAAAAGAGGCAACTAGATCTTACCAATCTAGTTGCTCCAAGAAGTTATATACATCCTCATGTAGCTCGTCACGTTGTTTATCAAGTGTAATGACATGCGTAGAGTCTTCATACCATTTAATGTCTTTTAACGTAGATTCTACACCGTTATAAATAATGTTAGCACTATCTGTATTAATCATTTCGTCATGACGTGCTTGTACAACAAATGTTGGCGCATAAATCATATCCACATTGTTACGTACGTCAGCAATTAATTGTTGTAATGCTTTTAATGTATTCATCGGTGTCTTTTGGAATTCCAACATTTCTTGTTCAATTTGTTCAGGTGATTTTTGCTCACGTTTTTTATATTCGCGGGCATATGCCAATATACCTTGGTACATCGTTTCTTCGCTCTTAATATACATCGGTGCACACATTGGTACTACACCTAAAACCGGTACTGTATAACCTAATTTTAAAGAAAATACGCCGCCAAGTGACAATCCAACAACAGCAATTTTCTCAAAACCTTTATCTTTTAAAAGCTGATATGCCTCCGTTACATCTTGCCACCAATCTGTAGGCCCTGTATGAACAAGCTCTTCTGGTGGTACACCGTGCCCTTTATAAATTGGCGCATGACAAGTATAGCCCTTCTTTTCTAAGAAACGCCCTAACATACGTACATCAGCTGAGTTCCCTGTGAATCCATGTAGTAATAAAACAGCGCGGTCTCCACCCTCAAATGTAAATGGTTTCGGAGATGCTAATTTCATCATGTATTTCTCCTCTTTCTCTTCTGTAATCTAGTCGTATTCTTTCTATATCTAGTGTACCATATTTGTATTTCTATAATCTAATTAGAAACATCTTTCAAATAGCAAAACAAAAAAAGAAGAACCATTAGTACCATTCACTAACGCTTCTTCTTTCAATTTTATAAATTGAAGTACGTAACACCAATTGTTAATACAAAGAACAATACAGCTAAAACAATTGTAATACGGTTTAATACCGCTTCAATTCCACGTGCCTTTTGCTTACCAAATAATTGCTCCGCACCGCCTGAAATTGCACCTGAAAGGCCTGAGCTATTACTAGATTGCATAAGTACCATAACAATCATTAAAATCGATACAATAATAAGTAAAACTGATAATAACGTATGCACTTGGCGTACCTCCTACAAAGATTCAGTTATTGTAACTGTAGCATAAATTCTATAGAAAAGCGAGAGCTATAGGGGCGCTCTCGCTTTTCTTCTATTACATAAACATCATCGCAAATAACGGTCCAAGTAAACATGTCAAAATTGCTGTTAATGTCATTGTTACCGATCCAATAACACCTTCATGCTCATTATTTTTCATTGCTCTCATCACGCCCATAATATGAGAAGCACATCCAAATCCGATACCTTTACCAACTGAGTTTGTAACACGGCTCCATTTTAATAAAAGTGGGCCTGTAATCGTTCCAGTAATACCTGCGATAACAACGAAAGCTGCTGTTAAGGAAGGTACACCACCAACTTGTTCAGAAACACTCATCGCAACTGGCATTGTCACCGATTTTGGTAATGACGATAAGATTAAGCTTTTATCCGTTCCCATAAGTGAAGCAATCGCAAAATCACTAGCGATTGCAACTGTTGTACCTACTAATACCCCGCCAGCAATCGGTACAACATATTTTTGCAGAACATGACGTTGTTTATAAAGAGGAATTGCAAATGCTACAACACCGGGTCCAAGTAGCTTTGCAATCCAGCCACCACCACTTTCCATATAATGTTGATATGGTATATCAAGCACGATAAATAGGAAAGCCATTAATCCAGTTGCTACAAGCATTGGAATGGTGAATGGTGTTGGAAATAATTTATAGATTTTTTTAGATAATTGATATAATAGCACCGTAAAAAGAACCCAACCGACTCCGATTAATATTTGGCTCATCGCGACTCTCTTTCCTTCCTATTCGCAAGATATTGTCCTGTATGTCCTGCGACAATAATAATTAAAAATGTACTCGCTACAACTGTAATGAAAAGAGAAATTCCTTTACTCATAAAAAAAGCACCGTAATTCATTAGGCCAAGCGTTGGCGGAATTAATAAAAACGGCATAATAGCAACGAGTGTTTCTGCTCCTAAATCGAACCATTTCACTGGAAGAACTTTTAGGCTAAGTAAAACAAGTAAGAGGAACATTCCAATCAAACTTCCTGGAATTGGAATGTTTAACATTTCTTGCACCCAAGTTCCAACCATATAAAACACGTAAAGAGCAGCAATTTGGACAAGAATCTTTGTAAATTTCATGTTCATCATCCCTCATGTTTATACGATCTTCTGTTAATATCTTTATCATAGTATAAATTGTAAAAAGCTGCAATTTATCAACTTGACAGCAAAAACAGCCTATGTTATACGCTTACAACCTTGATATGACTGCATTTCTAAACAAAAATTACGTCAAAAACCTTGACCTAATATAAAAAGTTTTTATTTTCTGAATTTAAAAGACTATTATTTCAATAAAATAATCTTTTTATCCTTAAACTTACATATATATAAAGTGAAACTTTAATCATTGAGGTTTTCCTCATCCCCATTAATTATTAGCCCTCACCAAGCGGATTTGTACCGGATAAACAAGATAGGTGGTGAACATATGCCCAAAAAAGTTCTCATTTTTTGTGATCCTGGGATTGATGATACGATGGCTCTCCTCTTAGCATTCTTTATCGATGAAATAGAAATCGTCGGTATCGTTGCTGATTACGGCAATGTTCCAAAAAAAATGGCCGTAGAAAATGCTCATTTTTTTAATAACGAAACAAAGAATAGAAATATCAAGATATTCGGTGGTTCAGAACGTCCCCTTACTGGTGCCCCACCTGCGTTTTTTACGGATGTACATGGGAAACAGGGGCTCGGTCCAATTATTCCAAAGGTGAATGTGACTAACGGAGAAATGGAGAATTTTTTTGAAGTCATTCCTCTTATTGAACAGTATAAAGATGAATTAATCATTGTGAGTTTAGGAAGACTTACCTCCCTAGCAATTTTGTTTATCATGTGCAAACAGTTAATGAAACAAATTAAATCTTACTACGTAATGGGCGGTGCCTTTTTACATCCTGGTAATGTTACCCCTATTTCCGAAGCAAACTTTTATGGCGATCCTACTGCTGCTAATATAGTCCTTCAATCCGCAGTTAACATGTACATATACCCATTAAACGTCACTCAATACTCCATCATTACACCAGAAATGGCAGAATACATTGAGGCAAAAGGAAAAGCTCCACTTGTCAAACCGTTATTTGATCATTATTACTACGGATATTATAAAGACGCCCTACCACATTTAAAAGGCAGCCCCTTCCATGACACAATGCCAATACTCGCTTTATTTGATAACTCTATGTTCACGTATCATAAATCACCTATTGTTGTCATGACAGAATCCTCTGCACAAGGAGCAAGCATAGGGGAATTTCGCTCTCTAGTGAACCAGAAGCCATTTATTGATTGGCCGGTTCATCAAATCGCAATTGATTTTGACTATAACCGCTTCTTCAAACATTTCATGTCACTTATGACGGGTGAACAATTTTAGCATAAAAAAACAGACCATGATTTCTCACGGTCTGTCGTTTATTTTCTACAATTATCGTTTGATGTTATAGAAAGATTTGATACCATCGTAAACAGCGATTTCGCCTAGTTCGTCTTCGATGCGTAATAATTGGTTGTACTTAGCAATACGGTCAGTACGGCTCATAGAACCAGTTTTGATTTGGCCAGCGTTAGTTGCAACTGCGATGTCAGCGATTGTAGCATCTTCAGTTTCACCAGAACGGTGAGATACAACTGCTGTGTAACCAGCACGTTTAGCCATTTCGATAGCTTCGAAAGTCTCAGTTAAAGTACCGATTTGGTTAACTTTAATTAAGATTGAGTTAGAGATACCTTTTTCGATACCTTCAGCAAGTTTTTGAGTGTTAGTTACGAATAAATCGTCACCAACTAATTGTACTTTATCACCGATACGCTCAGTTAATAATTTGTGACCATCCCAGTCGTTTTCGTCTAAACCATCTTCGATAGAGATGATTGGGAAGTCTTTGCAAAGCTCTTCATAGAAATCAACCATTTCTGCAGAAGTTAAGCCAGTACGGCCTTCGCCTGCAAGGTCATATTTACCAGTTTCTTTGTTGTAGAACTCAGAAGAAGCAACGTCCATTCCTAAGAATACGTTCTCGCCAGCTTTGTAACCAGCTTTTTCGATAGCTTCGATGATTACTTCTAAAGCTTCACGGTTAGAACCAAGGTTTGGAGCGAATCCACCTTCGTCACCTACTGCAGTGTTAAGACCTTTGTCATGTAATACAGCTTTAAGTGCATGGAATACTTCAGCACCCATACGGATTGATTCTTTGAATGTTGGAGCACCAACTGGTAAGATCATGAACTCTTGGAAGTCAACGTTGTTATCAGCGTGAGAACCACCGTTGATGATGTTCATCATTGGAGTTGGTAATTGTTTTGCATTGAATCCACCAAGGTAACGGTATAATGGAAGACCTACGAAGTCAGCTGCTGCGTGAGCTACAGCCATAGATACACCAAGGATAGCGTTAGCGCCTAGTTTACCTTTGTTTGGAGTGCCATCTAATTCGATCATAGCACGGTCGATACCAGCTTGGTCAGTTACATCGAAACCAGCGATTTCTGGAGCGATAATTTCGTTAACGTTGTTTACTGCGTTAACAACACCTTTACCAAGGTAACGAGATTTGTCACCGTCACGTAATTCTACTGCTTCGTGCTCACCAGTAGATGCACCACTTGGTACGATAGCGCGTCCGAAAGCGCCGCTTTCTGTGTAAACTTCTACTTCTACAGTTGGGTTACCACGAGAGTCAAGGACTTCGCGAGCATAAACATCAATAATTGTTGACATAATAAATTCTCTCCTTTTTATATAAGCAAATTATTTAATAATTGTTTTACCTGTCATTTCTTTCGGTTGTTCCACATTTAAAAGTGTAAGCATTGTTGGAGCGATATCTCCTAAAATACCACCTTCACGAAGCTCTACATCATTTTTTGTAACGATGAAAGGAACCGGGTTAGTTGTATGAGCTGTCATAGGACCACCATCAGCAGTTAACTCCTGATCAGCATTACCATGGTCAGCAGTAATAAGTGCTACACCATCTTTTGCAAGAATCGCTTCTACAACTTTTCCTAAACATTCGTCAGTTGCTTCTACTGCTTTAATTGTTGGTTCCATCATCCCAGAATGGCCAACCATATCACAGTTCGCAAAGTTAAGAATGATAACATCATGTTTATCATTTTCGATTTCATTTACTAAAGCGTCCGTTACTTCGTAAATGCTCATTTCAGGTTTCAAGTCATACGTTGCAACCTTTGGTGAGTTAATTAAGATACGTTCTTCTCCTGGGAATTCAGCCTCACGACCACCGCTAAAGAAGAATGTAACGTGCGGATACTTTTCAGTTTCCGCGATGCGAAGTTGCTTTAATCCCGCTTGCGCAACAACTTCACCTAAAGTGTTATCAAGGTTCATTGGCTTGAATGCCACGTATCCATCTACAGTTTCACTGAAGTGTGTCATACATACGAATTCTGGAATGTGAGGTACTTTTTCACCACGATCGAACTCACGGAAGTCTTCGTTTGTAAATACACGAGCAATTTGAATTGCACGGTCTGGACGGAAGTTATAGAAGATAACTGCATCATCATCATTGATTGTTGCAACTGGCGTGTTATCTTCGTTAACAATTACAGACGGCAATACGAATTCATCATAGATACCGTTAGCATAAGAGTCTTCTACACACTCTTCTGCTGATTTATAAGTAGGTCCTTCACCATTCACCATAGCACTGTAACATTTTTCTACGCGATCCCAACGCTTGTCACGGTCCATAGAGTAATAACGACCAGAGATAGTCGCGAATTGTCCTACTCCTGTTTCTTTAATTACTTCATTCGTTGCATCGATATAACCTTTTGCTGTTTGTGGTCCAACATCGCGGCCGTCTAAGAATGCATGGATATAAACTTTCTCCACGCCTTCTTTTGCTGCTAAGCGAAGAAGAGCAAACATATGGTTCATGTGACTGTGCACACCACCGTCAGAAAGTAAACCGAATAAATGAAGTGCAGTACCTTTTTCTTTTACGCTTTTAATTGCATTTTGAAAAGTTTCGTTCTTATCGAACTCGCCTTCACGAATTGCAACGTTAACGCGTGTTAAGCTTTGATATACTACGCGGCCAGCACCGATATTTAAGTGACCAACCTCAGAGTTACCCATTTGACCTTCTGGAAGACCTACTGCCTCGCCACAAGCTGTAAGCGTTGTGTGAGGGAATTTGTTCCAGTAACCATCAAAATTAGGTTTCTTAGCTTGTGCTACAGCATTCCCGTAAGTTTCTTCACGAAGTCCGAAACCGTCAAGAATGATTAAAGCTGTTGGCTTTCTCATTTTACCGCCCCCAGAAGACCTAAGAACGAAGCAGGCTCTAAGCTAGCACCGCCAACTAAAGCGCCGTCGATGTCAGATTGTGCCATATACTCTTTAATGTTTTCTGGTTTTACGCTACCGCCGTATTGGATACGAACAGCTTCTGCAGCTTCTGGAGAAACAGCTTCTGCAACAACTTTACGGATGTGCGCACATACTTCGTTTGCATCTGCAGAAGAAGAAGATTTACCTGTACCGATAGCCCAGATTGGCTCATAAGCGATAACAGTTGCTTTAACTTGCTCTTCTGTTAAACCTGCAAGTGCTTTTGTCACTTGACCTGCTACTAGATCAAATGTTTTTCCGCTTTCGCGCTCTTCTAAAGTCTCACCACAACATACGATTGGTGTTAAACCATGTTCAAATGCTGCGATAGTCTTTTTGTTTACTGACTCATCTGTTTCAGCAAACATTTCACGACGCTCAGAGTGGCCAAGTACTACATAGCCAACTTTTAAGTCGCTAAGTGCTACTGGGCTAATTTCGCCAGTGAATGCACCATTTTTTTCGAAGTGCATGTTTTGTGCACCTACTTGTAAGTCAGTTCCTTCAGTTGCTGCTACAAGGCGCTCTAAGAATAGAGCTGGAGAGCAAACTACTGCATCAACAGCTGAAGCTGCTGGGATTTGACCTTTAACTTCCTCTACGAAGCTAACTGCTTCAGATAGAGTTTTATTCATTTTCCAGTTACCTGCGATAATTGGTTTACGCATGCTTTGCACCGTCCTTTTTCTTTGGCTGCTACTTATTTGTCGTTAAGACAAACTACACCTGGAAGCTCTTTACCTTCCATGAATTCTAATGACGCACCGCCGCCAGTAGAAATGTGGCTCATTTTATCAGCCATACCGAATTTTTCAACAGCTGCTGCAGAGTCACCACCGCCGATAACAGAGTATGTATCTTCTGCATCTGCTAATGCTTGTCCTACTGCTTTTGTACCTTCTGCGAATGGAGTCATTTCGAATACACCCATTGGTCCATTCCATACAACAAGCTTAGAATTTTTAATTACATCTGCATAAATTTCACGTGTTTTAGGACCGATGTCCACGCCTTCCCAGTTAGAAGGGATAGAGTCGATACCAACGATTTTAGTTGTTGCAGTTTCAGAGAATTCCTCAGTGATTACAACATCAACTGGCATGTAGAAGTTTACGCCTTTTTCTTTTGCAAGTTGCATAAATTCTTTAGCTAGTTCGATCTTGTCGTCTTCACATAGAGATAGACCAATTTCATGACCTAAAGCTTTAACGAATGTGTAAGCAAGTCCACCACCGATGATTAAGTTATCTACTTTGTCTAATAGATGACGAATTACACCGATTTTATCTTTTACTTTCGCACCACCGATGATAGCTGTAAATGGACGTTCTGGGTTAGAAAGTGCTTTACCAAGTACATCTAACTCTTTTTCCATTAATAGACCAGATACTGCTGGTAGGTAGTCTGCGATACCTGCTGTAGAAGCGTGAGCACGGTGAGCTGCACCGAATGCATCGTTTACGAAGATGTCAGCAAGTGCTGCAAATTCTTTCGCAAGTTCTGCATCGTTCTTTTCTTCGCCCGCATAGAAACGTACGTTTTCAAGAACTAATACGTCGCCTTCGTTCATTGCTGCAACCATTTCTTGTGCAACTGGTCCGAATGCTTCGTCCGCTTTTTTAACGTCTTTACCAAGAAGCTCGCCTAAACGTGCTGCTACTGGAGTTAAACGCATTTCTTCTACTACTTGACCTTTTGGACGGCCTAAGTGACTTGCTAAAATAACTTTCGCACCTTGCTCTACTAAATATTGAATTGTAGGAAGAGCTGCACGGATACGAGTTTCATCTGTAATTTTACCTTCTTTCATAGGTACGTTGAAATCAACGCGGCAAAATACACGCTTACCTTTTAAATCTACGTCACGAATTGATTTTTTGTTCATTGGATTTCCCTCCGACTACTAGTTAGGATTGACAAAACCCACTCAAAAGCTTAACACATTTGCTTTTAAAACGAAAGAAGAGAGAGAGGGAACAAACCCTCTCCCTCGTTTTGTCATTGATAACTTATATAATTAAGAATTAAAGACCTTTTGAAGTCATGTAAGCTGCTAGGTCTACTACGCGGTTAGAGTAACCAGTTTCGTTATCGTACCAAGAAAGTACTTTAACCATGTTACCTTCCATTACCATTGTAGATAATGCATCGATTGTAGAAGAAGCTGTACATCCGTTATAGTCGATAGATACTAATGGCTCTTCGCTGTATCCAAGGATACCTTTTAATTCGCCTTCAGCTGCTGCTTTGAATGCTGCATTTACTTCTTCAACTGTTACTTCTTTGTCAAGTTCAACAACTAAGTCAACTAGAGAAACGTTAGCAGTTGGAACACGTACAGCGCCACCGTTTAATTTACCTTTAAGTTCTGGTAATACTAATGCTACAGCTTTAGCTGCACCAGTAGATGTTGGGATCATGTTTTCAGCTGCTGCACGAGCACGACGTAAATCTTTGTGTGGTAAGTCTAAGATTTGTTGGTCGTTAGTGTAAGAGTGAATTGTTGTCATCATTCCGCGTTTTACGCCGAATTTTTCGTTTAATACTTTAGCGAATGGAGCTAGACAGTTTGTAGTACAAGAAGCGTTAGATACTACGTTGTGGTTAGCTGCATCGTATTGTTCGTGGTTAACACCCATAACTACAGTGATATCTTCGTCAGAAGCTGGAGCTGAGATGATAACTTTCTTAACTGATCCACCTAAGTGTTTCTCAGCATCTGATTTTTTAGTGAAACGGCCAGTAGATTCTACTACTACTTCTACTCCGTAGTCGCTCCATGGTAATTGAGCTGGGTCACGCTCAGCGATAACTTTAATTTCTTTACCGTTAACAACGATGCTGTTTTCGTTAGCAGATACTTCTGCATTTAAAGTTCCGTGAACTGTGTCATATTTTAAAAGGTGAGCTAATGTTTTAGCATCTGTTAAGTCGTTGATTGCTACTACTTCTACCTCAGAGTTGTTAAGAGCTGCGCGGAATACGTTACGTCCGATACGTCCAAATCCATTAATACCAATTTTAGTCATTTGAATTTCCTCCTTGGGGGATTATATTAAAGGGTAAAACCCTTTGTTAACTGTTTTGCTGCACCTTCATCTGTAATTAGAATTGAAGTGTGCCCTTGTTTAATTACAGCCTGTATTGCTTTTGCCTTTGAAGAACCTCCAGCGACTGCAACAACATGAGATACATTTTGTAAGTCCTCTAGTTGCATACCAACTGTTCTTACTTTATGAACAACATTTCCTTCTTCATTAAAGTAGTAACCGAAAGCTTCGCCAACTGCTTCGCTTGCCTGAATCTTTAACCAATCTGCTTCTGAAGTACTTCTGCGACGTGCCATTGTTAACGCATCACCTATTCCATGAATGACGATATTGGAAGATCGAATCAACTCAAGAACTTCTTTCACGGAAGGCTCTGTCACAATAGACGCATATGCTTCGCTACTAACATGGTCTGGAACATACAATAAGCGATAATTACTCATCGTATTTTGCGCCATCTTGGCACAAATGGTATTGGCTTCTAATTCAACACCTTCTCCAATTCCACCACGTGCTGGGACAAACAGCATATGTAAATCTTTGCAATCAAGTTGCATCATGTCCGCAGCAGCAGCTAGCGTAGTTCCTCCAGCCACAGCAACGATATTATTCGCTGTCAGACGGTCTTTTATACAAGTCACACAAGCACGGCCCATCTCCAGTTTGACCCAAGGTGATTCATCACTATCACCAGGGACAACGAAAACTTCATCCAAGTCTAATGTTTCCTTAAGTTGCTTTTCTAAAACCTTTAACCCGGAAATTTCTTTCATAAAGTCTTCCAAAGCAAGAACTAAAGCTGTTCCTTCTTCTGTCAAAGTCATTCCAGAAGAAGCGACGTGAACTAAGTTTTGTTCTTTCAAAACTTGAACTTCACTTCGCAATACTCGTTCTGTCATACCGAGACTTGCTGATAAGTTTCTTCTTCCAATCGGCTGCATGAGCCTAATGTATTGAAGAATTTGCATTCTCGTTTGCATAACAGGTAGCAGATCAGGTAATAATTTTTTTGTATTCTGAATCCATGAGCGCATATCTTTTCTCCTCACTACATCGGTTCATTTTCCCTTGTGGTCACTTTACGTCCCGTAGTGACATTTTGTGTCCCACATAGGTTAAAAAAATAATCCCTGCTACGTGTATTATTGTAACAGGAGATAGAAACTTATTCAACTCTTAACTGCATTCTTTATATAGTTTATTATGACACCTTTGTGAATGTTACCATATTCTACTTGTTTTCCGTCCATTTCTACAACCGGAATCATTAAGTGATATTTTTCTAAAAGGTCATTATCTTCATATATATCTATTTCCTCGATTTGAAAAGAATATTCACATTGTACTTCCTGTAAAACTTGTTTCGCCTTCACGCAAAGGCCACAATCTTTTTTAGTATACAGTACAACTTTCATCTTCTTCACCTATCCGATCGTTTTTCGTAATGACGAAGCTGGGATATGCATTTGTTCTCTATACTTCGCCACTGTTCTTCGAGAAATAACAATTTCATGCTCTTCTTCTAATAATTTTGAAATCTTTTGATCTGAAAGTGGCTTTTTCTTATCCTCTGCCCCAATTAGCGTTTGAATAAATTGTTTTACACGTTTTGTAGAAACTGCTTCATCTTCAGTCGTCGAAACGGCATTGCTAAAGAACGATTTCATCTCAAATAAACCGTGTGGTGTTTGCACATATTTATTTCGCGTCGCACGACTAATTGTCGATTCATGCACACTTAACTCTTCCGCTACCTCTTTTAAAGCGAGAGGTCTTAAATACTCTGGACCTTTCCAGAAGAAATCACGTTGTTTTTCCATAATAATAGTCATTACTTGCAGCAATGTCTGTTTTCTCTGCTTCAAACTGCGCATAATCCACTGCACATGCTGATACTTTTCTGATACGTAAGATGCTACTTCACTTTCACTATTATTAAGAAGCGCACTATATTCAGAATGAATTTCAATTCTCGGCATATTTCTCTCATTCATTTGTAAAACGAGGCGATCGCCATCTTTTTTCACCGCCATATCAGGTACAATGTAAAGTGGTTTATCTGAAGAAAACGCAAGACCTGGTTTTGGTTGTAATGACGTTATACAATTTACCGCACTCTGCAATTCCTCATTACTACATTTCAACACTTGAACGAGCTTTCGCCAATCTTTCTTCACAAAATAAGCGAAATGATCTTCTACAACCTCTTCTGCTAATCCATTACGTCTTTGTAAGCGCTTCAATTGTAAGGTTAAACATTCCTGAATATTACGCGCCCCTACCCCTGCTGGCTCCAGTGATTGGACAAGCTCTACAGAACGGTCGACTACATGAATATGTGCAGAAAGGAGCTCTGCTAACTCTTCATTCGTTTCTTGTAAATATCCATTTCCATCCATGTTCATAATAATGAAAGAAGCTACTTTTCGCTCTTCTTCATCTATTTTATAATACTGTATTTGATTTAATAAATGTTGCTGAATCGTTGTAGAATCCACACTGTAGATCTCCATCTGATTCTCGACTTGTTTGCTGGTACTTTTACTGTTGTTAGAGCTCTTTTTCTTCTCCCTCTCAAAACCACCTAACTCAATAAGGGGATTCTCTAACGATTGCTCATACAAAAACTCCGATAATTCTTGTACATTATACTGGAGCATTGTAATCGCTTGCCTTAACTCTTGTGTCATTGCCAAACGTAAGCTTTGTTCTTGTAAAAGACTTGCCTTCAAACTAATCTCCCCCTTGTTTCTATTGTACAATAAGTTTGGTAAAAGGAGAATCCTCACGCAGACACCCATTCCAAAATATTATTAATTTATATGTATTAATGAGATTTACAACTTACAACCGAAATTTGAATAATATTGAAAGAAAATAATAAAGTTAAAAATTATTATCAAGTACTAATAGTAAATCTTATTACTAGATATAACAAGAGGTAAATAAAAAAAGTCCTAACCTACAAAACGTAAGTTAGGACTTTTTGACGCGCCCAGAGGGATTCGAACCCCCGGCAGACGTGGTACCGGAAACCACCGCTCTATCCGACTGAGCTATGGGCGCATGATTATAGAAAACACTTCATTTTCTTCTCATAATAATAGCAATAAAATCCATCTAAATCAATAAAAATATCCCTGTAATACCTTATGCATCTTAGCTAAAAGCATATAAAATCCATTCCACCCCTAAATTTTCCAATCATAAATTCTCCCCAACTCACAAATTATAATCTTTGAATTGATATTCCAAAGGGGGCTTCATTCAATGACTGTAATTACAAAATTAAAGCAGACTGTTTCTGGATTAAAAAGTGCACAAGCTAGCTTAGAGGGATTCGCTCTTGATACGGATAACCAACAAGCTAAGCAACTTTTCCAAACAGCTGCGCAGCAAACACAAACGATTATCGATTCTTTAAACCCACGTGTTGAAGAAGTCCAACAAGAAGAACCACAATACTCACAGCAATAACGAACCAATCTTGCTGTGAAATAGAAAAAGGATGATATGCAGTCATCCTTTTTCTATCACATTACATATTGCAATAGAAATGGAATGATGATTATGCGAAAGATTGGACTTATAACCGCGTTATTTATACTTCTATTTAGTTCTTTTACCGGTTGTGATCATAGCCCATTAGATAAAAAGGTAAAGAAAGAAGAAACAAAACGAACAGAAAAAGAAAAGGGTCCAAAATTAACAAAGATGAGTACAGAATCCTTTAATCAATCTATATCGCAAGGAGCTAAGAAAAAGGCCCTCGCTATGGATGAAATTATAAAAAGCGCAGCAGTGAATTCAAATTTAGATCTCTACATAGCGGTTATACCTGAGCATCATGAAAGGTTTGGATTAAAACCTTTGCGCAAGAAACTTCAAAAGCAACTAAGTGATGAATATCCTACTTTCGATGTTCGTGTTAGTACAGATAAAAAAATCTTTATGTTACTCGAAAAGCTTGCAAACAAAATTAAGAAAAAAGAAGTATCTAAAGATGAGATCAAAAAACAGTTAAAGCTAATCGGATCAGAAATGGAATCTAACACTTAACGCTTTCGAATAGAAAAGGAAGGATTGCAATGTCAAGTAAAGATAAAAACTTAACCCCTGTACAACAGGAATACAAAAAATTTGAGCAAGAACGCGAACCGAAACGCCCTGTTCTAAAAAATTGTTTAAAGGCCTTTTTCGTTGGTGGTTTTATCTGCCTAATCGGGCAACTGATATCAACTTTTTATATTACGTATTTCGATTTTACCGAACGTTCAGCAGGAAATCCAACAGTCGCAACTCTCATTTTTATCTCAATGTTGCTAACCGGATTCGGTGTATACGATCGTCTCGGTCAGTTTGCAGGTGCTGGAACAGCTGTACCTGTCACTGGATTTGGTAACTCTGTTATCTCCGCGTGTATTGAACACCGAACGGAAGGTTTTGTACTTGGTGTCGGCGGTAATATGTTTAAACTAGCTGGTTCTGTTATTTTATTTGGTGTATTTTCCGCTTTCGTCATCGCACTTATTAAAACTATTCTCGTTCAATGGGGAGGGCTATAAATGTTACAAGGACACCGAACGTGGGTATTTGAAAACAAACCAGTCATTATTTCAACAGGGGTTGTCGGTGGACCATTTGAAGCAAAGGGGAACATCCCAGAAGACTTCGATATCCTTCATGAAGATTTATGGCTCGGACAAGATTCCTATGAAAAAGCACATAAGATTTTATTCGAAGAAGCTTGTAGTCGCGCTACTGAAAAAGCAGAGCTTCGTAAAGATGATATTCAATTCGTACTCGCAGGAGATTTAATTAATCAAATTACTCCAACAAGCTTTGCTTGCCGCACACTTGGGACTCCTTATCTCGGATTATTCGGGGCTTGCTCTACTTCTATGGAAGGTTTAGCACTTGGGGCAAGTATCGTAAATGCAAAAGGTGCAAAATATTTATTAACTGGAGCTTCAAGCCATAATACAGCTGTAGAAAAACAGTTCCGCTACCCTACCGAATACGGTGGACAAAAGCCGCCTACTGCACAGTGGACAGTAACCGGAGCAGGAGCCGCTATTTTAAGCGATACTGGACACGGTCCAAGAGTAACCTCTGCAACAATCGGCCGAGTGGTTGATATGGGATTAACGGATCCGTTTAATATGGGAGGCGCAATGGCTCCAGCTGCAGTTGATACAATTGAAGCCCATTTACGTGAACGTCAAATTGATGCCTCTTACTACGATTTAATCGTAACAGGTGATCTCGGACATGTAGGACGCGAAATTGCTTATGACTTACTACATAAACACGGAACGAAAGTAACGAGCGAACAATTTCAAGATTGCGGAATTATCATTTATAGAGAAGGACAACCTGTCATAGCTGGTGCTAGCGGACCTGGATGTTCCGCAACAGTCGTATACGGTCATTTATTAAACCGAATGAAAAGAGGAGAGTTCAAAAAAATACTTGTCGTTGCGACAGGCGCTTTACTATCTCCACTTACATTCCAACAAGAAGAAACAATTCCGTGTATCGCTCACGCCGTTTCGATTGAATTTGGAGGTGCAACGCAATGATTTTTTTCTGGGCTTTCGTCATTGGCGGACTTATATGTGTAATCGGCCAACTTATGTTTGATGTCGGCAAACTAACACCTGCTCATACAATGGCAACACTCGTTGTTGCTGGAGCTATATTAGATGGATTTAATTTGTATGAGCCATTAATTGATTTCGCTGGAGCCGGGGCAACCGTACCTATTACAAGCTTTGGTAATGCCCTCGTTCATGGCGCAATGGAAGAAGCTGCAAAACATGGCATCGTTGGCGTTATTACCGGCATGTTTAAAGTAACGAGCGCCGGTGTATCAGCGGCTATTATTTTCGGCTTCATTGGAGCATTGTTATTCAAACCGAAAGGATAAGAGGTGTTTATATGACTGTTATCGCTAGCGTAAAAACTTGCCTTGCTAGTGTAAGGGGCGCTCAAGCAAGTTTAAGCTCCCTTTCATTAAATTCACAAGACGAAGAATCAAAACGCGTATTTCATGAATGTATGTTAGAAATGGACAGCGTCATCGCTGATTTAAAGGATAGAATTTCAGTATTAGAACGTGAAGAACCTCAATATAAAGGGTTTTAAGTAGACTGGAGGAAACGACTATGTCTCACCTGCCGGAATGGACACTTGTCATTCTTCGCTCTGTATTCATATTAATTATTTTATTCGCTATTACGAAATGGTTAGGGAAAAGACAAATCTCTCAGCTTTCCTTTTTTGAATACATAGCCGGAATGACGATTGGTGACATCGCTGCCCAAGTATCTACAGGGCTCGATTCAAAATTTTTTCACGGCGTCTTTGCGATACTCATTTTCGCTGTGGTACCTTTTTTAACAGGAATCCTCTCTTTAAAGAACAAAACAGCTCGGGACTTCTTTGAAGGGAAATCTACCGTATTAATAAAAGACGGAAAGATACTCGAAGATAACTTAAAGAAAGAAAAATATACGAGTGACGAATTACTGGAACTTCTCCGTGGAAAAAGTGCGTTCAGCGTAGCTGAAGTCGAATTTGCTGTCTTAGAACCGAGCGGAGAATTAAATGTATTATTAAAGAAAGATTCCCAGCCACTTACAGCAAAAGATATCGGTTTAAAAGTACCAAACGAGAAAGAACCACAAACTGTTATTATGGATGGAAATGTACTAGATGAACCTCTTTCAGCAAGCGGACATAACCGCGCTTGGCTACATTCAGAATTAGAAAAACTCGGTGTTGTTATTGAAAATGTCTTCCTCGGTCAAGTGGATTCATACGGACAACTTACTATCGACATTTACAATGACAAACTCCAAATGCCTTCTCCTCAAAATAAACCTTTATTATTAGCATCTTTAAAAAAATGTCATGCTGATCTTGAACTATTTTCCCTAGAAACAAAGTCGAAATCAGCAAGCGAAATGTATAGTAAAAACGCGAAACAAATCGAAAAGATTTTAAATAAAGTAACCTATCTTTTAAAAGACTAATTATCGAAAGAACGCTTCAGTTAAAAGGCGTTCTTTTCTTTTTTCTCCAGTTTTCATAACGTTTAAATTTATGTAATTCGGTTATGATGTTGAAGATACATAAGCAGGGAATTTCGAAAACATAGCGAATATTTCATGGTACAACTACATATTTTTTTGATTTAAAGTGGTTTCGTTTGACCTTTATTGACCATAATTGTATTATAAGACTAAGAAAGCTTTATAAGGAGGAAATAACAGATGAATTTAATTCCTACAGTAATTGAACAAACAAATCGTGGAGAACGCGCTTACGATATTTACTCTCGACTATTAAAAGACCGCATCATTATGCTTGGTAGTGCAATTGATGACAACGTAGCTAACTCAATCGTTTCCCAGCTTTTATTCTTGGAATCTCAAGATCCAGAAAAAGATATTCACATCTACATCAACAGCCCTGGTGGTTCTATCACAGCAGGTATGGCAATCTATGATACAATGCAGTTTATTAAACCACAAGTATCAACAATCTGTATCGGTATGGCAGCATCTATGGGTGCATTCTTACTTGCAGCAGGTGAAAAAGGAAAACGTTATGCACTTCCAAACAGTGAAGTAATGATTCACCAACCACTTGGCGGAGCACAAGGTCAAGCGACTGAAATCGAAATCGCTGCAAAACGTATCCTATTCTTACGTGAAAAACTAAACCAAATTCTTGCTGACCGCACTGGTCAACCACTTGAAGTACTACAACGCGACACAGACCGCGACAACTTCATGACAGCAGAAAAAGCTTTAGAATACGGTTTAATCGATAAAATCTTTACAAATCGTTAATAACTAAAAGCGAAAGCGGCTCGTTTAGAATCGCAGGTCGCTGGAGCTGGATACAACTAAAAGTGGAAGCGCCCTATAATTGGGCGCTTCTTTTATATATTGTTCCCCGCTCACATACCCCATCCAGTATCTCTCTAAATATATCAGCGATTTTTCAAATATATCGACCGCAACTCCGATTATATCGGCGATTATTTTAATATATCGACGTTTCGACATAACTTATCGACTTACCGACAATTCTCGACAAGCACGTACCCCTTAAATACCCCTCCTCGCTAATTCGCACAGACAACAAAAAAGCTATCGCATATACGCGATAGCTTTTTATTGTACATATGCAGCTAATGCTTCTAAAGCCTCTTCTGCATCTGAACCTTCTGTTGTAATTGTTATCATGCTTCCAGTTCCAATTGCTAAGCTCATAATCCCCATTATGCTCTTTGCATTTACTGTCTTTCCATCTTTCTCGATGAAGATATCTGCATGAAAGCGATTTGCCTCTTGTACAAACAACGCAGCCGGACGTGCTTGTAAACCGTTTTTTAATGAAACCTGAACTCGTTTTTGAACCACAGCTCCATTTCCCCTTTAACCTCTTATTTTTTTGCTACCGTTTCCCCCGCGCGTAATTTCTCTGCAATTTCATCGATTTTACGCAAACGATGATTAATACCCGACTTACTAATCTTCCCCCCGGATACCATCTCACCTAACTCTTTCAATGTTACATCTTGATAATCTCTTCGTAATTGTGCAATCTCTTGTAGTTTATCCGGCAATATATCAAGACCAACTGTCTCATCAATGTAACGAATATTTTCAATCTGCCTTAGTGCTGCACCAATTGTTTTATTTAAATTAGCTGTTTCGCAGTTCACTAAACGATTTACAGAATTACGCATATCACGTACGATTCGAATATCTTCAAATCTTAAAAGTGCATTATGAGCACCTATAATATTTAAAAACTCTGTAATTTTTTCTGCTTCTTTCAAATACGTAATGTACCCTTTTCTTCTCTCCAGCGTCTTACTATTTAAATCAAATCCGTTCATCAGTTCACATATAGCATCATTATGTTCCTTATATAACGAAAAGATTTCTAAATGATAAGATGATGTTTCTGGGTTATTTACTGAACCACCTGCTAAAAATGCTCCGCGTAAATACGATCGTTTACAACACTTCTTCTCAATCAATTCTTGTGATATATTTCGAATAAATGAAAAGTCATCTCGAACAATATGAAGATCAGCTAATATTTCGCGAGACTTCTCAACAAGCCGCACAATATATACATTATTTTTCTTCAATCGCATTTTTTTACGAACAAGTAATTCTACCGTCACGTCATATCCTTTTTTCAAAAGCGTATAAATCCTTCTTGCAATTGCCGCATTTTCCGTTTGAATATCGATAGATAGACGACGGTTTGAAAAAGAAAGCGACCCGTTCATTCGAAGTAACGCTGATAATTCTGCTTTCTCACAGCATTCCTTCATCTCAAGATTCGTCAACTCTTTCTTTGTTTCTGATGCAAATGACACAGTCAACACCTCCTTATACGATTATTATGGAACAAAATTCTTGTCCTATATGAATGAGGAGCGCTACCTCAAACGAGGCAACGCATATTTATAACAATGAATATAAAATGGAAGCTAACTTTAACGTATCATGCCTTACAACATGATCATCATACTTCGCTAATCCCTCTTGAATAACATCAATATTATTTTCAACAAAACGTTCTTCATCCACTACAACTGGTGTAGACATTTCTTCATCATATAACTTACGTAATTCACAAGGAATCTCACGGTTATTTACAATTGCAGTATTGATAAATGGTTGCCCTAAATGATCGTGTAACGCCTGCACATGATCAAAAGCAGTATATCCCATCGTTTCACCCGCTTGTGTCATAACGTTACATACATATACCTTCTTCGCCTTTGCAGCAAGAACTGCGTCTCCAATTTTGTTAACAACTAAATTGGGTAATATACTCGTATACAAACTTCCTGGGCCGAAAACAAGTAAATCAGCTCGTTTAATCTCAGCCAACGTTTCATGCAATGGCTCTACATCTTCTGGAGTTAAAAAGACGCGATTAATCTTCTTTCCGTAATAGGGAATCTTTGATTCACCTGTTACAATTTCTCCATCTTCAAGTTCCGCATGAAGTACCGCACTTTGATTCGCTGCTGGTAATACACGTCCTCTGACATTTAATACTTTACTTGTTTCCGTAATTGCATGGAAAAAGTCTCCTGTAATCGAGGTCATACCTGCCAATAATAGATTTCCTAACGCATGACCTTTCAGTCCGTCTCCTGTTGTGAAACGGTGCTGAAATAAAGCTTCCACCAGTGGCTCTACATCCGATAACGCAACAAGTACGTTACGGATGTCACCTGGAGGTGGAATTTCTAGCTCATCACGTAATCTACCCGAACTACCACCATCATCAGCGATTGTAACAACTGCTGTAATATCAACAGGATATTGCTTTAATCCTCTTAATAAAACAGAGAGTCCAGTTCCGCCTCCCATGATGACAATTTTAGGTTTTCTCTCTTTTTTCATCCCTTAATGGCCCTTTCTCTTCTCCACATCACGATGAGATACATGAACACTATACTCTGGTTTCAAATGTTTCCCAAGGTATTCTGTAAGCGTAACAGAACGATGCTGTCCACCTGTACATCCAATTGCAATTACAAGTTGACTTTTGCCTTCTCTTTTATAATGAGGCAGCATGAAAGTAATCAGATCCGTCAACTTCTCTAAAAACTTATGTGTCTCATTAAATTTCAGTACATACGAAGAAACTTCTTCATCTAGTCCTGTTAATGGCTTCATGTGTGGAATGTAATATGGATTTGGTAAAAAACGAACATCAAATACTAAATCTGCATCAATTGGAATACCGTACTTAAATCCAAATGACATAACATTTACACGAAATGCTTGCTCAGTTTCTGTTGAGAACAAGTGAACAATTTTTTCACGTAATTCTTTCGGTTTTAAATCCGATGTATCAAGCACAATATTCGCTCGTGCCTTCATATCTGTTAATAAATTGCGCTCTGCTTCGATTCCCTTTAACGGCAAACCAGTTGGTGCAAGTGGATGCGAACGTCTCGTTTCTTTATAACGAGTTACAAGCGTACTATCTTTCGCATCTAAAAATAAAATATGAGGAATAATCCATGTACGTTCTGATAAATCATCAAGTGCTCCCCATAAATGTTCGAAAAACTCTCGGCCACGTAAATCAATACCAAGTGCCACTTTATTCATTTTCCCTTTTGAATCCGCCATAAGCTCAATAAACTTTGGCAATAACATCGGTGGTAAATTATCTACACAAAAATATCCTAAATCTTCAAAACTTTGTAAAGCTACTGTTTTTCCAGCTCCAGACATCCCTGTAATAATTACCATTTTTATATCATTATTCTCTGTCATCGTATCCTCTCCTTGACGGTTTAACTCGGATCTAATCGATATGAAAGCAACTCAAAATCTGGGGTATATACAAATGTACCGTAGATTATGCCATTTCCTTTAATTAAATAATCAATAATGTGATAATCTCCTGGCGCCATTGCTAAATCATCAATTTTATCAAATGTATGCCAACCAATGATGCCTTCTTCGCTCTCTAGTTTGTTTTCTCCTGCAAAATCTGTCGCTAAAAAGGAGAACATCATCCATTCAGAAACAACTTTATCACCTTCTTGGATGACAAAGGTGAAGACCCCCTTTAACGCTGGGTTTTTCAAATAAATACCTGTTTCTTCGCGATATTCGCGAACAACGGAATCTCTTACAGTCTCACCACGCTCCATTTTCCCGCCTGGTGCAACCCACCAATTCCGGCGAGGTTTTTGGAGTAAGAGTACTTCATTATCTCTAATTAACACACAGTTTGTCACTCTTTGCATGTTTCTTCACCTCAGCTACTTGCAGTAAAATTCCTCACTGCATACTTCTTTCATTATACTATCAAAAACAGTTTGCTACAACGAAGGAGCCAGTCCTCTTTCGCTAAGCATATGCTACTCAGCAATTTTAAAAAAGCTTTCTATAACAAGCAATGTAAATGCTTAGACTTTTAATGAATAGCATGAAAAATCCCCTTAACGCTTTTTATCGCCAAGGGGATTAAAGTACTTATTTCTTACCGAAATAAGTAACAATCGCAAATCCTAAAATAAAGGTAATGATTGAACTTATAATTGAAAATCCACCAGTCGGAATCCCAGGGAATACAATTACAATCGAACCGATTACAAGTCCAATAATTGCCGCAAATGTCATACTTTTATAACGATCTAATAAAAAACTAATGCCTTTACTACTTACAACAAATCCAACCATAACACCAGCACCGATAACCACGATTAAAGGTAAGTTAAGTGTAGTTAAAGCGTTAATTGCTGTTGGATACACACCAATAATTAATAAAATAAACGATCCACTAATCCCAGGAAGCAGCATTGCCATACTAGCCATCCATCCTGCGAAAAATAAACCAATTGCATTTAAAATTGTTAAAGTCGTAATTGGATCTGCTGCCTTATCTGGTTTAAAGAAAGCTGTAATCGCAACAAGAATTGCTGCAACTATTAATAAAACGATGTGCTTACCTTTAAACGACGACTTTGCATCAGCTTCCCTCATTAACATCGGTAATATACTAATAATTAAACCGAGGAAGAAAAATTGAGTCGGTTCATAATGATTTGCAAGTAAATATTTAATAACGTGACTTAACGTTAAAAATGCCGCTGCCACACCAGCTGCAAGGGGAATTAAAAATCCTAAATGTTTTTTCCATTCACGACTAAAGAATCCACTAATTGCCGCAAGCAATTGTTCATAAATCCCTAACACAACAGCGATTGTACCGCCGCTCACACCAGGAATTAAATCACTAACGCCCATACAAAATCCACGATATATATTACGCCATTCCATACTGAATAAATTCCTCATTTCTTATAGTGATTTTTTCCGTAAAGTCCAGTATATCAATAAGAAAGCTTATAATCCTTATATTTTTTGACAAAACTTTGACATTTTCACACAAAAAAAGAAGAAAGCTCCTGTCGGTAGCTTTCTTCTCACAAGGTATATTATCCCTTATTTTTCTGATACAGTTTTTAATTCCTCTAATAATTCTTCTACGTAATGTTGTGCACTTTGCGCTGCAATACTACCGTCACCTGTTGCAGTTACAATTTGACGAAGCATTTTTTCACGAACATCACCAGCTGCGAAAATACCAGGGATTTTCGTTTCCATACGCTCGTTCGTTTCAAGGTAACCATTTTCATTTGTAATACCTAGTTCAACAAATGGTTTTGATAAAGGTAACATACCGATGTATACAAATACGCCGTCAGTTTTGACTTCTTTCTCTTCTCCACTATTTACGTCCACAAGTGTTACACTTCCTACTTTACCACTTGCTTCGTTGATTTCTTTTATAGTGTGATTCCAAATGAAATCTACTTTTTCGTTTTGGAAAGCACGGTCTTGTAAAATTTTCTGTGCACGAAGCGTGTCACGACGGTGAACGATCGTTACTTTTGATGCGAAGCGTGTTAAGAACACACCCTCTTCAACAGCAGAATCTCCGCCACCAATTACGATAAGCTCTTTTCCTTTAAAGAATGCTCCGTCACATACTGCACAATATGATACACCGCGGCCGCCAAGTTCTGTTTCACCCGGTACACCAATTTTTTTATACTCTGCACCGCTTGCAACGATAATTGCACGTGCTTTATATTCTTTTTTACCAGCAATAATTGTTTTGTATTCTTTACCATCGATGACTTTTTTCACATCACCGTATGCATATTCAGCACCAAATTTCTTCGCATGCTCAAACATTTTATTTGATAAATCTGGTCCTAAAATAGACTCATAACCTGGGTAGTTTTCTACATCTTCCGTGTTTGCCATTTGGCCACCTGGAATACCTCGCTCAAGCATTAATGTGCTTAAATTTGCACGAGATGTATATACTGCAGCTGTCATACCAGCTGGTCCTGCACCAATAATAACGACATCATAAATTTTTTCTTCTGACACACTATTCACTCCTATCCATTCCTACACAATTAAGTTACCCTCATTATACTGTTAGCATCATTTTTTTCCCAATGATTTGCTTATCTTATGTGTGCGTACGCTTAACAGCTTGCACATACTTTCGGACAGTCGCTACAGATACATTATATACATCTCCAAGCTCCGACTGTGTCATTTTATTTCCTTGTTCGCCGCGTACAATGTATTCAATCGCAGCTGACCAGCCGTACACATTTGTAAATATGTCTCCAGATGTATATAAACGTATGAACGTACAAAACCAAAAGTGTAAACACTCTTCGATTAATTCATCATCTTTTTTCGTATAATTGTATAATGCATCCGCAATTCTCGCGCACTGCTCAAATTGCTGTAAATCAGCTGGAATACTCTTATGACTATTAAGTAAAAAGAAGTACTTTGCAAGTTGCGATACGATGGGAACACCGTTCTTCGCTTGCGTTATATCAAAGAAGAATCCAACCTTCTCCGGCGTTGACAATTCATTCATTAAATATAAAGCTAGCATTTGTTCTTCTAGCGTCGCACTTTGCTGAAATGATTTTCGTAATTCTTCAAATAACACATTTTGCCCTTCATCTGCTAAATTCAGCGCATTCCACGGTTCTTTTCCCTTTTTATCAGGATGTAATTCCACGACATATTGCCACATTTTTTCAGCTAGTTGCTGGTCTTTCACCATATACGCAGAATATGCAAACCAATAATAAAAACTAACGTCTCCCTCATATCCTTGACGCTTTAATAGTTTGAACCACTTATATGCATGCTCGAAATAACCAATTGTTGCGAGTGTAGTTCCCAGTTTCAAACGATGTTCAAATGAAATCGGATATACCGAAACTAGCTGTCCCGCTAATGCCTCTACTTGTTTATGCTCTCCAATTGAATATAGAAAAATAAGCGTATTACAAAGCGCATGTATATTACCAGGGTTTTTCTCTAAAATCATTTCTGTTAACTTCAGTGCTTTGTCTACATTACCAGATTGAAAATGTGCAATGGCTAAATTATTATGACCTGACCAAAATTCCGGATAATCTTTCGTAACAATTTCTAATGTAGCAATTGCTTCTTCCAATTGTCCATTACGAATATAGCGATTCGCTTCTTCCTGCATAACAATTAAATCATCTTCATCTTCAATCTCTTCCGCACCCATTGCTTCTTCTTCCATAATCTCAAGAAGTTCTAATGTATCTTCTACGAATTCCTTCTCTTTTGCAACTTCTAAATAACGATCTGCATATTTCTTCGCCTGTTGAAATAACCCCATATATGCATAATTATTTGCAATAAAATAATAGCACTGTTCAAGTTCTGGATTAGATCTAACTAACTTTAAGAAGATTTGATTCGATTCTTGATATTCACCAGCCTCAGATAATACTGATGCTAATTGACATAAAATAAACGGCTCCTTCTCACTTTGTGCCGCTCTTCGAAAATATTTAATTGCATCTTGCAATTTTTGTCCTTTGTAAGCTCTCATCCCTTTTTTATAAAAGAAGTCCGCTAATTGATTAAAAGAGATAACTTGTCCGTTCTCCTTATATATCCTTTGATTTTTCCCCATATATCCTCCAGTTTTTTGTTTTCTTCGTTCACACATTCTTCTATCTATAAGTATAAACGATTCCGTAAAAAACAAAACAGTATATTATACTCAATTATTTCCTTTTTATTCATAAAAAAAGAGGAGAAATGTTACATTTTCACCATGAACCTTCTCTTGCGGTCATTTGCTCTTTCGTATAAATAATACGCATTGGATTTCCACCTACGAAAGCACCGCTCGGTACATCTCTATGAACAAGTGTGCCAGCTGAGACAGTCGCACCGTCTCCAATTTTCACACCTGGTAATATTGTTACATTCGCTCCAATCATTACTTCATTTCCAATGACGATTTCGCCAAGTCGATATTCACGAATTAAATATTCATGTGCTAAAAGCGTTGTGTTATAGCCAATAATCGAATTCTCTCCCACAGTTATCTTTTCTGGGAACATAATATCCGGCATTACCATAAGCGCAAATGATGTTTTCTTTCCTACTTTCATCCGTAAAAAAGTGCGGTACAACCAATTTTTTACGGATAAAAATGGCGTGTAACGCGCAATTTGGATAATAATAAAGTTTTTCATTACCTTCCAAAAAGACACTGTTTTATACACATTCCATAACGAATTTTCTCCTGAAACAGGATAGCGCGTTGTCCGTCGCACTTAGCTCGCTCCTCTACTAACTTACTTGGACCTTTATGAACGGTTCATATTAGACAAAATCGGTAGCAAATCACTCATTTTATCTAGCATAAAGTCCGGCTTGTAAGCCTCTAAATACGCTCTACCTTTCAACGTCCATGAAACCGCAGCTGTTTTCGTCCCCGCATTTTGACCACCGACAATATCATGATGATTATCCCCAACCATCAATGCCTCTTCTGGTTTTGCATCTAATATTTCAAGCGCTTTTTGAAGTGGCTCCGGATGTGGTTTCACATGCTCTACATCATCAATTGTCACGACAACATCAAAAAATTCATCAAGCTTTGACAACTGTAATCCCATCTCAACGGTTTGTCTCGCTTTCGTTGTAACAATACCAACTTTATAACCTTGCTTCTTCAACTCTCGAACTGTTTCATATACAGTTTCATATTCTTCTACTAATTCATCATGATGATCATGGTTAAATTTGCGATAGCTAGTAATCATCTCTTCAACCTTACTTTCATCAATCTTGCTGAAAGTATCATGCAAAGATGGACCGATAAATGGCAACACATCTTCACGCTTATATTGATTTGGATAATATGTATTTAAAGTATGTAAAAACGAAGAAATAATAAGTTCATTTGTATTAATTAAAGTTCCATCTAAATCAAATAACACGGTATTTATTCTCATCGCCTTAGTCCTTTCGCCTTCCTGAATATGAAAGAAGCAGCATCTTATAATAAGATGCTACTTGTCTCTAATTTTCTAAATACCTTTTATCAGCTTGCCCCATTTTTCGTCTCACAATAATGAAAATAATAGAAATAACAACAAGTCCAATTGACATTACTTGTGCAATACGAAGTGGTCCTAGCATTAAACTATCTGTACGTAAGCCTTCTACGAAGAAGCGTCCTACTGAATACCAAATTAAATATGTGAAGAATAACTCCCCGCGACGTAAATTCACTTTTCTTAATGCAAGTAGTAAAATTACGCCTGCAAAATTCCATAATGATTCATATAAAAACGTCGGATGATAGTACACACCCTCAATATACATTTGATTAATAATGAAATCCGGTAAATGAAGACCTTCTAAAAACTGTCTCGTTACTTCATCACCATGCGCCTCTTGGTTCATAAAGTTTCCCCATCGGCCAATTGCTTGTCCTAGTAAAATACTTGGTGCAGCAATATCAGCCAACTTCCAGAAGGAAACCCCGCGTCGCTTCGCAAAAAGAATTCCGGTAATAACAGCTCCGATTAAACCACCATGAATCGCCAAACCGCCTTGACGAATATTAATAATTTGACTCGGATTTTGTGCGTAATATTCCCATTCAAAAATAACATAGTACATTCTCGCAAAAAGAATAGCGATCGGTACTGCAATTAATACAAGGTCAACAAATGTATCTTTTGGAATACCTAGCCTTTCTCCCTCGCGAGTTGCCAGCCAAAGACCTAATAGCACACCTGTACCGATAATAATCCCGTACCAATACACAGGAAACGGCCCAAGTTGGATAGCTACACGGTCAAGCTGTGGTACAGAAGCTAACAGCATATGTATATGACCTCCCTCTCCAAAGTTTACTCCTGATTTCCTAACTCAATTGCACTCATTAATCGTTCAGAGAACTGCTGTGCTGCATTGACTCCCATACGTTTTAAACGGAAGTTCATCGCTGCTACTTCAATAATAACAGCCAAGTTTCGACCAGGACGAACTGGAAGTGTAATCTTCGTAAGCTCTGTATCAATAATTTTCATCTTCTCTTCATCAAGACCTAAGCGATCGTAATTTTTCTTTTGATCCCAAATTTCAAGATTAATAACAAGTGTAATACGCTTATAATTTCGTACTGCCCCTGCACCGAATAACGTCATAACGTTAATAATACCTAGACCACGAATTTCTAATAAATGCTCGATTAAATCTGGTGAACTTCCGACTAACATATCTTCATCTTCTTGACGAATTTCTACACTATCATCCGCAACAAGACGGTGACCACGCTTTACAAGCTCAAGAGCTGTCTCACTTTTACCAACACCACTTTGACCTGTAATTAAAACACCAACGCCGTAAATATCTACTAACACACCATGCACAGCTGTTGTTGGTGCTAACTTACCTTCTAAATAGTTTGTTAAACGACTTGATAATCTCGTTGTCGTTTGAGAAGAACGTAATAAAGGCATACCTGATTCACGTGATGCTTGTAATAACTCATCTGGTACATCTTGATTACGAGTTACAATAATACATGGCGTCTCCTCAGTACAAAGCGCTTTCATTCTCTCTTGTTTTTGCTCTGACGTTAACGTGTCAAAGAAAGTAAGCTCCGTTTTACCAAGAAGCTGCACACGATCTGCTGGATAGTATGTAAAAAATCCTGCCATTTCAATTCCAGGTCGTGATAAATCACTTGTATCAATTGGACGATGAATACCTTCTTCACCACTGATTAACTCCAATTGAAATTGTTCAATTAAATCTTTTGTCCTTACTTTCGGCATATGTATAAACCTCCACTCCGCTGCGGGTTCAGTCTCGTTTGATGTAAAATTCCATTCTATCGGATATTGTACCATTTTTTTCTGAAAACAAGAAATACGGTTTCTAATAAATAGAAAAAAACATTTCATACGAATAATGAAATGTTTTTCTTTTTGTCACTTTCTCTTTTTTTCATATAGAGGCTCAACAATTGCCTTTTCAATTATCATATTAAAAATTGAAATACAAATTGCCGCAACAATCGCTACACCAAATCCTGATATATTAAAAGCATCTCCTAATAATGAATCTGCTATTTTTAACGTAATCGCATTAATAACAATTAAGAAGAAGCCGAAAGTTACAACAGTAATTGGTAGCGTAATTAAAATTAAAAACGGCTTTACGAACACATTTAAAACCGCCAATATAATACTCGCAATAATTGCAGTTTGTATATTTGCTACGTAAAATGCATCTGGTGCAATCCCTTTTAAAAGTCCCGATACAGCGATTAACACAACGCTATTTACAAGAAGTGATACAATCCATCTCATTTCGTTACACATCCTTTTAAACATATATATTTCATCATACGCTAATAGATAATAAACGCAAGTATGATACGAACACTTATATCAACTTATTCTATCTTTCATGCTTGTATACCTACTAACATTTCTTAGTAAAATAAGGGCCGCACCATCTATGTTCATGAGTTTTTACAAAAGTCCAAGTGAACTCTTTATCTACAATATAGATATCACCTTTATACGCATCGTCCCTCTCACACAATATATCATCCATATGTAACAAACTCGCATCCTTTATTAACAGTACCTCATCACAGTGTTGGTAGAAAATGTAGCAATCCTTTTTCACTTCATTATGAAACGTGTTCTTTGCTTCTTTACCCTCTAAACACTTCTTTTTCTCATAACTAAATATGTGCCAAAGATACCCACATCCATACTTATCTCCATAAAGAAAAATGTCTTCTTTTTCTTCATCACTTAAATGATTTGCAAAGTGATCCTCCCAGCGCTTTCGAAAATATACACCCCAACTTTGAAACTCTCTTACTTTCATATTTTTCTTCCTTAACACCTCTAAAAACTTCATCTTCTCCCCCTATACAATAAAAACCGAGCGTCATTTCCACCCGGTTTTCATCAATAAACTTATTGCGATAATTCTACTTCTTTTATTTTCTCTTTCATTCTTGCTTTATCACGATTTAAAATCTCTTTTAAATATTTACCTGTGTACGAGCGCTCTTCTTTCACTACTTGCTCTGGCGTTCCGGAAGCAACGATTTGTCCACCTTTATCTCCACCCTCTGGTCCAAGGTCAACTATATAATCAGCTGTTTTTATCACATCTAAATTATGTTCAATTACAAGTACCGTCTCACCGCTCTCAACAAGACGTTGCAGCACTTCTAGAAGACGTGCAATATCATGCGCATGCAAACCAGTCGTTGGTTCATCTAAAATGTATAACGTACGTCCTGTAGAACGACGGTGTAATTCAGAGGCTAATTTCACACGCTGTGCTTCCCCACCAGATAATGTTGTTGCTGGTTGACCTAATTTCATATAACCAAGCCCAACGTCTACAAGCGTTTGAAGTTTACGCTTAATTTTTGGGATATTAGCGAAGAACTCTACTCCATCTTCAATTGTCATCCCTAACACTTCAGAAATATTCTTATCTTTATATTTCACTTCTAACGTTTCACGGTTGTAACGTTTACCATGACAAACTTCACACGGAACGTATACGTCTGGTAAGAAGTGCATTTCGATTTTAATAATTCCATCACCACGGCACGCTTCACAACGTCCACCTTTTACATTAAAGCTGAAACGTCCTTTTTGATATCCGCGCACTTTCGCTTCATTCGTTTGTGCAAACACATCACGAATATCATCGAATACACCTGTATACGTCGCTGGATTAGAACGTGGTGTACGACCGATTGGTGATTGATCAATATCAATTACCTTATCTAAATGTTCAAGACCTTTAATCTCTTTATGAGTACCTGGCTTCGCTTTCGCTTTATATAACTTTTGAGCTAGCGATTTATATAGTACTTCATTAATCATCGTACTTTTACCAGAACCAGATACCCCTGTTACCGCTACAAACGTACCAAGCGGGAATGACATTTTCGCATTCTTTAAGTTATTCTCTTTTGCGCCGACAATCTCTACTTTACGTCCATCACCTTTACGTCTTTCAAGTGGAACTGGAATAAACTCTTTACCGCTTAAATACTTCCCTGTTAATGAATTATCATCTTGCATCACTTCAGCCGGCGTCCCTGCTGAAACGACCTGTCCACCGTGAATACCTGCACCAGGCCCTATATCAAGTAAATAGTCAGCAGCCATCATCGTATCTTCATCATGTTCAACAACAATTAACGTATTACCTAAATCGCGCATTTCTTGCAATGTACGAATAAGACGATCGTTATCACGCTGGTGTAAACCAATTGAAGGTTCATCAAGAATATAAAGTACGCCAGTTAGACGAGAACCAATTTGCGTCGCTAAACGAATACGCTGCGCCTCACCACCTGATAAAGTTCCTGCGGCACGACTTAACGTTAAATAATCTAAACCAACGTTCACTAAGAACCCAACGCGCTCCTGAATTTCTCTTAAAATTAAATGAGCTATTTTTTGTTGCTTCTCCGTTAGCTCTACATTCGAGAAGAATTCTTGTACTTCTTGAACTGAATACTTCGTTACGTCAGCAATCGTTTTATTGCCAACAAATACAGCTAAGCTCTCAGGCTTTAAGCGTCCACCTTTACACTTCGGACAAGCTTGTTCTGCCATATACTTTTCCATTTGCTCACGAACATAATCAGAACTCGTTTCACGATAACGACGTTCAATATTTGGAATAACACCTTCAAATAAAATCTCATTTTCCTTTACTTGACCAAATTCATTTACATAGCGGAAATAAACCTTCTCTTCACCGCTTCCGTATAACACTTTATCAAATAAATCTTTCGGTATATTTTTCACAGGCACATCCATATCAACGCCATAATGATTACATACAGATTGTAAAAGTTGCGGGTAATATTGTGAGCTTGTCGGTTCCCAAGGCGCAATCGCATGTTCCTTTAACGATAAATCCCAGTTCGGGATAACAAGCTCTAAATCTACCTCTAGCTTTGAACCAAGTCCATCACAAGAAGGACATGCTCCGAACGGACTGTTGAATGAGAACATACGCGGCTCTAATTCTCCGATTGAAAAACCACAATGCGGACAAGCATGATGTTCACTAAATAGAAGTTCCTCTTCTCCCATTACATCAATTAACACTCGGCCTCCGCCAAGCTTTAATGCACTTTCAAGTGAATCAGCAAGACGGCTTGCGATTCCTTCTTTTACAACAATACGGTCAATTACAACTTCAATGGAATGCTTCTTATTTTTATCTAACGTAATATCTTCAGATACATCAAGCATTTCACCATCAACACGTACACGAACATATCCTTGCTTCTTAATATCTTCAAGTACTTTCACATGTGCACCTTTACGCCCAGACACGATAGGAGCTAACACTTGTAATTTCGTACGTTCAGGATATTCAAGAACACGGTCTACCATCTGCTCTACTGTTTGTGATGTAATTTCAATTCCATGATTTGGACAAATTGGCGTACCAATTCGCGCAAATAATAAACGTAAATAATCATAAATCTCCGTTACCGTTCCGACAGTTGAACGTGGATTACGACTCGTCGTTTTTTGATCGATTGAAATCGCTGGTGACAATCCTTCAATCGTGTCCACATCTGGCTTATCCATTTGTCCTAAAAACTGGCGCGCATACGCAGATAATGATTCTACGTATCTGCGCTGCCCTTCTGCATAAATCGTATCAAATGCTAATGATGATTTCCCCGAACCAGACAATCCCGTTACAACGACAAGCTGATTTCTCGGAATGGTTACATCAATATTTTTTAAGTTATGTGCTCTAGCACCTTTTACAACGATAAAATCCTTGCTCTTACTCACTTTTTTCACCCTTCCGCTTTTAATTCTAATAGTAAATCTCTTAGTTCAGCTGCACGCTCGAAGTCTAACGCTTTTGCTGCTTCTTTCATCTCTGCTTCCATCTTCGCAATTGTCTTTTCGCGCTCTTTTTTCGTCATTTTCTTAGAAGGAGTTGCTTCGTATGTTTCTGTCTCTTCAGCAGCTGTCGTTGCACGGATAACATCACGAACGCCTTTTTGAATCGTTTTCGGTGTAATACCATGCTCTTCATTGTAAGCTTCTTGTATACTACGACGACGCTTCGTTTCTTCAATCGCAATCCCCATAGATTTCGTTATACGATCTGCATACATAATAACGCGGCCGTTTTCATTACGCGCGGCACGACCAATTGTTTGAATTAATGAACGTTCTGAACGCAAAAATCCTTCCTTATCAGCATCTAAAATAGCTACAAGTGATACTTCCGGAATATCTAATCCTTCTCGCAATAAGTTAATGCCGACAAGTACATCAAATTTACCGAGGCGAAGATCACGGATAATTTCAATACGTTCTAACGTTTTAATTTCAGAGTGAAGATAGTTAACTTTAATTCCTACATCTTTTAAGTAATCCGTTAAATCCTCTGACATTTTCTTCGTTAAAGTCGTAATTAATACACGTTCATTTTTTGCAATACGATCTTGAATCTCTCCTAATAAATCGTCAATTTGCCCTTCAATTGGTCGTATATCAATTGGTGGATCTAAAAGCCCTGTTGGACGAATAATTTGTTCTATTACTTCTGGTGACTGCTCTAACTCGTACGGTCCTGGCGTTGCTGAAACGTAAATAACTTGATTTGTTTTCTCTTCAAACTCATCAAACATAAGCGGTCTATTATCTAGAGCCGATGGCAGACGGAATCCATGATCCACAAGCACTTGTTTACGTGCTTGGTCACCGTTATACATCGCTCTTACTTGTGGTACTGATACGTGCGACTCATCCATAACAATTAAGAAATCTTTCGGGAAATAGTCTAATAACGTATACGGCGTTGCCCCCGCTGGACGAAGTGTTAAATGACGGGAGTAGTTTTCAATACCTGAACAAAAGCCCATCTCGCGCATCATTTCTAAATCATAACGTGTACGTTGCTCTATACGCTGCGCTTCTAACAACTTACCGTTATCATTTAACTCCTTTAAACGTTCTTCTAATTCTTTTTCGATATTTTCAATAGCGACCTTCATTTTCTCTTCACGTGTAACGAAGTGAGATGCTGGGAAAATTGCTACATGATCACGTTCTGCTAATACTTCACCTGTTAACGCATTTACTTCACGAATACGATCGATTTCATCACCGAAAAACTCAATTCGAATACAATGCTCATCAAGTGATGCTGGGAAGATTTCAACTACATCTCCGCGTACACGGAATGTACCACGCTTGAAATCAATATCATTACGTCCATACTGTACATCAACAAGTTCACGAAGCAATTGATTACGGTCTTTTTCCATACCAACTCGAAGCGAAACAACTAGCTCGCGGTATTCTTCTGGAGAACCTAAGCCATATATACACGAAACACTCGCAACGATAATTACATCGTCCCGTTCAAATAATGCAGACGTTGCCGAGTGACGCAATTTATCAATTTCATCATTAATCTGCGCATCTTTTTCAATAAACGTATCTGTTTGTGGTACATACGCTTCTGGCTGATAATAATCGTAGTAACTAACAAAATATTCAACTGCATTATTCGGGAAAAAGTCTTTCAACTCACTATATAACTGCCCTGCTAACGTTTTATTATGAGCCATAACAAGTGTTGGCTTTTGCACTTCTTTAATGACATTTGAAATCGTAAATGTCTTACCCGTTCCTGTCGCTCCAAGCAACACTTGCTTTTTCTTTCCACTATTAATTCCCTCTACAAGCTTCTCTATAGCTACCGGCTGATCACCTTGCGGGGAATACGCTGAGACAATTTCAAATTGACGTTCCAAGAAAATCCGACCTCCTCATAAAAATCTGTATTATTATTTTACCACGAATACCTATAAAAAACCTAAAAAAACGAACAGATATTCGGTAAAGTTTTCGACAATATACACATAGAAAAAGGAAGGAGTAAATACCTCCTTCCTCTACTAATTCTATTTTTTAGGTACATATACTAAGTCATATCCATTGCGCCCAGCTTCATTCATACAATCTATTAACCGATAAGTACTTTCTGATTCGCGCTGCTCTTTAACAATACCTTTACAACTATCTTTATGTAACCCTTTATCCTTCCCAGCAAATTTGTCTTTTCTATTATCTGACACATAAAATATATCGTTCCCACTATACTCTAACGTTTGAAAAATCGGGTCCCCTTCAAGGGTATACTGTACAATTCTTATTTTATCAACTTCCCTTTGCTCGACATTCAAAACGAACTTTTCAAATTTATCTAGATTGAGAATTCCTGCTCCCTTTACAATGACATCATTCTTCTTATCAATTGTAGTGCTAGATGGTGAACATGCTACTAAACTAAAGAGAAATAGACTTATAAAACTGGTTCTTTTTCCTATTGTCATCCTCTCCTATAAAAATTATTTGTATACCAGAAAAGCTACTTTCAACTATGAAAGTAGCTTTTCTTTTCCTTTCTCCTTCTTCGGAAAAATCACATATGAAAATGAAATCGCTGTATCAACTAAAAATATAATCGCCCACACTTGACTCACGCGACTTGCAGCTTTATTTAAAACGATTCCCGATTCTAACCAATTACCCCATTGTTCAAATGGAATAAATCCATACGCGAAGAAAAAGAATATGTGCACACCAACGAATAAAACAAGATGTAATACCCAATTTTTTATTTCCTGCTTTGCATAGGCCATACCTGTTAATTCTACCTGTTCTTCAATAATAGGCGCCGGTTCATTACGCCATTTCGCAACTGATTTTTGTACAAATATATCAAGCTTCTTTAAATCCTTTTTCCCGTAGAAAACTGCATATAATAAAATGATTACAGTAATAATCTGAAAGTTAGAGAACTTTCCTGTTTGATAATAGTCCACTACCCCTAAAGTTAAAATAAATACTTCATTTACGAGGAGTACAATCCCCATAATAAAACTCGCCCTTTTCAAACGGAATCCGTAGCGAAGTAAAAAGAAACCGATAGCTGATAACCAAAATACAATTTCTGCCCCAATTAAAAAATACCAACGATATTCTGCGAGTATACTCATTTATCCTTCTCCCTTTCATCATAAATACGAAAAGCCTCATCCATATATACTAAAAGTTCTTCTTCAATTGGATACATGCTCATTTTCTGTGAATCTTCCTTCGATTTTCTAACTTCCCATAACTTATCTAAAAACGCTTCGTCACCATTAGCCATTTCTAAACATTTCTGCAGTAATTTCTTCGTTGCCTCTTGTACTTCATCACTCGCGACTTCTTTACCGTCTTTCATAAAAGTACGTAATTGCTTTAATAAATCTACCCATTCTAAAACATTCGGATCTTCCTCACTCATATTTGGCAAATTCTGAAGCAATTTTTGTTCTTCCTTTGAAAATACTTCATTTTGAAATATTTCACGTATACGAGGAGACTGTTTTGAAAGCTGAATAAGTTCAAACATAACTTTCCAATCAAGTTCTCCCTCTACATCTACCGAATAAACAACTGCTTGTAAAATACGCTCCATTCGATTAAATTTCTTTTGTTCTTCCTGTACAAACCGAAGTTGTTTTTCAAGCGAATTTTTTAAATCCAGCTCACCTTTTACTAACATATTCGCAGCTTCTTTTAATGAAAATCCCATTTCTTTCAAAAATAAAATTTGTTGCAAACGAATAACGTCATTTTCACTATATAACCGATGTCCACCCTCTGTTTTTCCGCTCGGCTTTAATAAATCTATTTGATCATAATAACGTAGTGTACGTACTGTAACCCCTGTTTCTTTCGTCAATTCTTGTATTGAAATCACTACCATCACCTCTTCCCTCTCATTATAAAAGATGACGTTACGTAACTTTCAAGCGTTTTGTAAAAAAAATACAAAAAGCTGTTTATACAAAGTGTATAAACAGCTTTTATGGAAATGACCCCTTTTGTATGGCGCGCCCACAAAATAAAATAACTGCTCCAACAACAACACTCGTTGCCGTTTTATGATAATGGGCTAATAATAATAAATAATACGATAAACCTACAGTACCAATCATAATACAAATGCTCGGCACTGGATTACGAGAAAAGTTTTGCATTCCCCAAAGAAGCGAAAATATAGCTGTAGCGACACATAACACCGGTAATCCCATCCCAGTTCCCCTTTTTCTATCTATTATTCCTTGTTGCTAACACGCTCGTTGATGCGATACTAATTAATAAATCAAAACCAATCCTTATATATTTAAACGTTTACTCTAATTGAAATCTCTCAAACTTATCGTTCATTTTCTCTCCCCTTACTCCAGCGTAAAGATTTCCTCCACCTTCACTCCAAAATACTTGGCGATTTTTAAAGATAACTCTAGACTCGGATTGTAATGATGGTTTTCAATCGCCACTATCGTCTGCCGCGTCACTTGCATCGCCTTTGCCATTTCAACTTGCGTTATATGATTTTGCTTTCTTAACTCTTTTATTTTATTTTTCACACCCATAGGCTCCACCTTCAAAAGTAAAGATATCTTTACTTAAATTATAAATATTTTCCAGTTATAAGTAAAGATATCTTTACAAATTTTAGAAAAATGTTTCACTGAACACCTACTCTAATAAAGTACAAGAGTAATTCAATTTATATCAGCGCAACTTAAATTATATCGGCGATTTCCCAAATATATCAGCGCAACTCCATTTATATCGGCGATTTTTCAAATATATCGACTTACCGACAAATATCGACATCCGTAGCGCTACTATAATCATAAGAAAAAGCTGTCCCCAAATACCTTCGGGAACAGCTTTCTCCTCTACTACATAAATCCTAGCGCATATACAAGAACGTATCCAAGAACCGATAAGCAAACCGAGCCAATCAGCCCCGCCACGAACGCTTTGCTTCCTAACTTACGGAACGTTTTAAACTCTACATTTAAACCAAGTCCTGCCATCGCCATTGCGATTAGCATATAAGCAATGACAACAATGTATCCCGCAACAACTTCTGGAATAATCCCGAGCGAATGCACTGCACTCATCGCTAAAAATCCGAAAATGAACCATGGAATTGGAAGGTCGCGCCACGATCTTTTTTCCTTGCTTCCTTCACTCTTTCCAAACCATAATCCAATTAAAATTGCTACTGGTACGAGCATTGCAACGCGCGTTAACTTCACGATAACTGCGATGTCTACAGCTGTACTTCCTCCTGGCGCCGCAGCTGCGATAACATGAGCAATTTCATGCAGCGTGGCCCCTGAGAATACACCGTAACCATATGGAGATAGGCCAAGCACTGGATATAATAACGTATAAATAAGCGTAAATATCGTACCTAAAATAGCAATAATTGCAGCCCCAACTGCCGTTTCATCATCTTTTGCTTTCACTTGCGGCGCAATTGCCACGACCGCTGCCGCCCCGCAAATTGCTGTACCACATGCTGTTAAAATCCCAAGTTTCTTTTCTACCTTAAATACTTTCGTTAGTCCATATACAACGAAAATCGTAAATGTAATAACAACCGCTGCGATGACCAATACTTTCGGCCCTGCCTTCGCAATATCAACAAGATTTAATCGCATTCCAAGTAAGATGATTCCAAAGCGCAGCAACTTCTTACTCGCAAAGTTCGTCCCTGCAATCGCATCTTGAGGGACTCCAATTGCCGCACGCCAAACCATCCCAATTAGAATAGCAATTACTAATTGTCCCATAATATTTAAAAATGGAAGCTCTGCTAAATATTTCGCGGCAATTGCGATTAATAATGTAATCCCAATTCCTTGCGAAAATCCAAAACGCTTCTTCTTTTGTATAACAAGTGTTTGTTCCATTTTGAACCACTCCAATAATCGTATTGGAACATGCATGTTCTTTCTACTTACATTATAAGAGAGTTTCTATAATAAGTTTAATACCAATACCAAATCTCTATCATTAGAAATACTTATGATAAGATAATAGAAAAAGAAAGGAGCCCATTATATGAACGTAGACATTTTAAAAATTTTTGTTACTGTCGTTGAGCAGAAACACTTCTCTCGTGCAGCAGAATTATTAAACCTTTCACAGCCTGGAGTAAGTATGCATATACGCAACTTAGAAAACGAATTTGGTACTACACTTATTCAACGCTCCCCGAAGCACGTCCAAGTTACGGAAGCTGGAAACATATTATATATACATGCAAAGCAAATGCTCTCTCTTTACGAAGATGCGAAACAAGAAATTAATGAACTACATAACGTTGTAACAGGAACACTGCGCATTGGTGCTAGTTTTACAATTGGCGAATACTTACTTCCAAAAATACTGGCTAACTATGCAAATGAAAATCCACACGTCGAAGTTCATACCTTTATCTCAAATACAGAAGACGTTTTGCAAAGCCTTCGTTCTAATCAAATTGATATCGGCTTAGTAGAAGGGCAAGTCGTATACGCTGACGTTGACGTTGAAACATTTATGCAAGATGAAATGAAGCTCGTCGTCCCGCCAAATCATCCATTGCTCCGCACAAATGAAATAAATGAAAGCTCACTCCAAGATCAAGTATGGGTATTAAGAGAAAGTGGTTCTGGTACACGCGCTTATAGTGACCGCTTTATTCATCAACACCATTTAAAAATGAAACGATTCTTTACATTCAGCAGTATCCAAAGCGTAAAGGAAGCTGTTAGTGCTGGGCTTGGCATCGCTATCCTTTCTGATTGGACTGTACGGAAAGAGCTACTAGCAAAAGAACTATTCCACGTCGAAGTTCCAAATGAACAACTCATCCGTCCATTCTCCATCGTGCGCGGCAAATATTTTATTCCGTCTAAAGCTATTCAAGTGTTTTTAAATCATGTAGATTCCTTTGCGAAAAAACAGCATTGACCTTCACATTAGTGTGAAGGTTTACAATACATGTAAAAGGAGTGAAATACATTGCGAATTGGAGAATTATCAAAAGAAACTGGCGTTAGTGAAAGATCACTAAGACATTACGAAGAAAAGGGCTTACTCCCTTCTAAGCGCCTTGCAAATGGTTACCGTGATTTTGATGAAAGTGCCATCGAAAAAGTGGAGCTTATTCAAATGTACTTACAAATTGGCTTAAATTTAGAAGAGACGGCAAGGATGCTGCGCTGCCTTGAAATTGAACCGCACCTGTACGACAATCCGTGCAGCAGTATCCTTACGCTTTACGAAGATAAACTCAATGAAGTAACAAAGCAAATCTCATTGCTTTCCAACATCCAAACGAATTTGCAAAAACACGTTTCACTCCTAAAACATGCAAAAGAAAAGGGATGATTACATGTTTGTTATACATGGCAGTTCAAGACAAAACGGAAATACAGAAGCTTTAACACATATGATGATAGAGGACATTGAAACAGAACAAATTTATTTGCGTGATCATACCGTCTATCCTATTACAGACCAACGTCATGATGCAGAAGGATTCCAATCCGTAAATGATGACTATGAGCAGTTAACGAAACGCATGCTAGAACACGACACGATTATCTTTGCTACACCATTATATTGGTACGGAATGAGTGGACATATGAAAAATTTTGTTGATCGCTGGTCACAAAGCTTGCGCGATACATCCCTTCATTTCAAAGAAAAAATGAAAGGCAAAAAAATGTATGTTGTCATCGTTGGCGGGGACAACCCAAAGGTAAAAGCATTACCGCTTATTGCTCAATTCCAATATATCTTTGATTTTGTTGGCTCTTCATTTGAAGGTTATGTTATTGGGAATGCGAATGGACTGGATGAAATTAAAAACGATGCTGAGGCGCTGACAAAAGCACAATTGTATAATGATACATTCAAAAATAGCGAACAGAAATAAGTTTGACAAACCCTTTTGTATGCGCATACAATAAAAGTAATATTATGAAAGGAAGGTACTTTGACCAATGAAGTTCTAATTCTCTTATTTATTTCATCCATCACAAATAGTGAATAAAAATGATGAAAACTAGCAGGGGATTAGTCTGTCCATTTGTCGATACTTTCTTTCGAAACGATCATGTAAAAAATCGTTTATTTATGTACGATTTTTTACATACAAGGGCGACGTTTATCCTCTCTAGTGAAACTAGGGAGGTTTTTTTATGACTATTTTATTCGCAAGTAATATTGAAAAGAGCTTTGGTGATCGCACACTATTTACATTACCATCACTGGAAATTCAAGCACAGGATCGCATAGGAATTGTCGGAGTCAACGGAGCTGGTAAATCTACGTTATTACAAATATTAAGTAAAGAAATAGAAGCTGACAGAGGCATAGTAACTCATCATAGTTCTATCAGCATCATTCCTCAGCTTAGCGAAGAACTACCGGAAACTGCTTCTTCTCTTGCAAAAGGAAAATGGAGTATTTCAAACGTTACCGACGCAATGAGCGGCGGTGAACGAATGCGGCTAAAGATCGCCCATGCTCTCGAACAAAATGCAGGCATTTTATTCGCTGATGAACCAACAAGCCACTTAGATATGGTCGGTACAGAGCAATTAGAAAAGGCACTTTCATCTTATAAAGGAGCACTTGTTTTAATATCGCATGATCGTGAATTTCTAGATAATATATGTACCAAAATTATTGAAATTGAAGACGGTACTATTCAAGAGTACAAAGGGAATTATTCAAACTATCGAAAACAAAAAGAACGTGAACGAATACAAAAACAAGCAGAATATGAGCAATATGTACAAGAAAAAAATCGTTTAGAACAGTCCATTCTACAAAGAAAGCAACGTGCTTCTAACATGACAAAAATCCCAACGCGGTTCAGTTCATCTGAATCTAGACTTTATAGGTTAAGTGGGGCTCATGGCCAAGAACAGGTTAGCAAAGCAGCGAAGGCATTAGAGACACGTCTCGAAAAACTAGAAAAGAAGGAAAAGCCAAAGGATCTTTCTCAAGCTCAATTTGACGTGCAATACCATACTCCCATTCATAGTAAGGTGGCAGTACAATTCAATAAAGCAACAAAGAAAATAGGCGACCGCACACTATTTAAAAATATGAATGGAACTATTGCCCCTGGTGCAAAGCTTGCCGTTTTAGGGGCAAATGGAAGCGGCAAAACCACTTTGTTCAACATGCTTCTCACAAACGAGCGTGGCATGCAGCTATCGAAAAGTTGTAAAATTGGATACTTCGAACAAACATTATCTATTTTAAAAACAGATAAAACGATTTTAGAAAATGTTCTAGAAGAAACAAACTATACAGAAGCATTCGTTCGCACAATACTTGCACGACTTCTATTCCGCCGTGAGGATGTTCATAAACCTGTGCACGTTCTAAGCGGGGGTGAACGAATGAAGGTTGCACTCGCAAAAGTATTTTTAGGAAACTATAATATGCTTCTGCTAGATGAACCGACAAACTATTTAGACTTAGCAACGCAAGAAGAATTAGAAACCATGTTACAAGAATATCCTGGCACAATACTTTTCATTAGCCATGACCGTGCCTTTATTCGCTCTGTTGCAGACCATATTCTACAAGTAGATGAGAGTGAACCAAGAATCTTCCACGGTAATTACGAGCAATACACAAAAAGAACCACCGGAGCTTCTGTAAACGTTACTGAGCAAGAATTGTTACGATTACAAACAAAATTAACAGAAGTCATCGGCCGGATTTCCATTCCAAATCATCACGATGACATCACATCTCTCGAACAAGAATACGCAAAATTATTAACTCAAATTCAAAAATGTAAAGAAGCGCTCTAATGTCTTCCCTATATATCGACGGGGCCTTCCACATTTCCCAAGAAATATTGAAACTTCGACATACAAAGTAAAAAGCCGTGCATCAGCACGGCTTTTTACTTTATATGCGGACAGCAGTCCCGCTCACCGCAACCATTAACATACCTTCGCGAACTACTTCGTAATCCACGTCGATACCAACAATTGCATTTGCATTTTTTTGTCTTGCGAAAGTTTTCATCTCTTCCATTGCGATGTCGCGTGCTTCTTTTAATTTACTTTCATAAGCGCCAGCACGACCACCGACAACGTCACGAACAGAAGCGAAAAGGTCACGAACGATATTCGCACCCATAATCGCTTCTCCATTGACGATATCGATATACTCAATAATTTCTTTTCCTTGAATTGTAGACGTTGTTGTTACGATCATACTTTATAGCCTCCCATATGAGATTTTTACCTACTTATGGTGCACTAATTCAGTACAAATTATATTTACGAACTAAACTGAGCTTCGTATAACCTACTGTATCCTCCGCCTTGCTCAATTAATTCATTATGTGAACCTTGTTCTGCAATGCCATCTTTATTTACAACGACGATGCGATCTGCATTTTTAATCGTTGCAAGTCTGTGAGCGATAACTAGCGTTGTGCGACCGACAGCTAATTCAGCAAGCGATTTTTGAATCGCAAGTTCTGTCTCTGTATCTAGTGCAGAAGTTGCTTCATCCAATATTAAAATTGGCGGGTTTTTCAAGAACATACGAGCAATAGCTAGACGCTGCTTTTGTCCACCTGAAAGTTTCACGCCGCGCTCACCGATAACAGTATCTAAACCTTCCGGCTGTGAGTAAATTAAATCTTCTAACTGCGCACGTTTTACTGCCTGCCAAATTTCAGGCTCTGATGCCTTTAAATTTCCGTAAGCGATATTTTCACGAATTGTTCCTGAAAATAAGAACACGTCTTGCTGCACAATTCCAATTTGCTTACGAAGTGAAGATAATGTCATATCTTTCGTATCAATCCCATCAATTTGAATTGATCCAGATGATTGCTCATAAAAACGTGGTAATAGGCTACATAACGTCGTTTTCCCAGCTCCTGATGGTCCAACGAACGCAACCGTTTCACCTGCATGTATTTTCAAACTAATGTCATTTAAAATTGGTTCTTTATTTTCATATCCGAACGTAATGTTGTTATATTGAATATCACCATGTACATGTTTAACTTCCATTGCATCTTTAGAGTCTACAATGTCAGGCTCTGTTTCAAGAAGCTCTACATATCTTTTAAAACCGGCGATTCCCTTCGGATAGCTTTCGATTACCGCGTTAATTTTTTCAATTGGGCGGAAGAAAATATTCGTTAATAGAACGAATCCGATAAATCCACCGTACGTTAATTCTCCTTGCAGAACAAACCATGTACCGCATATTAAGACGAAGAGCGTTACGAGCCGCATGAGCATATAACTAATCGATGAATTTAACGCCATAATTTTATACGCCATTAATTTCGTTGTACGGAAACGAGCGTTGTTGACAGCAAATTGCTCTTTCTCAAACTTTTCATTTCCGAATGCTTGTACAACACGAATTCCCCCAACATTGTTCTCAATGCATGCATTAAAATCAGCAACGTCTGAAAATAAACGTCTAAATGTACCTGTCATTTTTTTATTAAAGTAAAGTGCTAACCATAATAGGAATGGAATGACGAAGAACGTTAATAACGCTAACTTCCAGTTGATCATCATCATAAATGCGAATGCCCCAACTAAAGTCATTACGGCGATAAATAGATCTTCTGGTCCATGGTGAGCAATTTCCCCAATTTCCATTAAATCGTTTGTAAGGCGTGAAATTAAATGACCTGTTTTATTATTATCAAAAAATCTGAATGATAGCTTTTGAATATGATCAAATAATTTCTGCCTCATATCTGTTTCAATGTTAACACCAAGCATATGTCCCCAATATGTAACGACATATTGTAAGCCTGCATTTAACATATAAACTGCGAGTAAACCGAAACAAGCCCATAAAATAAGCGTCCAGTTTTGCCCTGGCAATAACTTATCAATAAATTGATTTACGATAAGCGGGAAGCCGAGTTCTAATAATCCTGCGACAACCGCACAAGAAAAGTCGAGTATAAATAAACCTTTATACGGTTTATAGTACGAGAAAAATTTACGCAGCATATCTTACCTCCATTTTCCAAAATTAAAAAGACTCCCTAAATGATAACCATTATCAAATAATTATTCAAGTTATCCGTCTATGAAACTGAAAATAAGCTTTGCGATAGTTGTCGTTTTTTGCTGGAAAGTCGATATATTTCGAGTTGCGCTGATATATTTGCAAAATCGCCGATATATTTCAAGTTACGCTGATATATTCGGATAATCGCCGATATAAATTTCATTTACTAACTACTCTCCCCTCCCCCAAAAACAAAAAAGGTACCACCACAAGGTGATACCATTCCTTCTATTACATCGCTTCTGAATCCCACTCGTGCTCCTGCTCAACGAATACAATACCTAATTCGTGATGTCCACCAGCATATAATGCAGTTTGTGCAAAACGAAGCTCACCATTTGTATCTAATACTTCTAATTTACAAAATGCTCCTGTCGTCTTCGTTTGAAGCGCATCATAAAATTCCTCGGCGCTTTTTGGAATGACTCCATTTACTTTCGTAATAATTTCTCCAGGCAGTAATTTTAGCTCTGCTCCAATTGTATTTGGAATTGTATCTAGTACAACGAGCCCATCATTGCGTGCAGCAAAATATGCTGGTCTTGTTTCATCGGCAATTTTCTCTTGCATCGAGATTGTGAAACGCCCAAGCATTGCGACTCCCATCGCGATAATTGCAAGTACGTGCCACCAGTAACTTGCGACTCCTAAAACGAGCACAAGTCCTGCTAATCCATAAACACGTCTTCCTGTAAATAATAAGGCTTCCGTCGGCTCATAACTTTTAATCTTTCTCATAAATCCAATTAAAAATGGAACGAGGAATAGAGAATATGTATTTGAACCGATTGAAACGACAGGCCACCATGAAATAAACTGCGTTACCGCATCACCCGGTACAAGAATAAAAATAGGAACGATCCATAAACGCTTTGATTCGTGTAAACCAATCTTTAATCCACGCTTCCCCTTCCTAATCCTCGGCGTCGAATATCCTACTGCGTTTTTAGAAATCAATAAGCCTTCTACAATAAGCATAACGCCTAGTAAAATAACAAGGGATACAATGGTACTCTCTTCACCTTCTCGAAGCTGTAAAAAGGAAACTGGTAGCTTAGAAGATAATAGAACACATACAATCGCAATGCTAAATGTATAAGCCGCCGATAAATATCGATACATAGCCGTTAATCCAAATAGTAACGTCCAAATTAAAATGGCCCATAAGCTCGCTTTAGAAACAACAAGTCCAAGCCCAATCGTAACAATAGATACTACTAATCCGTATCCAATCCCTGCAAATAGAGAGGTTCGCAGTTCAAACCAAATATCATAAACTTTAAAAGAAAAATCTTTTCGTTCTCTTAACATACGTAAGTATCCAACGAAGATACTACTTATTACAAATATATAGACAGCAGGGTGTAAGAAAAAACGTCCAACTGCCCGCATTATTTCAAAAATCCACGCCTCCATGAACTCATTCACCACCATTTATATCATTCTTTCTTTTTATATTATCATAACTAAACAAACGTTTGTTTAACACAAAAAAATACAGGCAGCAAACTGCCTGTATTTCTTCTTATTTTGCCATTAATTTTAATGCTGACTGTAATTGTAGATCATTTTCTCCAGAACGAATTTTTTCGATAATTTTAGTTTGAATCGCTTCAGCTGTCTTTTTATCAAGCTGTCCTGTCGCTTCCATCTCATTTGCATTTTGGAATGCTTTCAGAGCCGATTCTGTCTCTTTACTAAAGTATCCATCTTCACGACCTGGTACATACCCTAAGCTCTTAAGCATTTCTTGAGCATGTTTTACTTGTACATCATTTGAATTGTATGAAAGTGTTTTTTCAATTTGAATTGGTGTCGCATGATAATAATTTGGTTGCTTCACTTCTACTGTTGGCGCGATTCCTTTTTTATGAATCCAGTTCCCATCCGGTGTTAACCATTTAAACATCGTTAATTTAATGTTACTGCCGTCTTTAAATGGAACAGCTTGCTGGACAGTACCTTTACCAAATGTCTTTTCACCAATTAAATCGTATCCTTCTCCTTCTTTTAGCGCACCCGCTAAAATCTCTGAAGCAGAAGCACTTCCATTATCAATTAATACTGAAATTGGATATGGTTTTCTCTCTTTCAGTTCCGTAGAGAATTTCTTCTTCTCACCATTTCGCTGCTCTACTTGTAGCATCGGCTTTTTATTCGTCATAATTTCCCCTAGTATATCTTCTACACTATTTAAATAGCCACCAGGATTACCACGTACGTCAATAACTAAGCCTTTTATATTTTTCTTCTCTAACTCTTTTAACTGATCCTTAAATTCTTTCGCTGTATTTTCAGCAAAAGAAGTGATTTGCATATAACCGATATCTTTTCCACTCTCTTGCTTCACAGAACTAAATACTGTAAAGATTGGAATCTTTTCACGCTTAATTTTAAATACGATCGGATCAGTTACTCCCGCACGTTTAATTTCAATTGCGACAGTCGTTCCCTTTTTACCACGAATTTTTAATACTGCTTCTTCACGTGATAAGTCTTTCACACTGTTTCCATCTACAGATAAAATTTGGTCATTCGGTTTAATTCCTATCTTTTCTGCTGGTGAACCTTTAATTGGCGATACGATAATAAGCTTACCGTCCGTCTTGTTCACCTCAGCCCCAATCCCCTCTAATTCGGGATCAAGCGATTCACTAAACTGTTTGGCTGTTTCTTTATCCATATACGTGGAATAAGGGTCCTTCAGCGTAGACAACATACCTTGTATTGCACCTTCAACTAACTTTTCATCTTTCACGTCTTCCACATAACGTGAATCAATTAGTGCATACGCCTCATTAATTTTTGCCAAATTCCCTTGCGCAGTGCTAGCATTCCCACTCGAAATTGTTTGCGTTACTTCTGATGGGTTAACCCCAAATACAGACATGCCTGCAAACATTCCGCCAGCACCAATTAAAAATGCAACAACCATTCCAATAATTGCAACTCTACGTTTCAATGCGGAATTCCCCTTTCCAAAACACACAGGTGGTGTAGCAAAAGGCATCACACAGTGTGTGATGCCTTTACCTATTTCTACTATATGATAAGCTTGTACGAATTATGTTTGCAACTTTTTATACTTTTAAGAAGCGACGAATTGACATTACACTTCCCCACATACCGATTAAAGCACCGATTAACACTAGTAAACCAGCTAATTGGAATACGAACGGACTGTATGGTAGAAGCTCGAAAATTGTTCCGCCAAGTTTTTCATTAAACACACCTTGCAACGAATTATACGTAATTAGAATTAGGCCAATTGGAATAATTGATCCTAATACTCCTAAGAATAATCCCTCTAGCAAGAATGGCCAACGAATAAACCAGTTTGTTGCACCAACAAGTTTCATAATTTCAATTTCTGTACTACGAGCATAAATTGTAATTTTAATTGTATTAGAGATTAAGAACATCGCTGTGAATAAAAGACCAGCAATTAACGCAATCCCAATGTTACGACCAGTTTTTACAGTATCAAATAATCGTTCAACTTGCCCTTTTCCGTACTGAACATTACTAACAAACTGCATTTTTTCAACCTTCTTCGCGATTGTCGCTGTATCGGTTGGTTCTTTTGCTTTTACAACGAATACGTTTTTAAGTGGGTTATCTTGTTCAAATAACTCAAACGTTTTTCCACTATCACCTAAGCTTTTAATTAAACGTTTTAACTCTTCTTCTTTAGAAGAATATTTAATAGAATCTACTTTTGCAATCTTACTCATATCTTCTTCTAATTTCTTTTGATCCGCTTCTTTTGCAGCTGGATCAATGTGTACACGAATCTCTACATCTTGCTCTACTTTCGTCGCAAAATGGTTCATATTCATAATCGCTGTTAAAAAGACACCTACAAGTAATAATGTAACTGTTACTGCACTAACAGAAGCAAATGTCATCCATCCGTTACGTGATAGATTCTTTACACCTTCTCGCAAATGTCGACTAAGGGTCTTAGCCTTCATATCCGTATCCTCCCTCAATCTCATCTCGAACAATTTTTCCGCCTTCAATCGCGATTACACGATGACGGATTGTATTTACGATATCTGCATTATGCGTCGCCATAACGATCGTTGTGCCGCGCTCATTAATGCGAGTAAAAATATTCATAATATCAAGAGCTGTTTCAATATCTAAGTTACCTGTTGGCTCATCGGCAATTACAACCTTTGGTCTATTTACAATTGCTCTTGCAATAGCCACACGTTGTTGCTCCCCACCTGAAAGCTCACTTGGAAGTGCGTCTGCACGATCTTCAAGGCCTACAAGACCTAGAACTTCTGTTACACGCTCACGAATTGCATCCGGTTCTTCTTCAATTACTTCTAAAGCAAACGAAACATTCTCATATACCGTTAATTTAGGTAGCAATTTAAAATCTTGGAAAATTACGCCTAATTGACGACGAAAATACGGAACGTCTCTTTCTGCCAATGTTTCGATAGTAAGTCCATTTACATTAATAGATCCTGTAGATGGTTTCTCTTCACGATACATCATTTTAATAAATGTAGATTTCCCGGCTCCACTCGGTCCAACTACGTATACGAATTCACCTTGTTTAATGTTAACTGTAAGACCAGCAATGGCTTTCATACCATTCGGGTACTCCTTATAAACATTCGTCATTTTTATCATTATTTATCACCCAATACTTAATGATTTTTTTCGAAATACTTTTCTGTACATCTGAAAATAAAAGACATCCTTCATTTTCATTTAGTCATCCTTGTTGAAGGTAGTTTACTTATGCTTTCTCATAAGCAATACCACTCTATGTAATATATTTCAGCAAAATTCTACAAACCTCATTGTAACATCAAACGGTTTCCAATTTGGATACATTTTTGTTACAGTTATGTTACATACCAGAAAAAAGGAAAACGAGTTGACTATATTATCAACTCGCCCATTTCACCTTTTTTATTTATGTTCAGCTAACCATTCAGATACTTTTTTCGCATCTTCACCTTGAATAAGTCCTGGTGACATTGAACCACGGCCTTTTTTAATAATCTCTTCGATATCTGCAGCGTCGTACTTACCGCCTACTTTTCTTAAATCAGGTCCAGTTGCCCCTGATAAATCTGTTGCGTGACATCCCGCACAACTTCTTTGGAAAATTTGTTCTGCGCTGTCTGTGCTTGCAGACTGTTTCGAAGACTTACTCTCTTCTTTATTTCCGCATGCTCCTAAAGCAAAAACAACCGATGTCCCTAGCGCAATAGCCAACAATTTCTTTTTCACTTCTATCGCTCCCTATTGTTGATATTCTTTTTATTCCTAACACACTCATTTTCATTATAAGCATTATCTTTATATAGAAAAACTAAGGTGTATTTTATATTCCTCAAAAATACAGTGAGAACCTTGATAAAATAAAGCTTTCATAAGTTGTTTCAATTCTGTGAACAACTTAAAAAACTTCTATAAAGTATCCTTTTTAAAAGGAAAATTAGAAAAGTTCTATATAAATCTTTACCCTATTACCGCTCTATTTTACTATTCTCTACTTTTTACAAAACAATATACAGCATTGTAATCTACATATAATCCCATCAAAAAGAGAAGTTGTCGTTTCCAACTTCTCTTCCTCTTTACTTCATCTATAAAAATAAAATCAAATTCTTTATATCCTCTATTGTCCTCAGCATGCGCCAACAATTTCGTTGGCTTTTTTTCGCTTATTAGATGCGAGAACGTAAGTAAGCATCAATAAATGGATCAATCTCTCCATCCATAACAGCTTGTACGTTACCAACCTCCGTATTTGTACGATGGTCTTTTACAAGAGAATACGGGTGGAATACATAAGAACGGATTTGGCTACCCCATCCGATTTCTTTTTGCTCTCCGCGAATTTCATCTAATTCTGCTTGTTGCTCTTCTAGTTTCTTTTGATATAATTTCGCTTTTAACATTTTCATCGCATGCTCACGGTTTTTAATTTGAGAACGCTCCGACTGACATGTTACAACCGTATTTGTCGGTGTATGTGTAATACGAACTGCTGAATCTGTCGTATTTACGTGCTGCCCACCAGCTCCACTTGCTCGGTACGTATCAATTTTTAAATCTTCTGTACGTACTTCGATTTCAACTTCATCATTGAACTCTGGTACAACTTCACAAGATACGAACGATGTATGACGGCGCCCTGAAGAATCGAATGGTGAAATACGTACAAGACGATGTACACCTTTCTCTGCTTTTAAGTAACCGTAAGCGTTATGACCTTTAATTAATAAAGTTACACTCTTAATACCAGCTTCATCACCTGGTAAATAATCAACCGTTTCTACTTTGAATCCGCGTTTTTCAGCCCAGCGTGTGTACATACGTAATAACATAGAACCCCAGTCTTGTGACTCAGTTCCACCTGCACCTGGATGTAATTCTAAAATCGCATTATTTTTATCATAAGGATCACTTAATAGTAACTGAAGCTCATACTCATTCATTTCTTGAATTAAGCCTTTTACTTCTGATTCTAATTCCTCATGTAAATCTTCATCATACTCTTCTTTTAAAAGCTCATGCGTGATTTCTAAATTTTCAAACGTCTCATCTAACTGACGGAACTTTCCAACCATATCTTTTAACGCATTCGCTTCATTAATTACAGCTTGTGCGCCTTGTTGGTCATCCCAAAATCCTGCGCCCATCATTTTTTCTTCTAATTCTGCAATTTGTTTCTCCTTAGTAGGGAGGTCAAAGAGACCCCCTAAAAGCCGCTAATCGCTTAGCCATTTTCTCTAATTCCTGTCTAATTTCTACTAATTCCATTTCCTTCACCTCTATGTAATTGCTGTTACTTTCGTATGAAAACAAGGGAAACTCTCTCCACTTATTACGGAGAGAGTTTAATCCTTCTTAATTATACATTTTTGATATAAAAGTTTGCAAAACAGCCAAAGCTACCGTCCTATATTACTGAACGATACCACAGCAGTTTTTATATTTTTTACCGCTACCACATTTACATAAATCGTTGCGGCCCACTTGGTCACCTTTTACAACTGGCTTTTTCTTTGCTTCTTCGCCATCGCTAGAAGGATGAACAGCTTCACCTTGAACAACTTCTTGACGTTCTAAGTTTTGTTCAATTTCAGCTTTCATAATGTAACGAGAAATTTCCTCTTCAATAGAAGCAACCATTGACTCGAACATCGCGAACCCTTCCATTTGGTACTCACGAAGTGGATCGATTTGACCGTAAGCACGTAAATGAATACCTTCACGAAGGTGATCCATTGCATCAATATGCTCTGTCCATTTCGTATCTACAACGCGGAATACAACAACCTTCTCAAACTCACGCATTTGCTCTTCTGGCATAAGCTTTTCTTTTTCATTGTATCGCTCTATTAATTTCGCGATAATCGGTTCGCTCATTTCCTCAGGAGCAAGGCGACGTAATTCTTCTTCTTTTACATCTCCGTCTTGAAGAAGGTTTGTATTTAAGTAGTCAACAAGACCTTTAATGTTCCAATCTTCTTCAATTTCCTCTTGCGTATGAAGGGCAACAGCACGTTCTACTGTAGATTTCATCATACCTTCAATAATGCCGCGTAAGTTGTCAGACTCCATTACCTCTTGACGCTGTTTGTAAATAACTTCACGTTGTTGACGAAGTACATCATCATATTGCAGTAACTGCTTACGTGCATCATAGTTATTTCCTTCAACACGTTTTTGTGCAGATTCTACCGCACGAGAAACCATTTTACTTTCAATCGGCTGAGAATCATCCATACCAAGGCGGTCCATCATTGCTTTCATATTATCTGAACCAAATCGGCGCATTAATTCATCTTCCATCGATAAGTAGAACTGCGTAACACCAGGGTCCCCTTGACGACCAGCACGACCACGTAACTGATTATCAATACGACGACTTTCGTGACGCTCTGTACCGATAACTGCTAAACCAACGTTTTTCACATCGTCTCCAAGCTTAATATCTGTACCACGACCTGCCATGTTCGTCGCGATTGTTACAGCACCTTTCATACCAGCCTCTGCAATGATATCTGCTTCACGAGCATGGTTTTTCGCATTTAAGATGTTATGACGTACACCTTTACGCGTTAACATTTTTGAAATAAGCTCTGAAGTTTCAATTGCAACTGTACCTACAAGAACAGGTTGCCCTTGTTTATGACGATTTACAATATCCTCAACAACAGCATTGAACTTACCTTCCATTGATTTAAAGATTAAATCGGCACGATCATCACGAATAATCGGTTTGTTTGTCGGAATTACAATAACGTTCATATTGTAAATGTTACGGAATTCCTCTTCCTCTGTTTTCGCTGTACCAGTCATACCAGATAATTTTTCATACATACGGAAGTAGTTCTGGAATGTAATTGTTGCAAGCGTCATGCTTTCATTTTGAATTTCTACACCTTCTTTTGCTTCAATCGCTTGGTGTAATCCTTCGCTATAACGACGACCTTTCATAAGACGACCAGTGAATTGGTCTACAATTACGATTTCGCCTTCTTGTACAACATAATCTGTATCACGGTGCATAACAACGTGTGCACGAAGTCCCTGATTAATATGGTGAAGAAGTGCTACATGTTTTAAATCGAATAAGTTTTCAATATGGAAAGCTTTCTCCGCTTTCGTAATACCATCTTCTGTTAGCATTACATTTTTCGTTTTCACATCAAATGAATAATCTTTTTCATTTTCTAACGTACGAACAAATGCATTTGCAAACATGTATAGCTCTGTTGATTTTTGAGCTTGTCCTGAAATAATAAGCGGCGTACGTGCTTCATCGACTAAAATAGAATCGACTTCATCGATAATAGCAAAGTGAAGTGGACGTTGAACGCACTGCTCTTTATATAAAACCATGTTATCACGTAAGTAATCGAATCCAAGCTCATTATTTGTGCTATACGTAATATCAGCAGCATAAGCCTCTTGTTTCTCTTCGCGTGACATACTATTTAAGTTAATTCCTACCGTTAAGCCAAGGAACTCATGAAGTTGTCCCATTTCGCTCGCATCACGTTGTGCTAAATATTCATTGACTGTAACAACATGAACACCTTTTCCTGTTAAAGCATTTAAATATACAGGTAATGTAGATGTTAACGTTTTACCTTCACCCGTTTTCATCTCAGAAATATTCCCTTCATGTAAGGCAATACCACCCATTAACTGTACGCCATATGGACGCATTCCAAGAACACGAGTTGCCGCTTCGCGAACAACCGCGAAAGCTTCAGGTAGTAGATCATCTACTGTTTCACCTTTTGTTAGACGTTCTTTAAATTCAAGCGTCTTTCCTTTTAATTGTTCATCAGTTAGTGGCTTAATAGATGACTCTAATGCATCAATTTGCTCAACTGTCTTTTGCATACGTTTAATTTGGCGTTGATTTACATCAAACACCTTTTTTAAAATACCGATCATAGGAAATACGCTCCTCTTTTTATTAAAATAAAACTTCCGATTGTTTTTCTTTTTCTCTATTACAATCAGTCGTTATAAAAATCAAATGTATGTTATGCCAATTTTTCTCCTAATTAAAAAAACTAAAATGTATATACCTAATGATAATTGTAACACTTGTCTTATAACTATGACAACAATCGGCAAGATGTCGGGCCTTATATTCAAAAAAAGTTTTTATTTCATTTGTTACGTTCCTTTTCTCTGTCTCGCTATTTCAATTTCACGTTACAAATTTCGTATTAAATCTAAGTCATATTCTTTCAAGTTTCCTTTTAAAGAATATGACTACCAGAAATTCCTTAATAAAATCTAAATCGACAATTACAAAAAGCCGGAAACTTTGCAGGTGCAGCATCCATAGATACTTACACCTACAAAAAAACTCCGACTTTAAAAGATATTGTTATGTTGCAAGATCTACAAACACCATTAAAATATAGCTGTATCAATCATAAATTTTATTAATTTATCGGTATTTCTAATTCATGATATTTCCCTTTTTTATCCTTTATACAAGAAATGAATTTCACTTTAGTTGATTCATTTGAAAAGTTTTTATAATTTTTATAAGGGTCATCTCCTATAAAATAATTTGTCCCTATATACCCTCGTACTGTTTTACCAGCAGGTATTACAGGATCAAACTGATATTTTTTAGGTAATTCCATTGAATAAGGGATTAAATTATAAAACTCACCTATTTTAGAATAAAACATTGTATCGGAAATAGACTTATTACTAAGCAAGTTAATATCTCGATTTGTTGTATTTGTAATATCTAAAGGTAAAACATACGTCACTACTTCACGGTCTTCATAGGGATCATAAACTTTTGTAGGATCAAGAGGATTGAGTGCATGAAACGTAACTCCTTGCCCATCTTCAAAAGTTCTATTAGATAAAAACTCATCTTTTACCACTTTATAAGATTCATTATTAAGATTTAATGTTTTAAATCTTAATAAACTAGCAAATATACATAGCAACAGACACAATCCAATACTTATTAAGATATGTTTTCTCGTCACTCTTAATCTACCAACTTTCCATTATTAACATGTACAATACGATCTACCATTTCATTATCTAGAACATGCACATCATGACTGGCTACAACAATAGTCGTTCCCTTGGCTTTTTCTACTTTCAAAATATCTAAAACATCTTTTATCCCATCACTATCTAAAGCATTAGTTGGCTCGTCTAATAACAGTAATTTTGGTTGTTCCATTAAAGCTTGCGCTATCCCTAAACGTTGTTTCATACCTAAAGAGTATCTTTTATACTTTCTCTTATCTGTTTTATCAAGTCCAACCCTTTGAATAATATTATAAATCTCCTCATCGGAGATTTTATTGTTAATCGATGATAAAAATTTCAAATTCTGAAAACCAGTATACCCTGGAATAAAACTTGGATATTCAATCAATATTCCCATAGAATCAGGAAATTGCTTTTGTTTTCCAATTATTTCATTATCTATATAAACAACTCCAGAATTCAAGCGCATTAACCCTGATATAGCGCGTAAAATCATCGTTTTACCAGAGCCATTATGCCCCTTCAAAACTAAAAATTCGCCTTTTTTTACTGACAAACTAATATTATCTAACACAATATTTCCTTTTAATCTTTTCGTCATACATTCACATTTAATATAATTGTCCATAAATTATTCACCTATCACATCTAGTTTTTTAAAACAAAAACTACCTAATAAAATCATTACAACAACAATTACTACTCCTATTAAAAGTAAATCATTATATTGAATAGATTGATTATTACCTAAAGTCAATTGAATTGAACTGTGATCAACAAAATACCAACGATTTGGCATAACAAAAGAGCCTAAAAAATAAATACTATGAAAGAAAATAGACAAAAATAGGTACAACAACATTAGTACAAAAACAATAGTTATCGGTATATAAAAAGTTAAAAACTCAAAAATCAAAGCTAATAAAAAGCTTATAATTATTTGAATTAGCATAGTACCTAATATCTTATAAGGAAATTGACTATATAAATTTAAAAAATTATACTCGCCTAAAGAAAGCAAATAGTAAGCGCTAAACCAAATAAAATACATACCAATCCAAATAATAATTATATAAAAAAACAAAGATAATATTTTCGTTAACCACAGAAAATGCTTCTTCTTAACACGAGGAAATAAATAAACACCATTCTGTTGAATATCTGAAAAAGCAAAATTCCCTACAAGCAACAAAGGAGTGATTTGAAAGAATATCCAATAAAAAGGGATAGAAAATCGCCCCTCCTTATAAAAATAAGATAAATCCACAAAATCTACTCCATGAAAAAATCGATAAAAGGTAACATCTACTAATACAGATTCTTTACCATTACTAAGAGGCTGATTGTATAAAAAGGCAATTGCAATAATAGCGTAAATTAAGAATAAAAAAACCAGTATCTTGATGGAATCTCGAAACCTTACATATAAATCTCTTTTTAACAAATAATATAAGATCATAATGTAAACTAGACCACCTCTGTCTCATCATTCATAGAAATATAACTTTTTTTAGATAAAATCCATACACTTATAAAAAAGATAAAAAAACAGCCAAATAAGCGTATAAATAAACCAGTAGCATCTTCAAAGACATTTATATAAAAAGCATTTGTAAATAAAAATCCATGTAATATAAATCTATCTAATAAAACAGCAGTAATCATATATATTATTACAAGTAAACTAGGTAAAAATAATTGCAATAAAGCACTTATCATACATATAAAAACACTCGCAAATAATTGAATGCAAAATAATAATGGATAATTTACATCAACACTAGTTACAGCCATCATAGTTGACATCAAAAACAAATGTAAAATCATACTCCCAGCAAAAAAGTAAACAAAAACGAATAATTTTAAATAATATATAGAAACTAATTTCAATACATTATTCACTCTGTAAACAACATAAATACTAAAAAAGTTCGACATAGAATATACAGAAAAAACAATTGTTAAAGGAATAAATATAGTCGACAAATTATACAACGACATAACCTTATACAAAGCTTCCAATTCGTTCATTTTCTCTTTTACAATTCCGGGTTCAAAATAATTGAACAAGCAACCAATGATACTAACATTAAGTACAAAAAGAATACTTAACCAAACATATTTCATCCTTATAGTTTCTTTCATAACATTATAAAAGAACATGCTTCCTACTCCCCCGTAAATAAAGAACTACAGAACAAAACCAAATACATAACAGTACACTAAGAAAAATTTGTAATTCAAAAAAGCCAAAATCTTTAATTAAATAATCTTTAGGATTGAGAATCCCTTTTCCAATACCAAGCCAAAAAATATGTAAAATAAATGGAACTAAATAAATAAAATAAACTCGTTTTATAAAAAACGAAACTGATAAAGCTAAACTCGAAAAAACCGCACCGTATAAACCATTTAAAAATACATACATTAGAAAATATAAAGTAGGGTACTTATAATAAACTATATGAAATTGAGCTGTTGGCGAAACAGTAGAAGCCATATAATTTAATATTGGATGCGGAGCAACTGTTGGATAAGTCATCACATATAAATAAAAATTAAATAGTAAAGGGACACTTATAATAAAAAAAGATACAATAAAATTAATAAAATAAAGCAGCTTAAAATAATAACATGTTCCCATCTTAGAAATAACAGGATAAATAAATCCATAATTTTTATCAATTCTATAAATCCCTGCTACAGCCATTGCGGAAAGCATAGGAAATATAAGTAAATAAAACTCACTATAAAACGATAATCTATTAAAATATAAAATATTAGATAAATATGGGGATACCTTTATAATCCCAGCATCGTTAAATCCTTTAGTTGTCACAAACATAGCAATATATTGAGCAATAACAATTACTAACATAATAAATAAAGACAACCAAAACATCCTACCTTTTAAAATCCTTCCTAAAAAGTAACTCATCTATAGCTCCTCCATAAACCATTAAATTTAAATCTTTTTTAATATGAACAATTGATCCGCAACACCATAACATTTCTTTTCTTTATTTAACCAAATGTAACGAAAAGAAACATTTGCTCTCTCTCCTTCAAATTTAGGAAACTCAACTTCATACTGATAAACATCATTTGCACCTTTTCTTTTTACACTCTTAACTTCTTGTTTCCACTGAATTACTTCTCCATCAGTTTGTTCAATCCGTCCCAAGAGATACGTTGGTTTTTTCTTATTCGTAACACCCGTCAAAAAAACATAATAATTTTCTGGTATAACTCCTAATTTCAATTTTTCATTTGAAAGCTTATCCTCTATTAAACTATCATTTTTTTCTATTTGTCCTTGAAAGAAATCATCACCATTTTCACTTTCCAAAAACACTTGTTCAAAAATAGTATTTTTGTTAATTCCTTTTAATTCAATACTTTTCAAATTATCTTTTTCCGTTAAAGTATCTTCAATATGTACAATAGGTTCATCTACTTTCTTTTGACAAGAAACTAAGAAACTAATACTCAATATAAAAAAACAAACTAAAATATATTTTGAAATAAACCTCATTACAGCTCCTCCTATTTTAAAAATGAAATAGCAGGAAAAGTCGTATAATCCGGATTTGAAACTATACGACTTTTTCTAGCACTATAAAATAAATAATTTCAATTTATAATTTCTAAATCAATATTCAATGTAAGGTCCACTAGGTCTTACACTATCAGGACTCCAAGCAGTAGGATAAGCATTATTTTCTCTAGAATAACCACCAAATCTCACAGGCACATTTTTCCCATGGTTTTCATATGCATAATTTTGAAAAAGATATGTTCTACCTGGTATCACTGTTCCTTCATGCTTACCTGAAACATTTACCCATTTTCTATCTTCTGCATTTTTATTTTTATCTGCTTCTGTCCAAACATTGAAAGAACCTCCGCCCTTCTCACTGCTCTTCACACGCATATACATAGAGGTAGGCGTCTCTTTAGGACGTGCATTAGTATAATCATATGGACTCCAAAGTCTAAAGGTAAAATTCACATGGTCATCCCTTGTACTAGCCTTAGCCGGTTCGGTTAAAGCGAAAGTACTAGCTAAAATACCTAACGATAAAACAGATCCAAACATAAAACGACTTTTTTTCTTAATGCCCACTAAAAGCACCTCCGATAATTTGTAGCATTATATTGATTGTATTTTTCCACTGAAGGAACAAAATCAATATAATACAATATTATGGTAACAACACCTCAACACACCTTCAATGGATTTCAGAATATTTAATATTACTTTTACACTTGTGAACATTTCGTTAAATTTTTAAAAACAATACTATATCCCTAGCAAAGAATTACTTGTAAAGGTAGCTACATTCCTATGCTTGTTCCAAATAATAAAGAGTAACTCACCTCTCTAAGTTTCGAATTTTCTCCTGCTGTTTTGAGGAAATACCGCCTAAAAATCACTTCTTAATGAAATCGGCTACTTATAAAACTTTTTTAACCTTGCTGCGAAAAATACAAAAAAAGCGCAGCCATTTCGGCTGCGCTTTCGAATTATTATTTAGTTTCGATTAAACCGTATTTCCCATCTTTACGGCCATATACAACATTAGTTTCGTTTGTATCAGCATTTGTGAAGACGAAGAAATTATGTCCTAGCATATCCATTTGTAGGATTGCCTCTTCAACGTCCATCGGTTTTAAATCGAATCGTTTTGTACGTACAAGTTCTAATTCATCTTCTTCTACCTCATCCAAAACAGCTACTGCTTCTGGAAGGATAAAGTTCGTTTTCATAGAACCTTTCTCACGTAACTTACGATTTACTTTTGTTTTATGTTTACGAATTTGTCGCTCAATTTTATCAACTACTAAATCGATAGCAGCGTACATATCGCTATTAGTTTCTTCTGCACGAAGTAATAAATCAGTAAATGGTATTGTTACCTCGACACGTTGCTTGTCAGAGTATACTTTTAAATTAACTTTAATCTCTGGGAATGTATCAAAATAACGCTCTAACTTACTTAGTTTTTTCTCTACATATTCCTTTAATGCTGGAGTTACTTCAATATTTTCACCACGAATGTTGAATTTCATAGATGAATTCCTCCTTTCAAGCCTATGTATTATAATTTCGACATTGGCTTAAAAACTCCTTCTAACTTTTTTAAAAAAATTAGTGGAATTGCAATTTTTTTATCGTTTTTTGTTGAAATGAAAAGATGCATCGTTTCTATCTTTATTTTATCCTATTAACATCGTGAATAACGAATGTTTCTGTGGACAATTCGTTACAGAAAAGAAACAACTTTTTGACAACTTACCCTACAACAAAAACCCCTTGCGAAAAACAAGAGGTTCTACTACATATATATAACGTTGCCACAAACGCAGCTTTCTCTTCCAAAAACAATATACCCTACAGTTTCACAACATTAGCTGCTTGTGGTCCACGCGCTCCATCTACAATGTCAAACTCTACTTGTTGCCCTTCTTCTAATGACTTATATCCATCTTGTTGAATAGCAGAAAAATGGACAAATACATCGTCACCATCTTCACGCTCAATAAACCCAAATCCCTTTTCTGCATTGAACCATTTCACTCTTCCTTGCATGTTCATTCCATTCCCTTCACTCTAAAAATCAGGGCATTCGCCCCATATTTTGACTATAACGAATGACAACATATGAAGTCAAAGAAGACTTATCGCCTTTTTATTATCCCTTTCGACAATGCCATATTAACTTCTACAAAGTGTCAAACTAGATACTTCTCTTGCCCCTCTTTCATATAACAAACTTCCGATTTGCCTAACTGTAATCCCTGTCGTATACACGTCATCAACGAGTAAAATATGTTGCCCAGAAAACATCTCTTCTCCCTGAAAATAAAAAGGATTGCTTCCTGACACCCTTTCTTTACGTGTCTTCTTACTTTGCTTTTCTGTTTCCCTTCTTCTTAATGATGGATAAGAAATTTTGACAGGCAAACAAGTTGCTAATAACTCAGCTTGATTAAAACCACGTTCAATTTCCCTTTCCTTACTAAGCGGAACAGCGATAACGGTTGAAACATTGGCAAAATGCTTTTGAAATAAATTTCGAAAAGGACGATAAAAAATGTGCACTAACTCTGCATCCCCCCGAAACTTAAACTGCGCTACTATTTCTTTCATCTCATCATCATACATATATAACGAACGGTTTTTAAAAGAACGATACTCCTCCTCTTTCATCCACCTTATACAATCTATACAAATACCGTCTTCTTGAAATGAGGCAGGAACAAATTCTAAAGGCCGCCCACATTCCATGCAAATTTCTCCTATAATATAGGAAAGTTTCTGCTCACATCTATCACATATATATTTTCTATGACACTTTACAAAAAAAGTGTACCAACTAATCTTTTCTACAAAATACTCATCACAAAGTAAACAATGCATTAATCAATCAATCCTTGTTCTTTCGCATTTTTATTCATACCTTGAATATGTTTTTTCGCGCGCACCATCGCCTCTGTCTTACCATAGTGAAAATAAATGACCTCTCCATACGGCGCTTCAAAGCTCCGCCCTGCTCGGCCCGCAATTTGTACGAGCGCACTTTCTGAAAATATTTCTTCTTCCGCCCCTAAAACTGCGACTTGCAAATTTTTCACCGTTACGCCTCGCTCTAAAATTGTCGTTGTAACTAATAATGGGATTTCTCCCTTTCTGAAAGCCGCTACTTTTTCTTTTCTCCCCGGATCTTCTGCATGTACACCTTCAATTCGATTATTTAATAGTTTTAACAACAAGCTTATTTCTTCTATATATCGCACATGGGGGACGAATAAAAAAATAGGGAAATTTTTATTTAAGTATGTTTGTAACCACTGTAGTAAAACTCGAGGAATTCTTTTATGCATGAGGTTTTTTTTCCAATTCCCACACCAACAAAATAAAGGAACTGGCAAAGGATGACGATGATATCGTCCAGAAATAATAACACCTTTTTGTTTACCTTGTTTAAGTTTTCGCTTCCAAGTTTCATCTGGAGTCGCAGTTAAATAAATACGCGCCGCTTTTTCTTTCATCGCTTGTTTTACCGCGTACTGTAACATTCGATCTGCACAATATGGAAAAGCATCTATCTCATCTACAACCATGACATGAAACGCCCTATAATAACGTAATAATTGATGCGTAGTCGCAACGACTAGTACTGCATCTTTTTCTTTATCCACACTCCCTCCATATAAAGCCGCTATCTGTATATATGGAAATACTTCTTGCAATCTCGGTGCTAATTCCAGAACAACATCCGTTCTCGGCGTTGCGATACAAACTCTTTCTCCTTTTTGAAGCGCTTCGTTAATTCCGTAAAACAACATCTCTGTTTTCCCAGCCCCGCATACAGCCCAAATAAAAAATGATTCTTTTTGCTTAATAGCCTCTATAACTCCTTGCGCCGCCAAATTCTGGCCAGTAGACAACGTCCCGTTCCACTGTAACAAGTTTAAATTCTTTTCTCTCTTTCTTTCAGCAATCCCGCGAACAAGTACAGCACATTCACTTACCCTCCCCATCGTTATACACTTCCGGCAATATGTGCACACTTTACTGCACCTTTTACATAAAAACGACGCAAATAGCCGCCGATCTACATTTCCGCAGCGTTGGCACATATATTTAGAATTCTTCTTTTTTACACCTTGTACACATACGATCTCTCCCTTCTTTTTCAAATCGTTTAATTCCCTCTGTAAATCTGAAGAAAGTTCTTCTAATAGCAACTGTTTCCCCGCTAGCATCAACAATCACCTCCAGCACTACTATAAACCTTTCTCATCATCTCGTAAAAACTCAAAAAAGCCGATAACCTACTTATAAAATAGTAAGCTATCGACTTTATACACATGTTTTATTCTTTTATAAATCCTAGAATCGACCGTATCCTAAGAAATGTTTTTGGTTATACGAACTGTTAATATCACCGTACGCAATTCCTTTATCACTAGCATGAATCATTTGGCCATTACCAACGTAAATACCGATGTGAGATGGACCTGCTTTATAAGTACCTTGGAAGAATACTAAATCTCCTGGTTGTGGGCTACTTACTTTTGAAACAGAATTCCAGTAACCATTAACGTCTTGACGACCTACACCAAAGATGTAAGAAATGAATCCACTACAATCAAAACCACCGTTTGATGGAGATGCACTTCCCCAAACATATGGCATACCTAAGTATTGCTTTGCCTTACCAATTACGCCCGGAGTCGGATTTGAATCTGGTGTTGGAGCTGGCTTTTTCTCTTCTTGTTTAGGTGCTTCTTTCTTAGGCTCTTCTTTTTTTGGTTCCTCTTTTTTAGGTTCTTCTTTTTGAGCTTGTCCACCATTGTTTGCTGGTGCAGCTTGCTCTGCAGGTGCTTGTGCTGGTTGAGCTTGCGCAGCTTTAGCAGCTTGCTCTGCTTGTTTTTGAGCAGCAGCTTCTTGTGCAGCTTTTGCTTGTGCTTCTTCTTCGGCAATGCGTTGTAATTGTAATGCTTGTTTCTCAAGCTCTTTCAATTGACCTTCCGTACTTGTCATTGAAGTTACAACTGTATCCATTTTACCGCTTAAATCGTTTACCGCTGTTGCTTTTTTCTCTTTTTCAGCGTCAAGTTCTTTCTTAGCAGTTTCAATTTGAGCTTGTGCTTCTTTTAATTCTTTTTGTTTTTCTTTTACCGTTGCAACATCTTTTTTCACACTAGCTTGGTCTTCTTGTTGTGTTTTCATGATATCTTCATCAGACTCAAGAATTTTAGAAACAGAAGTTAAACGATCAACTAAATCTGCAACGTTTTTAGAGTTTACAAGAACTTCTGTTACAACGTTTGTATTTGGTTGTTCTTGAAGTGCGACTAAACGCTTTCTTAATAGCTCTTCACGTTTTGCAATCTTTGTTTGTAATTCTGCAATATCTTTATTTTTCTTTTCAATTAATTGCTCAGTATCAGCAACTTTTTTCATTGTTTCATCAAGCTTTGCAGCATTCTCTTGAACAGATTTATCTAAACCTTGAATTGTTTTGTTTAAGTCATTCATTTGCTTTTGTAATTCATCACGTTCTTGTTGTTGTTTATGTAAAGTGTCATTTTGTGTGTTAATTTGTGATTTCACGTCAGAAATTTTATCTTCTGCAAATACATTTGGTGTTAGCCCAGAAAACATTAATCCTGCAACTAATGCACAAGATGCCATTTTTAGCTTTTTCATTTTATTTTTTACACCGCTTTCTTTTTTCTTTTTCCGTATATAACCTATAAAATTTATACCATAATTCGGGATTTTTTTTGCTAATGTTACGTTTTTGTAAAACAAATGTAATATTATATGTAGCTCTAGCGCAAAATGCGTATATTTTTGTATGTATGTGTAGAAATTTATATACTTTTCTCACTTCTATAAACAAAGAAAAAACGTAAGGAATTCCTTACGTTTTATTAAATATACGAATACAGATGAAATGCTACTTCATCCATTTCTCAGCCCAATTTTGGACCTCATCCATAACACTTTCTAACGCTTTTCCCTTGTCAGTTAAGCCATACTCGATTCGAACTGGTACTTCTGGATAGACATTACGAACTACAATGCCCTCGCTTTCCAATTCCTTCAAACGCTCTGACAACATACGATCGCTCATATTTGGGATAATATCTGCGATTTCTCTAAAACGTTTCGACTCTTCAAGCAAAGATTTAATAATTAAGCCAGTCCACTTCTTACTAAGCAGAGTAAAAGCTGACTCAAACTTTGGACATAAACAAGAATTATGCTCCATATGTTTCACCTCTCTTCCATTATAATATAGTTTCTTGTAAAAAGTAAGTTATAAAACTTTCCTCATTATTTTATTTTACGTACATTTTACCATTTCCAAATATTAACTTGTCAACTAAACGTAACATACCCGTAAAAAAACCCTCTTAAAAAGAGAGTTTTTTATATCTTTATTACTTCGTATACCATCCAAGACCTAATGCACCTTCACCTAAGTGCGTACCAATTACAGCTCCAAAATAACCTGTACGAATTGTGACGTGAGGATATTTTGCTTCTAATTCTTTCTTCCATTCATGCGCTTCCTCTTCACGTTGCGCATGAATGATAACTGCTTCCATAGGTACACCTTTACTTGCTTGCTCATCAAAAATTTCAATGATACGTTTTAATGCTTTTTTACGTGTACGAATCTTTTCAAACGGAATAATGATTTTATCTCTAAAATATAAAACTGGCTTCACTTGTAACAGACTGCCGATGAAAGCTTGCGCGCTATTTAATCGACCACCACGTTGTAAATGATGTAAATCATCAACTACAAAATAGGCGTCCATCGTTTTCTTCATTTCATCAAAACGAGCGATAATCTCTTTTGGATTCTTTCCTTCACTTGCTAACTTTGCACCTTCACGCACATAAAATCCTTGTACTTCACAACTAATTTCAGAGTCATACGTGTATACATCAATACCTTCTACCATCTGTCCAGCTGTTGTTGATGTTTGATATGTACCACTAATTCCACTTGATAGGTGAATACTAATAACTGCATCATAATCTTTAGCTAGTTCTTCATATAGCTCAACAAACTTTCCGATTGCTGGTTGAGAAGTTTTTGGAAGTTCCTCTTGTTCACGTACTTTCACATAAAAATCATCTGCTGAAATTTCAGCTTCTTCTTGATAAGATTCTGTTCCAAACACAACGTTTAATGGAATCATATATATATTGAGTTCATCACGAATTTGCTTCGGTATATATGCCGTACTATCAGTAACAATAGCTATTTTCATTTTCGTACCTGCCTTATAAAAAGTTTTATTTCCTAATTTTACACGAAAACTACAAATGGTGCATCCATACATGAAAATGCCGGTTGAAATTATACCTACCATCTCGACAAATTACAACAAAAAGATAAAATACTCACCAAAAACTTCAGCATATTTAGAAAAAATGTTTGAATATAAAAAGGCTCGCTTTTAAAATGGAAAGTACTAGTCATTTTGATAGATAGGGGCGTACACAAGTGCTATTACAATATTTTACAATCAAAGACTACGGCGAACACGAAATCGTCATTCAAAAATCAAGATTTATTTGTTATATTAGCCGAGCAACAACTGAGGAAGAGGCTCAAGAATTTATACAAAAAATAAAAAAACAACATTGGAATGCAACACATAATTGTTCCGCTTATTTAATTGGCGAACAAGATCATATTCAAAAGGCAAATGATGACGGTGAGCCTAGCGGTACAGCTGGCGTACCAATGTTAGAGGTACTAAAAAAACGCGGACTAAAAGATACCGTCGTCGTCGTAACACGCTATTTTGGTGGCATTAAACTTGGCGCAGGTGGATTAATTCGTGCATATGGAAAGTGTACAAGCGAAGGCATTAATCATGTCGGTGTTGTCCAGCGAAAACTAATGCGTGTGATGCAAACCGAGATTGATTACACATTACTTGGCAAAGTGGAAAATGAATTACGCAATTCAAAATATGCCATTAAAGATATTCATTATCTAGAAAATGTCACATTTGATACGTATGTAGAAGAAGACGGCAAACAAGCATTTACAGATTGGATGATTGAATTAACAAACGGGAAATGTACAATTACAGAAGGAGATATGTTGTACTTAGAACAAGATGTTATCTAAGAATAACCCATTTATCACCTTCAAAGATTAATGTAGTGAATTACTTCCCTACAAATGAACTAACGAACTAAGGAGATTATATATGGAAGAACGTTATTATCATCTCCAAAATAGCAGAATAAAAAAGAAGCGAAGAAGGAAACTTTTCTTCTTCCTTATTTTCGCATTTTTATTTGGCAGCATAGGAGTTTATGTGTTAAATTCTTACTCTTCTCTTATGGGGATGTATAGTGGTTTTACTCGTGAAAAATCGGATTTAAGAAACGAAGATGTAGAAATTACAAAGGAACCTTTTACAATTCTCATTATGGGTATAGAAGATTATGCGACAGATGGTCAAAATGGTCGTACAGACTCATTAATGTTTGCAACAGTCAATCCGAAAACTAAAAAGATTTCGCTTATGAGCATTCCTCGTGATAGCCGCGTTCCGATTGTCGGAAAGGGAAAAGAAGACAAAATTAATGCCGCCCATGCTTACGGCGGAGAGGAAATGGCAATCAAAACTGTAGAAGGTTTTCTAAAAGTTCCTGTAGACCATTATATTAAAATTGATTTCCAAGGCTTTAAAGGTATCGTTGATGCTGTTGGCGGTGTTACCGTTGACGTACCCTTCGATTTCTGGGAGCGCTCTGACGTGGATTACTACAAAAAAATTCAATTTAAGCAAGGACAGCAAAACTTAAACGGTGAAGAAGCACTTGCTTATGTCCGTATGCGAAAGCAAGATCCAAATGGCGATTATGGTCGAGCTGCTAGACAAAGACAATTACTGGCCGCTGTTGCCCAAAAGCTAAACTCCACCTCTACTGTATTTAAAATTAAAGATTTAACAGCTGTCGTTGGAAAATATATAAAAACCGACATTCCTATTTCAGACGGACTTGCTCTTTACAATAAACTTTCTGGATTTGATCCTTCTACAATGCAAACGTTAAAGCTTGAAGGCGAAGACAAAAAGATAGGCGGTATTTATTACTTCCTTCCAGATCCAATCAGTGTAGAAACGGTGCGTAACGAAATTGAAAAAGAATTAGGAGAAAAAGCAAAAAAACCAACTACAAAAAACAACTCAAGTCCTGATTCAAATTCTAATTCTAACGAACAAACAAAAAAAGCAACAAACCAAAATAAAACACCAACTGATCCGCCACCTTCTACAAATGCTCATGCAGAGTGGATTATGCGCAATCAGCCGTAACAAAAAGGCCCAATCTATGCGATTGGGCCTTTTTTATTTACTTATTAAAGTGCTGTAAAATTGCTTCTACAATACGCTCTGATGCACGACCATCACCGTAAGGGTTAGATGCTTTCGCCATCTTATCATGAGCTTCTTTATCTGATAACAGCTCATCAGCAAGACCAAAGATTGTCTCTTCGTCTGTTCCTGCTAATTTCAGCGTACCTGCTTCAATACCTTCAGGGCGCTCTGTTGTATCACGAAGAACAAGAACTGGTACACCAAGTGATGGAGCTTCTTCTTGTACACCACCAGAATCCGTTAACATTAAGTATGAACGAGCTGCAACATTGTGGAAATCAATTACATCTAGCGGCTCAATTAAATGAATACGGTTATGTTCACCTAAAATTTCATTTGCTATTTCACGAACAACAGGGTTCATATGAACAGGGTACACAACTTGTACATCTTCATGTTTGTCAACAAGACGCTTAATTGCACGGAACATATTACGCATCGGTTCACCTAAGTTTTCACGGCGGTGAGCTGTCATAAGTACAAGACGATCATTTCCAAGTTTCTCTAGTACAGGATGACTATATGTTTCTTTTACAGTCGTTTGTAGCGCGTCAATCGCTGTATTTCCTGTGATGAAAATACGTGACTCATCTTTATTTTCCTTCTGTAAGTTCGTTGCTGATTTTGCTGTCGGTGAGAAATGAAGATCCGCCATTACACCTGTTAATTGACGATTCATCTCTTCTGGGTATGGAGAATACTTATCCCACGTACGAAGGCCCGCCTCAACATGACCTACTGGAATTTGATTATAAAAAGCAGCTAAACTTGCAATAAATGTTGTTGTTGTATCACCATGTACAAGTACAATATCCGGCTTCGCTTCTTTCATTACTTTATCCAAACCTTCTAAACCACGCGTTGTAACATCAATTAAAGTTTGGCGGTCTTTCATAATATTTAAATCGAAATCTGGCGTAATTCCAAAGATACTTAATACTTGATCTAACATTTGGCGATGTTGTGCTGTTACAGTCACAATCGATTCAATTTTTTCTGGGTGTTTTTGCAACTCTAATACAAGAGGTGCCATTTTAATTGCTTCTGGACGTGTCCCGAAAATTGTCATTACTTTTAAACGTTCAGTCATGTGATTGCCTCTTTTCTTTCACTAATTACAGCTTCTATTATGACATATAAAAATATGCATGAGTACATCCCTTTTTAACGCATAACAGAAACTTTTCTATTACAAATACTTTTTCTTCCCACCGAGTAATAATCTATCTTTTGTTTCTTAACATCTTCATCAGTATAACAATTTCTCCCATCAAATAAAATAGGCTCCCTCATAAGTTGTACGTACTTTTCTAACGGATAAGTTTGAATATCTCCCCATTCTGTTACGATAAAAACCGCACTCGCATCTCTAATCGATTCATCTATACATCTACTATATTGTATAGCATCTCCAAATATATTCTTTACATATTGAATTGCTTTTGGGTCATAAAGAACAATATCTGCACCTATATTAATTAATGCTTCTATTATAATAAGAGATGATGCCTCTCTAATATCATCCGTATTGGGTTTAAAGGATGCGCCAAGAACTGCAATCCGCTTTTTATTCATGTTCATAACTTTTTTCGCTTTTTCAATCAATAGCAGCTGTTGCTTATTATTTACTTCAATAACTGCTTTTAACAAACGAAAATCATGAGCAACATTTCCCGCAATTTGTACCAGTGCTTTCGTATCTTTCGGAAAACACGACCCTCCGTAGCCAATGCCCGCATTTAAAAAAGATGCACCGATTCTCTTATCCATTCCCATCCCTTTGGCAACATCCAATACATTCGCGCCTACCTTCTCACATATATTTGAAATTTCATTAATGAAACTAATCTTTGTAGCTAAAAAGGCGTTCGACGCGTATTTAATCATCTCCGCACTTTTAATATCTGTAACATACGTTTCTAAGCATAATTGACTATACAAACTCTCTACTCTTCTTGCTACTTCCTTACTATCCGCTCCAATTACAATACGATCTCCATGAAAGAAATCATAAATACCTGAACCCTCACGCAAAAACTCTGGATTCGATACGATATGTACTGTATGCCTCCCTTTTAACTTCTCCTCAATCCATCCCTTCATTACATCATTTGTGCCTACTGGAACTGTACTTTTCGTAACAACAATAATATCGTTCGTCGCATATAATCCAATATCGTTACAAGCACTCTGAATATACGTTAAATCTGCCGTCCCATCTAATAAAGGTGGTGTTCCAACTGCAATAAATATAAACTCTACATCATCAAATGCCTCTTCTTTATTTGATGTAAAAGTTAAAGCATTATTCTCATATGCATAATTTATTAATTCATGTAATCTGGCCTCATAAATAGGTAAATCCCCTTGTTTTATCCGTTCAATTTTTTCATCATCTATATCAAAACATGTAACTGAATGCCCTAATTTTGCCAATCCTACTCCTGTAATCAATCCAACATATCCAGTACCTACTATCGTAATTTTCATTTCCTTTTCGCACAGGAATTTACAATAGAAAAGATATGAAATATAGAACTCTTCCTGTGCTTCCCCCTCTCATATTAAAAATGAGAAAACCCTTTTCCTTCTTCATTATATGAATTACTTCCCTTATTTTTTTTAAAGTTTTTGTAAAATTAAATGCACTATAAAGTAAAACTTAATCAGTGAGAATCAGGCTGCCAGTTCACGCGTGATAAATTCCCACATTTTAACACGAAACTTACTCATTTCTACGTGCAACACTTATAATACTGAAATAAAAGTATTCACTATTGAAGAAAAAGAGGAAATGTTACATTCCAAAGCCCAGTACGATTAACCTTCTTATATGATTCAACATTCTATATACAATTGTCATATATTCTATCCGCTTCCATTAACCGTAAAAAGAAAAAAAGATTGAATTCTAATCTTTTTGTGATACCATATGTTATGAGCCTGTAAATAAACATCATAATTTTCAGATAAATATATTTTCAAAAAAAAAATTACGTTAGACTATAAAGGGTGGGGTATTAATGGACTCACAAGTGATTTATGCCATTTTGGCATCTTTCATCACTGTACTCGTCGTTACTCCTTTAGTTATTAAATTAGCTTTTAAAATAGGAGCGACAGATAAGCCAAACGCACGTAAAGTGCACCAAAAGATTATGCCACGTCTTGGCGGGTTGGCAATATTTATTGGTGTAGCTGTAGGATTTGTTGTCGGCGGCTTATATGAACAAAGAATGTTATCGATAACGCTAGGTGCGATTATCATTGTAATCATCGGAATTTTAGATGATATGTACGAGTTATCTGCGAGAGTAAAATTCGGTGGACAACTGTTAGTTGCCATTATGATTGTAAAAAGTGGATTATTAGTGCAAGTATTATATATCCCATTCCTTGGGGATACTGAACTTGGATGGCTTGCTTATCCAATTACAGTATTTTGGCTTGTAGGTATTACGAATGCAATCAACTTAATTGACGGCTTAGATGGATTATCTGCTGGGATTTCATCTATCGTACTTGCAACGCTAGCATATATGGCCTTCACTAGCCCATGGGGTACTGGAACAGCTATTATCTTGCCACTTGCATTAATTATATTAGCAAGTACAATTGGATTTTTATTCTACAACTTCCATCCAGCAAAAATTTTCATGGGAGATACAGGAGCACTATTTTTAGGATACTGTATTTCTGTTATATCGTTACTTGGATTATACAAAAGTGTAACGTTATTCAGTTTTATCGTTCCAATTATCATTTTAGGTGTACCTATATTTGATACGATATTTGCAATCATCCGTCGTATCGTAAATAAAAAACCTATTTCAGCACCAGATAAATCACATTTACATCACCGCTTACTTGCAATGGGATTCTCTCATCGCAAAACGGTACTAATTATATACGCATTCGGTATTTTCTTTAGTGTAAATGCCATTATTTTCACTAGTGCAACGTTATGGTTATCCATTATTCTTCTTTTCGCTTTGATTTTCTTCACAGAAATCATCGCTGAAATAATCGGGCTTGTACATGAACGCTACAAACCAATCATTTCCTTTTATAAAAAAGTGAAAAAACGCGAAGACTAATTGTAGTATAGCCTTTTCAATTATGAAATATTCAAATAGCATCCTCTTTCTTATAAGAGGATGCTATTTTTTATTCTCATTTTATATTTCCAAAATATAGATTGTTTGAGAGTTCCTCTATTGGAGAAAGATATACATAATAAGAAAAGTATCAAGTTTTCTTTTTACATCTTGATTGTCAAACTGAGGGTGAATGTTATGATCAAGCGAGTATTTCAATGTATTATTTTATTTTTAACGATTACTATGTACGTATCATCTAATACTGAAGCAACAACTGTTATTCCTGCTGAATATCATCCAAATACTGAAACAACTTCTCCTACACAAAAAATTGCGTACTTAACATTTGATGACGGGCCAAACAAATATACTACACAAATTTTAAACATCTTAAAAGAAAAGAACGGAAAAGCAACTTTCTTTGTTATTGGCGGAAAAGTGCCACATTACACAAAAACGATGCAACGATTAATTAAAGAAGGACATTATATCGGGCTCCACAGCATGTCACATGATGTAAAACGCCTTTACACTGGTGACCCTTCCACTTTAATTGCAGAAATGGAGCAAACACAAAGCATTGTCCAGCAAGTTACGAAATTAAATACACATCTCGTTCGCGTTCCATATGGTAGTATGCCTTATTTAAAAAAGAATTACCGTGACGCACTTGTATCGGCCCAGTATAAAATGTGGGATTGGACGATCGATACATACGACTGGAAAAGCTATGACAATCCTTCTGCCATACTCGAAAGAGTACGTAATCAAAGTGATGAACAAGTCGAAGTCATTTTAATGCATGATTCGAGTGTAACCGTACAAATACTGCCAAAAGTAATTGATTATTTACAGTCACAAGGATACAAACTTCTTCCCTATAATCCTTCTTCTCATCTCAAGGTAAATTTTTGGAAAGACACAAGATTGTAACAGCTTTAGTGCCTATGTGCTAAAGCTGTTTTATTTTTCTCTTCCCACCCTTCCCATTTTTGTGTAAAATTTTAAATAGTGATGAAGTTTCGAGGTGAATAGAAATGAAACGAATAGATCTCATTTTTAACGCAATACAAAAAGGCAATTATACAGAAGGTGTAACCGCATCAGAACTCGCTACATTTCTGCAACTAGATCGCGCCAATGTAAGTAGCGATTTAAACAAACTTGTAAAAGATAAACGTTTATTAAAAACAAATACGCGACCTGTTCGTTTTTACATAGAAACGAACAGGTCGTTGGAAACGCATTCAAAAGACATAACTTCATTAGATACATTTGCAATTGAAAATACGAGCCTTAAAATTGCAATTGAAAAAGCGAAAGCTTCTATTCTCTATCCTCCAAACGGTATGCATACTTTACTACTGGGAGAAACAGGGGTCGGAAAGTCTATGTTTGCTTCTTTAATGCACGAATATGCAATTGAAGTTGAACAGCTTCCAAAAGATGCACCATTTATCGTATTTAACTGTGCTGATTATGCAAATAATCCACAGTTACTACTCGGGCAATTATTTGGGATTAAAAAAGGAGCTTATACAGGAGCAAGTGATCAAAAAGGGTTAATTGAAAAAGCACATGAAGGAATTCTTTTCTTAGATGAAGTACATCGCCTTCCTCCAGAGGGACAAGAAATGCTTTTCACCTTTATTGACCGCGGAGTATACCGCCGCCTTGGAGAAACAGAGAACGAACGTAAAGCACAAGTATTAATCATTACTGCAACAACAGAAGAACCAAATTCATTTTTATTAAAAACATTTACAAGACGTATACCAATGACTGTTACGCTGCCACCACTTCGTGAGCGTACACATAAAGAGCGCTTTGCTTTACTACAGCGATTTTTCACAAATGAAGCAATTCGTCTGCGAAAAGACATTCACGTTAGCCCAAATGCAATGCGTGCTTTCGTCTTTTACAATTGTCCCAATAACATTGGTCAATTAAAAACAGATGTTCAAATTGCCTGTGCGAAAGCCTATTCTGATTTGGTCACAAAGAAACGTGATTCTGTCTATGTTTCAAGTTCAGATTTACCTTGGTATATGAAAGAAGGGTTGTTCATTGAAAGGAAGAGCCGTCACTTATACCAAATACCAAATGAAACATTTGTATTTACAGGTGAGGAAGGTTGGAGTAATCATAAAACAGAAGATGAAAAACGCTCTTCTATTTACGATTATATTGATTATAAATACGAAGAACTTCAAGCACGTGGTATTGAAGAGGAAGAATTAGAATTACTAATAGAAAATGATGTTCAAAGCTTTTTCGTACAATATTTTAACCAAATATCAAAAAAAACAAGCCATGAAAATGTTTTTAAAATTGTGGATCGTAATATCGTTTCCGTATGTGAAAAAATAGCGGAACTTGCTGAAAAGCATTTATCTAAGACGTTTGATGAAAAAGTATTTCTCGCTTTAAGTTTACATGTACAGACAACTCTACAACGTTTACAAAGCGGAAAACAAATACATCACCCACAATTAAATCAAATTCGTACGAAATATAAAGAAGCTTTTTCCGTAGCTATGCAATGCATTCAACTACTGGAGGAAGAATTACAAATAACAATGCCTATTGATGAAGCTGGCTTTTTAACAATGTTCTTCGTTGTTGATCCAATTCCTGCCTCACAAACAGAAGTAAAAGTATTAATATTAGCACACGGTAATGGCATCGCAACTGAAATGGCAAACGTCGCAAACGAACTTCTCGGCATTGAGGAAGTAACCGGTATTGATATGCCGTTACACGAATCACCGAAAGATTTCTTGGAACGTGTGAAAGTGTATATGAAAACACTACAAAATGTAAATGGGCTTCTCTTACTTGTCGATATGGGGTCACTTGCTTATATCGGTGACATATTAGAAACGGAGTTTAAAATCCCTGTACGTGTTCTCTCGATGACGAGCACACCACACGCACTAGAAGCAGCTCGAAAAGCTCAGCTCGGTTATTCATTAGATGCGCTGTATGAAACAGTAAAAAATTTAACACCATTTTACTTAAACGTACAAGAAGAAAAGAAAAAACCTCTCTCTCCAATGAAATCTGTTATTTTAACAGCTTGCTTAACTGGTGAAGGAAGTGCTTTAGCTATTCAAAAAATGTTAGAGAACTATTTACGATTTGATAAAGACTTAATTGAAATTATACCAATTAGTATCGTCCATGAAAAAGATTTAACGAAAATGATTGAGAACATAAAAAAAGAGCGTAACATCATTTGTATTGTCACGAATTTCGATGTGCAAGTACCATGCTTAACATATCATTTCCAAGACATCGTAAACTACACAGCGATTCAGCCAATTCAAGAATTAATTACGTATGAAGAAACATATGCAAAAATGGCGGATATTCTTGAACAACAAATGCAGCGTAACGATGGAGCATTACTTATCAAAACAATTCGTTACGCATTAAATACAATTCAGGAATTAATTTCCTTACAGCTAACTCCTGATAGCTTAATGGGTGTTATTCTGCATATGAGCTGTATGGTTGACCGTCTTCAAAAAGGAGAAAGCCTTCTTCCTCACCCTGATAAAGAGAAAAGAAGACAAGATGAGTACTGGATGTATATGAAAGTAAAAAAAGCGTTGCAACCAATTGAAAATACATTTGAAATACAAATACCTGATGACGAAGTATTTTATGTTATGGACTTCTTTATTAAAAATCAGCCTGTGAAAAATTAATCGAGGCCGTTTTTAAAAATATCGACCGTAACGTGAGTTATATCAGCGATTTTCAAAATATATCGGCGTAACTCAGATTATATCAGCGATTTTCAAAATATATCGGCGCAACTCAGATTATATCAGCGATTTTCAAAATATATCGGCGTAACTCAGATTATATCAGCGATTTTCAAAATATATCGGCGCAACCCAGATTATATCAGCGATTTTCAAAATATATCGATTTACCGACAATAATCGCTAAAACTAGCACCTTATATAATGAGAAAAGGCTGTTCCAACATATGGACAGCCTTTTCCTCTATTTCTTTACTTTTCTAACTCGCCCTCTTATTTCTCCTCTTTTTTGTGATTTCGTATGGACATTAACATATACATTTGCCTGAATAATTTCTTGAAGTAAATGTACAAATGATTTCCCTTGTAAAGGTCCCTCAAAATCCTCCACATTCACTACACCAGTAATACTTCCCTCGTTCAAGCTAATCCCTTGCTCCAGTGGACCATACAAATATAAAACAACAGGACCAATTTGAGTAGACTTCCCTAAATGAATTTGACACGATGTAACCTTTTCTATATTTTTTAGTATTACTCTGTAATGCAATTTCGTTAAATCATCACTAAAAATAAACTCTGCTACCCCAAAAGCTTCTGTATTTACAGGAGGCACTTCCCTCTTACCTGTTAACCTGGCAAAGAAATGTGTTGTCATAAGGCATTCTCCTTATATAAATTTCCCAGCACTACTTCTACTACTTTATGGTTTAGACATAATCATTTATGACTTTTTCAATTTTAATTACAAAGAAAAGATTCACAAAATCTTTACATTGTGATTGTTCCTGTAGATTGAAAGTCTCTTGTATAATGCACATAGAAAAACATTATAGGAGGTTCCATTGAAAACTAACAAATACACTTTTCATACATTATTAGAGATTTTTCTCGTCTCATTTAAATTAGGACTTACTTCATTCGGCGGTCCTGTCGCTCATCTCGGCTATTTCCACCACGAATACGTGCAAAAAAGAAAATGGATGGATGAACGAAGCTATGGAGATTTAGTAGCACTATGTCAATTCCTTCCCGGTCCTGCCAGCAGTCAAGTCGGTATGGGGGTTGGATTATTACGGGGCGGTCTATTAGGAGCTATTATTTCATGGATTGGATTCACTTTACCGTCTGTGCTTGTTTTGGTTTTCTTCGCCTCATTCCTTAATCAGTTCGATCTTGGAAGTGCTGGCTGGATTCATGGACTAAAACTTGTAGCAGTCGCTATTGTCGCTCATGCCATATGGGGAATGGCGCGAAAGTTAACTCCAGATCGAAATCGTGCAACGATTGCGATTGTAACTGCCGCAATCGCCTTATTATGGCCAAGTAGTTGGACACAAGTCATCCTTATTATAATATGTGGCTTTATCGGTTGGTTTTTATATCGCAACCAACCAATTAGCCAATCTCAAAATATAAGAGTACCTATTTCAAAAAAGATAGCAGTTTCTTGCCTCGTCTTATTCTTTGGACTATTACTACTGCTACCAATATTAAGACCGTTCTCTTATTACATCGCTTTATTTGACAGTTTCTATCGCTCTGGCGCACTTGTATTTGGAGGAGGACACGTCGTGCTGCCCCTTCTTGAAGGTGAGTTCGTACAAAACGGAATGATGACGAAAGAACAGTTCCTAGCTGGATACGGATTAACACAAGCAGTACCAGGACCACTATTTACATTCGCCTCTTATATAGGAGCAGTGTTAAACGGGACGCTTGGGGCAATAATCGCAACAATTGCGATTTTCCTCCCTGCTTTCTTACTCGTTATTGGTGTTTTACCATTTTGGAACAATGTGAGAAAAATATCATTCATACAAGGCGCACTACTTGGTGTTAACGCCGCAGTTGTTGGTATTTTAATTGCCGCTTTTTACGATCCCATTTGGACGAGTACAATTATAAATGCTTCAGATTTCGTTTTCGCTTCGCTTCTTTTTTGCTTACTAGCTTTTTGGAAAGCACCGCCTTGGGTTATCGTTATACTTGGAGCTTTTGGCGGATATATTCTATCCATTTTGTAAATAAAAAACGACGGCATGATGTAGCCGTCGTTTTTCTATTAAAACTTCACAAGTTCTATCCCTTCAGGCAACTCACTCTCTGTTAAAATACGCAATTCCTTCACACGATCCATTACGTAAGAAGAACGCTTCACAAGCTCTGGATCAATATAAGCTGGATGAACCATAATTTCTACCGTTTGTTCACCTTGTACTCTTTCTTTTAACTTCACAAAGTAATCTTCCGTCACACCATCCGCATAAAAGTCACTGTAAAATACATCAGAAAATGGATGCACCGCTCTATCTTCCCCACAACGACGAATTGGAACATTATATTTAGCTGCTAATCTCTCAAGAACATCGTGTAAGATCGGTAATCCGTGTACATGATGATGACTATCTAAATGAGTTGGTGTTAATCCGTAAGATAGGAATTTCTCAATTTGAGCAGTCCACTCTCTCTCAACTTCTTCTGGATTTATATTCCCTTCCCTTACAACACTTTGTTTATGAAACGATCCGTCGCTACCTACAAGTGATGGTACGTCTCCAAGAAGTGGCTCCCCTGCTGTTAATACGAGATGTACGCCTACTCCGAGTAGGTTATACTCTTTCGCTAAGCGTACCGCATGCTCTGTTCCTGGCATATTCATCATCATCGTCGTTGAATTTACAAGTCCATTTATATGACCATCAATAATGCCGTAATTTGTACCTTCTGTAAGACCGAAATCATCTGCATTTACAATTAACTTAATCATCATAATACCTCCTAATAGAATAAAAAAAGCGGGCTAAATAGCGCCGCTTTTACTTCTCTACCTTTTTAAAGAACTGTGGAAGATACTCTTTATGTGCTTCCAACATTTCATCTAAAATTTGTTTTGCAACTTTATCTGATGGTACAAGCGGATTGATTGTCATAGCAAGCAGCGCCTTATGATAATCCCCTGTAACAGCAGCTTCAATTGTTGTGCGCTCGAATGATTTAATTTGTTGTACTAAACCGCGAACTGGTACTGGAAGATCTCCAACTGCAATTGGTTTTGGGCCTTCTTTCGTAATAATACAGTTCACTTCAACAGCTGAATCATGTGGTAAGCTTGCAATTGTTCCGTTGTTTCGTGTATTAACAGGCTGGATATCACCTTTATTATTGTAAATAGACGTAATTAAGCTACATGCTGCATCACTATAATAAGCTCCGCCACGTTTTTCTAATTGTGGTGGTTTAATATCTAAATTCGGGTCTTTATATAACTCAAATAAATCATTTTCTAATTGTTTTACTACTTCTGCACGTGTACCTTTTTCAACAGAAGCTTCTTTTTCTTCTTCTAACATTTCACGTGTTTTGTAGTAGTAACGATGGTATGGACATGGAATCGCACGAAGTCCTCGAATAAAGTCTGGCTCCCAGTTAAGCGCTGCGATATTTTCCATCGTAATTTGTTTTTCTGGATCTGTCACAAGCTCTAACACACGGTCCATTACACTTACGCCATCTAAGTATACATCTAGTCCGTATACCATATGATTTAAACCTGCGAAATCAACGTGAACACGACTCGCATCTACTTCAAGTAATCTTGCAAGACCCATACGAATTCCGATTGGAACGTTACATAGACCAACTACTCTTTGAATATTTGTATAACGAAGAACTGCCTCTGTTACCATACCAGCTGGATTTGCAAAGTTAATTAACCATGCATTCGGACAGAGCTCCTCCATATCTTTACAAATATCTAAAATAACAGGAATCGTTCTCAACGCTTTAAATAAACCACCAGGACCATTTGTTTCCTGACCGATTACATCATATTTTAATGGGATTGCTTCATCTTTTGCACGTGCTTCTAATAAACCAACGCGAAGTTGTGTTGTTACGAAGTCTGCATCTTTTAATGCCTCACGGCGATCAAGTGTTAAATGTACCTCGATTGGTAAACCTGATTTTTTCACCATACGTTTCGCTAAGTTACCAACTATTTCCAACTTTTCTTTTCCTGCCTCAATATCTACTAACCAAATTTCACGAACAGGAAGCTCATCATAACGCTTAATAAATCCTTCAATTAACTCTGGTGTATAACTAGATCCACCGCCGATTGTAGCAATTTTAATTCCAGTCATGCTTTATTCCCCTTTCGCTTCAAGCTTTTTATAAAGATCGATAAACTCTGCTGCTAATTCTTTCACTGTAATCGCATTCATTAAATGATCTTGTGCGTGAATTAAAAGAACACTAACCTCTGTTTTTTCTCCTCTTGCTTCTGATTGTATGAGCTCTGTTTGGAAATGATGCGCTTCATTAATCGCTTCTTTCGCCTTTACCATCGCTTCATCTGCTTCTACCATTTTCCCCTGTTTGGCAAATTGAAGTGCCTCCATCGCAAAGCTTCGTGCGTTACCACTATTTAAAATCAATTGGAATGGAATTTGTTCTGCTGTAGTCATCATAATTACCGCCCTCTCTATAAGGTTCAACCGATTTAAATACCCCTTCAGTTTGAACATGTCTATTAAATTATTATTTTATGAATGATAGTTTGGTGTTCTTGTAGATGAGTATCATCTTTTTGAACATGATATAAAGGTAATTATTCTGACGAGCTATAGGAACTCGCCAGAATAATATTTTTTAAAGTGATACTGAATTGTCGCTTCCTTTTGTTTCAGCTTTTGCAGCCTGTACATAAGTACGGTCACACATTAATACGAATGGATAGTAAATTACTACCGCAATAGCAAAGTTCACCACTTGTAGTGCTGCACCAGCGATGCTTCCGCCCGATACAAGATAACCACTAAAGATTGGTGGCATTGTCCATGGAACTAACGCAACTGTTTTTGGTACCCATCCTAAAGTGATTGCTGTATAAGAAGTAATAACTAATACAACTGGTGTAAGTACGAACGGGATAATTAACGTTGGGTTTAATACAATTGGCGTACCGAAAATAACTGGTTCGTTAATATTAAAGAAACCAGGACCGATAGATACACGGCCTACACCGCGAAGCTGCGCACTTTTCGCTACAAGCATTACTGCCACTAAGAATGCTAACGTTGCACCCGATCCCCCGATATATACGTATACATCAAAGAATGGTTTTGTGAAGATATGCGGTACGTCATATGCAGACATACCATCATTAAATAATTTCATATTTTTCTCTAATGCTGGTAAATAGATTGGGTCAATAATCCCCCCAATAATATTTGGACCATGTAATCCGAAGAACCATAATACGTGAATAAGTAGAGCAATAATAATTGCACTTGGTAATGTACCCGCTAAACCTTGTAATGGTAATTGAATTGTTTCAAATACCATTTTATGAATGCTTGTTCCCGCAAGTTTCACAGCTAATTGAATACCTGCTGTTACAATCAAAATAACGAATGCTGGAACTAACGCTGCGAATGATTTCATTACTGCCGGTGGAACACCATCTGGCATTTTAATTGTAATATCCCTTTGAACAAAGAATCTAAACACTTCTGTTACAAGAAGAGCCACTATAATGGAAACGAATAGACCTTGTGCCCCTGTCCACGCTAAATCAATACCGCCTTCTTTTGGCGTTGTCGGAGAAATAATAATTAATGCACCGAATGTAATGATTGCTGCTGACAACGCATCGACGCCGTAAGATTTCGCTAAATTGTAACTTATCCCAACTGCGACTATGAGGGCGAGTATAGCAAAGGAACCAGTCCACATACCGCCACCGACATCTTTCCAAGCGTCACCAAATGTGCCCTTCATAAAGTTTTGGAAAGCATCAATTGGTAAGTTATTTATAAGTACTGCAAATGATCCAACTAAAATAAGAGGCATAACTGCGATAAATCCGTCACGGATTGCAACTAAGTGGCGCTGCGATCCAATTCTACCTGCGACTGGAACTAAATATTTCTCCATAAATGCAATAAACTTTTGCATTTCGCTTCCCCCCTAATTATTTTTTAAGTGTTAATGCGTGATCTAAAACTGCTTCTCCATTCATCATGCCGTAGTGCATTGGATTGATAACGTCGATTCCAACATTTTTCTCGTCAGCAAGCGTTTTCATTGAAGAGAGCATGTAACGAACTTGTGGTCCTAGTAATAACACATCTGCTTGATCGATATTCGTTTTTACTGCATCCCCAGATACAGCCCAAATCTTGCCTTCTAGACCGCGAGCTTTTGCAGCCGCTTCCATTTTTGTAACTAGTAAACTTGTAGACATCCCTGCTGAACAACATAATAAAATATTCATTTGAAAATCCCCCTTGTGTAGTATAAAAAATTTATGTTTATTTATTTTTCTTTACGCTATTTATTAATGCAATTAGCGTGCCAACTTTTTAAAACCACTAAAATCAGTGCTTTTTCGAGCATTTTCTTTGTGTGTTAACGCTTTCAATTAGTGTGTCGTCCAAAAAATACACAGTGTGTTATAAAACAACACGCTTTTAACACATAACTGTATGAAAATAGATTAGTGTTTAGTCGTCTAGTTGTGTTTAATATGAAAAAACACTAAAAAAACTTTTTCAATGAAAAATAATTCATTATTTTAACCCACTATTTAGTGAAATAAAAAAACCTTGCATAAGCAAGGTTCATTCATCCACCGACATCTTCCTATATAACTCTACAAACTCACTCGCTAATTCCTTCACCGTAATTGCATTCATTAAATGGTCTTGCGCGTGTACCATTAAAAGAGTAACTTCGGTCTTTTCGCCACCAGCCTCTTTCTGGATAAGCTCCGTTTGTACGCGGTGCGCCTCCTTTAATTCCTCTAGTGCTTCTTGTAATTTAGCTTCAGCTTCTGTAAACTCCCCACGCTTCGCACAATCAATTGCTTCCATTGAACAACTTCTCGCGTTTCCCCCATGCAAGATTAAATGAAAAGCTTTCGTCTCTATCGTATCCATTGTAGTTCTTTACTCCCCCTTTTCTTCCGCCAGTTTTTGTTTATCCCATATTTTTAAGAACGGTAAATAAATGAAGAATGCTAGCGCAAAGTTAACAAGTTGCAAAATAACACCTGAAATTTTCCCGCCCGATCCTAAATATCCACTAAAAAGAATAGGTGTCGTCCAAGGTACAGCGGCCCCACTCGGACGTGCAACCCATCCCCATTCCATTGCAAAGTAAGAAACAATTGTTAGCACGACTGGAACTAATATAAATGGAATTAGTAAAAGTGGGTTCATCACAATCGGCATACCAAAAGTTACCATCTCATTAATATTAAATATACCAGGTGCAATTGACAATCTCCCTAAACTTTTTAATTGTTGACTTCGTGCAAATAGTAACATTCCGACAACTAGAGCAAGCGTTGCACCAGAACCGCCCATATAAATCCATAAGTCAAAAAACTGTGCCGTAATCGTATTTGGTACATCTTGCCCAGCTTGAAAAGCAACTCGGTTTTGATCCATTAACGACAACCAAACGGGGCTCATTACACCACCAACAATAGTAGCACCATGAATTCCACAAGACCAAAGAACATGAACGAGAATAACTGCTATTATCGCGCCCCAAAGACTAGCACCAAGTACACTAAGCGGTTCCTGTAAAATTTGTCCTACAATATTATGGATACTGCCAAAAGAAGTATTTTCTATAATTAAGCGTAAAATCCAAATAACTGTTACAACAATAAATCCTGGAACAAGTGCTGCAAATGAACGCGTGACAGCTGGTGGAACTGTCTCTGGCATCTTTATAATTATCTTTTTTTGTACAATAAACCGATAAAGTTCAGTAGATATAAGTGCAATAATCATTGCTACAAATAACCCTTGGCTTCCCATTAATGCAGCTGGGATAGCGCCTTCTACAAGTACACTTTCTTTTGTACTTGGTATAATATATGCAACTTGAAATGGAGTCGCAAGTAAAAACGTCACAAGCGACAATGCCCCGGATGCTAAAGCATCTACTTTATAATACTCTCCAAGTCTGTAAGCGATTCCAAAAACAGCTATTAAAGCCATTATATTAAAAGTTGCACTAACTGGATACCCTAAAGCTCGCTGCCAATTCTCCCCAAACAAACCTGCCATAAAATCGTTATATCCCGGTATCGGCAGTGCACTAATAATGAGGAAAAACGATCCAATAATTAAGAAAGGCATCGTTAAAATAATTCCATCTCGAATTGCTTGTAAATGCCTCTGCTCTGCAACCTTCCCTGCTACCGGCATCACATACTTCTCTAAAAACCGTATCATCTATCCCACTCTCCTCATGGTTTCATTAACAAAGCTGCTTGCAAGATAGCTTCTCCATTACAAAGTCCGTAATGAACAGATTGAATGACATCAACAGGTATCCCTTTATCCTTACATAGTTCTTTCATTTTCGGTAATAAATAACGTACTTGCGGTCCAAGTAAAAGGACATCAGCTTTATCAATATGACTATTCACTTCAGAACCTGATACTGCCCAGATTGTTACTTCTATCCCTCTTGCCTCTGCTGCTTTCTCCATCTTTGTAACAATCAAACTGGAAGACATTCCCGCTGCACAGCAAAGTAAAATATTCATCCCGCTTCCCTCCCCCTTTTTCTCTACCTAAGTTATGGTGCATCCCTTGCCACCACTAGGTTACAAATATATATGTCTAGATTTCCTGCTGTATGCCGAGCTTAAAAACAAAAATTTCTTCGTTTTCACGCTATTCCATTTATCCGTATTCTCCTAGTAAAGAGGACGCTAACTCGCTATAATAATTCAGTATGATTTTTTTAATTGATAGGAGGATATATTTATGAAGGCATATCGCTTTCCACTTATTTTGTTATCTTCTATCCTAATTGGTGGTTTCATTGGTTATTTCATGGGTGCCGATGCAGTTGCTTTAAAGCCGCTTGGTGACATTTTCTTAAACTTAATGTTTACGATTGTTGTACCTCTAGTGTTCTTTAGCATCGCATCGTCTATTGCTAATATGGATGGATTAAAACGTTTCGGTAAAATTATGTCTAGTATGGCTGGGACTTTCTTATTTACAAGTATTTTAGCTGCTATTTTTATGATTATTGTCGTGAAAGTATTCCCGCCAGCACAAGGTGTTGTACTAGAACTAACACAACCTGACAAAGCCGGCAAAGCTGTTAGTGTTGCAGATCAAATCGTCGGTATTTTAACAGTATCTGACTTCTCGAAGTTACTATCTCGTGAAAATATGTTAGCTCTTATTTTCTTCTCTATCTTAATGGGGATTGCAACTTCAGCAGTTGGCGAAAAAGGAAAGCCATTTGCTACATTCCTACAAGCTGGTGCAGAGATTTCAATGAAGGTTGTATCTTTCATTATGTACTACGCTCCAATCGGACTTGCTGCTTACTTCGCAGCATTAGTTGGCGAATTCGGACCACAACTTCTTGGAACTTACTTCCGAGCAGCAATGGTATACTATCCTGCTTCTCTCATTTATTTCTTTGTATTCTTCACATTCTATGCATACCTTGCAGGTCGCAAACAAGGTGTACAAGTATTTTGGAAGAACATGGTCTCTCCTACAGTTACATCACTTGCAACTTGTAGTAGTGCCGCAAGTATTCCAGCAAACTTAGAAGCAACAAAGAAAATGGGTATTTCTTCAGACGTTCGTGAAACAGTTGTCCTTCTTGGTTCTACTCTTCATAAAGATGGCTCTGTTTTAGGCGGCGTATTAAAAATTGCTTTCTTATTCGGTATTTTCAACATGGAATTCGAAGGACCGAAAACATTAGCAATCGCACTTGTTGTTTCTCTATTAGTAGGAACAGTAATGGGCGCTATTCCAGGCGGCGGTATGATTGGTGAAATGTTAATCGTTTCTTTATATGGCTTCCCGCCAGAAGCATTGCCAATTATCGCAGCAATCAGTACAATCATTGATCCTCCTGCAACGATGTTAAACGTAACAGCAGATAACGCTTGTGCCGTAATGACAGCTCGCCTTGTAGAAGGTAAGAACTGGATCAAAAACAAATTTGCTTAATAAATAGAAAGAGGATGCTCGTTTTGAGCATCCTCTTTCTTTGTTGTTAATCCATTCCGCCACAAATTTGTTAAAACCTTCACAAATATTCCACACCTCTTATCCATTCTCCGTACTATAATCATGTATGGAAAAGGAGATGGACACAATGACACAAAGCGCACCAGAATTTAAAGTTTTGCAAAGCATTGCATTTCTCGCTGTCGTTTTGCAAAGTTCTTTATTATATACAATGAATCAAGGAAATGTCTTACTTGAGCAATCCCTCATTATGGGCATGCTATTTAATCTTGCAAAATTCTCAGCACCAGCATTCATATTTATCGTTGGATTTCACTTAATTCGTCACTATACAAAGCAATTAGTATATAAAGAATATATTTCCGAAAAAGCGATACACTTACTCATTCCTTATTTCTTTTGGTCTATTCTTTACTTATTAACAACAAATAATCTTATTACGTTACAAAGTGGAATAAAAAGTTTATTACTCGGAACAGCCGCTCCCCATCTTTGGTACGTTATTATGATGTTCCAAATTCACTTATTGTTCCCTTTACTATGCACACTTTTTTATTGGTTTCAAAAACGAACAGAAAATAAAAAAGACATATATAAATATATGACCTTTTTCGCTTGCCTATATTTTCTATTAATGTGGTTCTTTTCTCACTATATTTTTAATGGAGAAAAATTAACAAGTTCAACAATTTTACATTATACAGATCGATCATTTCTATTCTACTCATTCTATTTCGTTATGGGCGGCATTGCCGCTGTAGCACTAAAAACTTGGCGTCTATTCGTCATGAAACATATCCCGCTTATAACAATATTATTTTTCATCTTATTTTTATTCATCAATTATGAGTTGTTTAGTTTTTACGGAGCAAACTCTATTCATTTAACTGTTTCTACCTATTTAAAACCATCTATGTTTTTATATATCGTATGCGAAATTATCATACTGTATGTGTTATCTATTATGATAGTACAGCGTCGTGGTTTCTTATATAAAACGTTACGTTTCATTGGAAATTACACGTATGGTGCTTATTTAGCTCATTTATTCTTCTTGCAACTATGCACAAAACTTCTTTCCTTATTCACGCTGCAAGAAAATACTATATTATATAGCCTATTACTATTTGTGTTAACGGCTATTATCTCTATTTCAACAATGGTCATTTGTAGCACAATACCATTTCATACTTGGATTACAGGTCCTTCTCCTACAACAAAGATGAAATGGACGAAGGTTGTATTACGAAAAAATCATAAAAAACTATTCAAGCCATATATTTGATATAATAATACGCATATAAAAAGAAAGCGAGAGACACCTATGATTAATCAAGTTGGACAAATTATGCTATATGTAAATAACCAAGACGAAACAGTACAATTTTGGACAGAAAAAGTAGGGTTCCAAATCATTGCGGAAGAAAATAACGGAAACGGATTCCGCTGGATTGAAATTGCACCGGCGAAAGAAGCAGGAACAAGCATCGTCCTTCACGATAAAGCGTTAATCGCGAAGATGCAACCTGAACTAAACCTAAATACACCTTCACTTATGTTCTTCTCAAATGACTTAGACCGTCTATATAAAGATCTTTCTGAGAAAAATGTCACAGTTGGACAGGTTGTAGATTTACCTACTGGTAGAGCATTCAACTTTGCTGATAATGAAAATAATTACTTTGCAGTAATGGAACGCAAATAAAAAATAAGCTATCCGAAAAAATCGGATAGCTTATTTCATTTTAAGAAACTTGTTCTACATTCGTTTCTCTATGCTGTATATGACTCGTGATCCAAGCAATTCCACCGGCAACAACGAGATAACATAACAATATTAAAATTTGCATTTGTAATTGCGACCAATCTCCTAAAGAAATAACATCTTGTAATCCTCTAAGAGAATGAGACATTGGGAGAAACTGTCCAATTTTGCTAAGAACAGCTATGTTTAATTCTCCTGGGAAAGTACCTCCGCTCGTCGCTAATTGCAGGACAAGAAGCGTTACCGCTAAGAACTTTCCAACAAGACCAAATACTGTTACTAGCATAAGAATAAATGTCATAAACGTAAAGGAAATAACAATACTTGATAAAACAAAGAGTGGCACACTTGCGACTTCTAATTTCATAACACCTAGCACAACTACATCTACGAGTAGCGCTTGAATGAGTCCAATTAAATATACCAATCCTAGTTTATTAATAAAATGTACCGTTCCGCTTACCTTCATGTTTTGTCTGCGGCCAAGAGGTAAAATATTCGATGCCATAATTCCGCCAACATAAAATGCAAGTGATAAGAAATATGGTGCAATGCCTGAACCGTAGTTAGGAACGTCAGAAACTGTTGACTTCACTAACTGAACTGGCTCTGAGAACATCGTATTGCGTGCATCATCATTACGAACATCCGCTATCTTCTCTGCGCCCTCTCCTAATTTCGTAGAAAGTTCTTTCGCACCATCATCAAGTTTAACAAGTCCATTTGTTAATTTACTAGCACCGTTATTCAGCTCCGTTCCACCACTCGCAAGCTGATTTACACCTTCTTGCAGGGATGTAAATCCATTTCCCCACTTCATAAATCCATCAGCCAAATTCGATGCACCATCTGCTATCTTTTTCGTTCCAGCAGTAGCTTCATTTAACTTAAATCCGAATGTATTCATGCCTTCTTCAATCTTATGTTGACCATCAGTTAGCTTCTTCGCACCTTGTGTCAATTGTTGTTGGCTATTATTTAAAGTACTTGTTGCTTTAGCTAGTCCATTAGACGTAGCAACAATTTTTTGAAAAGCGGGATCTTGCTGCACTTCTGGATGATTTTTCACGTACTCTTCTAATTGTTGTTTCACACTATTGGCCGCCCCATCCGCTTTTACTTGCCCTTCAGCAAGCTTCTCACTTCCGCTCACCCATTCATTTGTACCAGCACTTAATTCACTAACTCCTGATTGTAACGTTTTTTCACCTTGTGCTAATAACTCCATACCACTATGAAGTGATGTCGCTCCTTGACTCAGCTCATTTGCTCCCCCCGTTAAGGCAGATTGGCTAGACGCAAGCTTGTCACTTCCTTCTTTCAATTTCGATGTCCCGTCACTTAAACGATCAATACCATTCGCAAGCTGATTCGCTCCATTTTTTGCATCGGTCGTTCCTTCATGTAACTTCTCAGCACCATTACTTGCATCACTCAACCCTTGTGCCAAATCTTGAAACTTTGAAAAAACACCTTCTGTATATGATTTCGTAATACTGTTTGAGATTTTTGTTTTCATATTTTCAACAGCTGTCGTTCCAATTTGAGCCGCTACAAAGTTTTTACCTGGATTTACTTTGTACTGCAACTTTGCTGGCTCTGGTTTCTCATCCATAAGTGTACTTACCTTTTTAGAGAAATCTTCCGGAATCGTAACAACCATATAATATTTATCTTCTTTTAACCCTTCATCCGCACTTTTTTCTGATACGAAATGAAAAGCCAATTCCTTATTCTCTTTTAAATTTTTAACAAAATCGTCTCCTGCATGAATTGTTTTTTCATCCATCGCAGCACCCTTATCTAAATTCACAACCGCAACAGGTAATTTATCTAATTTTCCGTACGGATCCCAATATCCAGCTAAAAAGAATCCTGAATAAATTAACGGAACGATTAATAAAAAAATTAAAGCGATACGTCCATGTTTATGGTGCCACATCGCTTTCCAATCTTTAAATATAAGTTTAATTCCCTTCATGAAACATACTCCTCTTCTAATTTAACACCCTTCGAATGGTTTAACAGATTTACTATACACGTCACTTTACATACTGTATAATACATCTTTAATTATTAATTCATTCCTTTTGGTCTATAGAAAGGAGACTCGAAATGGAACTGCTCCAGTTAAAATACTTTCAGACAGTTGCACGACTAGAACACATGACAAAGGCAGCTGAAGAATTGCATATCGCGCAACCTTCACTCAGCAAAACAATTGCTAGACTCGAAAAGGATTTAGGAGTCCCTTTATTTGATCGCCAAGGCCGACAGATTACTTTAAATTCTTTCGGAAAAGTATTTTTAAAACGAGTAGAACGTATTTTTCATGAATTAAGTGAAGGAGAACGAGAAATTAAAGATTTAGCCGAATTACAACAAAGCTCTATTACACTGGCCGTTTCTATTCCAAGAATATTACCAGAACTACTTGGCTCTTTTTTACTAGAACATCCTAACGTTCGATTCCAACAATTTCTTGCATCCACTCCTTCTATGAAACGACAACTAGATAATATAGAAATTGACTTTTGTATCTCCTCTGTGCCAATTGAAGGTGAGGAGATTGTTTGGGAACCACTTATTACAGAAGAAATTTTCTTAGTCGTCCCTTCAGGCCATCGTTTATCAGGCCGAAAAAATATCCACCTGCATGAAGTAAAAAACGAACCGTTTATTAGTATGAACACTGGCTATGGATTTCGACACTTAACGGATGAATTTTGCAAAGAAGCTGGTTTCACTCCGCATATTGCTTTTGAAGTAGATGAACCGACCGTGATTAGCGACCTCATTAAGCAAGGTCTCGGCATCGCTTTTGTTCCAAGTTTAACTTTATTAAAAAACTCTACTTTAGCATCAAGCAAGTTGCGTATTATTGAACCCAATTGTCAGCGAACCATCGGATTAAGTTGGTCAAAAAAACGCTACTTATCAAAAACAGCTCAGCAATTCCGTGAATTCGTGATTGATTACTTCTCCAACATTAGGACGTAAAATTATATCAACAAATAAAAGTTGCCACCCTCATATGGTGGCAACTTTTATTGTTCACTCTTTTTTAATTCCATTTCAGCTAAAAGTGGTAGTACATTATCAAAAATATGCGTATTATTATTTTCACCTGTTACATATCCACCATAATATCTACTAAATACGTTATCATTTCGGAATGTGGCCATATGATCATACAATTCTTTCGCAAACTTTTTATCACCTGTTTGTAGTACGTACAAAATCGTTAATCCGGATGCGGCTGGCGATTCATAATTCACAGTTTGTTTTCCCGTTTCTAAATTGTAACGACCGTATAGCTTTCCATCCTCCTGGAATTTCTTCTTTATAAATTCCAAATAAGCAGTTGATGAAAGACCACCTAAACTTCGATGATATGCAACGTATGATTGGTCAATAAGATTCACTTCTTTATCGTACGTAAATGTACCATCTTCTTTATACTCTTTCGGGAATGCCCAGCCATGCCTTGGATAGTCCGCTAAAAATTGAACGACTTCCTGATATTGCTGAGCAGAAACTTTGTCGTACTTCTTCATATAGGAGAATGCACGTGGATTTATGTATGATGTTGTTACAAAATTATTTTGTTTCCCTGCATCTGCATCATAATAATCAACATAATAATTATCTTTTTTATTATAACGAAGTACAGCATCACTTAATTGATCGGCAAGGTTTTTATAACGCTCTTCCTTATACATTTCATAAGCACGATATAATTGTTCTATAATACGAAGATCATCTATAAGTGCATTTGTAGCTGACTGCCTCTCTCCCTTTTCAGAGAGTTTCCATAAAACGATATGATTCTTATATACGAAATTATCTTGAATAACCTTTACTTGCTCATCAAATAACGCCTGATCATCTTTATCAAGTGTATATTGTAACCATAATCCCGCTGATTCTGATAAAGCTTCACGTCCCTTTGCTTCACCCGTACCTGCCTTAGTATCTACTAAACGGTACGTGGCAAGCGTTCCATTGTCATTCACCATATGTCTTAAAATAAAATTTTCTGTACGGTTTCCTTGTAAAGCTGACCAAAATACAATTCCACCTAAAGCGATCAAGAAGATAATTCCAATCCCTATATATAAACGTTTCCGCAATCTTTTCACCTCCCTAGTAAGGCTAACCTTAATTTTATCAGAACATACATAAATTTAAAAAAGACAATCCACTAGATTGTCTCCCCCATTTCTATCCCTCGTAAACCTCTTTAGAAGGTTTATATAGCGATTGTACAAGCCGATCATATTCACGACGTGTAATCTCTTTATTATATAGCTTCAATAATAAATCTCTATGCTCTTTTGAAAATGCCATCTTTTTAATGACTTCAGGATACATAAAACACCCTCTCCATTTCACATAAACTTCTTCTTTCCGAAAAACAGAACTTATGTTCGCATAAAAGATTATAAAAGATTCCTGTAAAAAAAACAAACAAAACATGAGAAACTATTTATTTCTTTCTATTCAAAATATTACAACATTATATTATCATATTCACTTTTTAAATACATATATATTTTTGGTAGTTTTTTTGAATAAATCTTCCAATTCAATCAGAAAATAATGGCAAAAAAGAAGAGGAGTTTACATATGGATACGGTAACATTAGCAAGAGCATTTTTTGGTTCTTCATTAGCATTCCACATTATTTTTGCAACACTTGGCGTCGGACTTTCATTGATGATTTTTATAAGCGAAATACTCTATCACTGGAAGAAAGACTCCGACTATGCCATTATGGCGAAAAGATGGACAAAGGCGTTTGCTATTCTTCTCGGTGTAGCAATTCCAACTGGAACAATTGTTGGTGTGCAAATCTCACTTCTTTGGCCTGGTTTCGCCAAAATTGTTGGGCAAGTTATTTCTGTTCCCTTCCAAATTGAGATTTTCGCCTTCTTTTTGGAGGCTTTATTCATGTCGATTTACGTATATGCAGCTGATAAACTTCCTCCATTTATGAGATTAATCTCGCTATTTTTCGTCATGCTTGGTGCCACGGCATCCGCCGTGCTTATTACATCAGCAAATACATGGATGAATACACCAGCAGGCTTTTCAATGAATCCAGATGGATCTGTTTTTAACGTTGATCCGTGGAAAGCTTTCTTTAATCCAAGTTTTGGCACAAGTGCATTTCATGTCGTTATTACGGCTTATGCAACCGGTGCGGCTGTCATTGCTTCTATTGCTGGATTTAAATTATTGAAGAAAAATTTAAGTACACGTGAAATTGCTTATCATAAAAAAGGGCTGCTATTAGGGCTTGTCGTTACATTTATTACAGGCGCTACGATGTGGCTTTCAGGACATGAATCAGCGATTGCCTTACATAAACACTCACCTGAAAAACTTGCATCTGCTGAAGCTTTATTTGAAACGACATCACACGCACCGCTATCCATTGGCGGAGTTGTGGATCCTAATACACTTGAACTAAACTATGCACTTGAAATTCCAAACATGCTTAGCTTATTAGTGGGACTAGACCCTAGCACTGTCGTAAAAGGACTAAACGAATTCCCACAAGAAACATGGCCACCATTTTATACACATACACTATTCAACTTAATGGTAGGAACTGCTGCGTTTACCTTTGCTGTTGCAACAATTGCACTCTTATATTGGTATTTCGTGTACCGAAAAAAGGGAACAGAACTACCGAAGTGGCTACTTTGGGGGGCTGCCGCATGCGGACCAATTATGATGCTCGGTATTGAATTCGGATGGATTTTCAGTTGTAGCGGTCGTCAACCATGGACAATTTATGGTATGCAACGTACCGTCGATGCATCTACACGCGCTGATTTCGTCGGTCCTTTATTTGTTTTGTTCATCATTTTGTATATTGGACTCGCTATTTTAACAGTCATTGTTCTACGGACATTCTTTAGAAGACATCCATTAAAGAATGATTTACAACACCAAGGAGGCGATTCTCATGTATGAGGAAAGTATTGCAATCATCATCTTATGGGCCCTTATTTTCGTATACAGTATACTAGGGTCCATTGATTTTGGCGCTGGTTTTTGGGGCATGGTATACGCAAAACATCCGACGCTCGCTGCTAAACTTGCGAATCGGTACTTATCACCAACTTGGGAAGTAACAAATACGTTTCTCGTTTTCGTCGTTGTCGCATTTCTCGGCTTCTTTCCGAAAGCGGCCTTTACTCTTGCGACAGTAATGTTCGTACCAGTTATGTTAATTTTAGTGCTCATTGCAGTACGTAGTACATTTATGGTATTTGCTTACTCCTTGCCAAAATACCAATACCTTCTTCGGGTTATTTCAGGTATTACTGGTCTATTAATTCCAGCACTATTAATTACCGTTTTACCCGTTACAGAGGGAGCCTATATTACAATGTCTGAAGGAAAGGAAGTACTCCTATATGGAAAACTTCTTTCTAGCCCAGTTATCTACTGTTATATGCTCTTCGGACTAACTTCTGAACTATTTCTCTCCTCTCTCTTTCTTGCTGATTTTTCGAGAGAACAAAGTTCAGAAGATACGTATAGAATTTATAGAAGAAATGCTATCATCCTTGGTCCTGCAACGCTCGTTACGGCAATTATTGCCCTCGTTGTAATGGATCCAGAAACACATTGGGTTATGCAAGGATTAATAAAGCAATTCCCGTGGTTTACAGTTTCTATTGTTTTATTCGTTATCGGATACTCGTCCCTTTGGTGGACAAACAAAAAGTACAATACACTAGGATACCCTCGCATTGCCGTTTTAGCTGTCGTCGCTCAATATGCATTTGCAAGCTATGCTTACGGGGTCGCGCATTTACCGTATATTATTTATCCTGACGTAACTGTATTTACAAGCTTTACAACGAAAGAAACGTTCTATGCACTGCTCATTCTATACGCAATTGGGATTGCAATTTTATTACCAGGATTTATTTTCTTCTGGAACTTATTCTTGAAGGATCGTACTTTTTTGAAGGAAAAATAATATAGCATTGGAGTCTGTTCCAAAAGGCATTTTGGGATAGACTCCTTTTGTCGTGTTTTGTCGATAAGTCGATATATTTTAAAAATCGCTGATATATTTTGAGTTGCGCCGATATATTTCAATAATCGCAGATATATTTTAACTTGCGCCGATATATCTCAATAATCGCTGATATATTTTAACTTGCGCCAATACATCTCAATAATCGCCCATATAAATTTCATTTACTATCTTACTGCCCAATAATTTATAGACTCCTCTCATAATAGTTATTTCACTATTCGTGACACTTGTCCTTTAGCATGAAAAACACATATTCGGTTCATCTCGTTATACGTCTAGTTCTTCTTATTTTTTGCTGAATATACTACCAATATAAACTTGAGACAAGCTACATCTGTTCAAGGGAAAATAGAAAGGTAGGCAAAATATGAGCATTGAAATATGGATTACTATTATTGTATTTTTCTTAACGATGATCGTTATCTTTTGGCGACCTCGCGGCTTAAATGAGGCTTGGCCAGCAGCAATCGGAGCTGGTATCATCATAATTACTGGACTTGTATCAAAACCAGACATCATGGATATTATAAGTAAAATTGGCGGTGCCTCCATAACAATATTAGCAACTATTGTTATGGCAGTTATATTAGAAAGCTTCGGCTTCTTCCATTGGTCCGCAGCGAAACTGGCAAATCTAGCGAAAGGTTCTGGACGCCGTCTATACTGGTATATTCAATTATTATGTTTTCTTATGACTCTTTTATTTAATAACGACGGTAGTATTTTAATTACAACTCCCATTTTAATTCTTCTTCTAAAAAACCTTCAATTAAAACCACATCAACAAATTCCTTATTTATTAAGTGGTGCTTTAATCGCTACGGCATCTAGTGCACCAATTGGTGTAAGTAATATCGTAAATTTAATTGCATTAAACATCGTCCATATGACTCTTTATATGCATACTGCTATGATGTTTGTACCTGCAACATTAGGCTTGTTATTTATGTCATGGCTCATGTATACAGTTTTGAAGAAAAAACTTCCGAAAAAATTACCTGTTTCTTCATATGATATTGAAGAAATTTTCTTCACGAAAAACTTCCATCCATTAAAAGGAAATAATTCTGTTGATACGAAACAAAAACGGACAAGATTCATGTTAAAAGTATTAGGTTTCGTCTTCCTTATGCGCTGTCTTCTATTCGTTGCATCCTTCTTATCCATCCCAATTGAAATCGTTGCGGTACTTGGTTCACTCGTTCTGCTCATTTGGAGATGGTACTACTTACGAACAAATCCTGTCGACATTTTGAAAAAGACACCGTGGCACATTTTAATTTTCGCCTTCTCTATGTACGTCATTATTTACGGACTACACAACGCAGGATTAACAGCTGCACTTGTACAATGGCTCGAGCCAGTTGTGAATCAGCATCTACTCTATGCTAGCTTTGCGATGGGCGGACTTGTATCCATCCTCTCTAACGTCTTCAATAACCATCCTGCCCTTATGATTGGTACAATCACATTAACAGAAATGGGACTAGATCCAGTCACATTAAAAACTATCTATCTTGCAAACATCATTGGTAGTGACATCGGTTCACTATTACTACCAATTGGTACGCTAGCTTCACTCATTTGGATGTATATTCTGAAACAAAACAAAATTAAAGTAAAATGGAAAGACTATTTAAGTGTATCCCTTATCGTTATCCCGCTCACAACAGTCGTCACACTATTCCTCTTATTCTACTGGGTACATCTCTTCTTCGCCTTATAAACAACAGAAGCCCCATTTGCTACCGTCTTAGCAAATGGGGCTTCTTCTATAATAAAGTTAGGTACTACAGTGTGATCAATTAAGTAAAGAGGTGTAACATGTTATTGATATAAATGACTACCAGCTTCTTTAAATTCTTCTGCTTTCTCTTTCATTCCTTTTTCAATTGCTTCTGTCGTTTCTAAATCATTTTCTTTTGCATACTCACGAATATCATGTGAAATTCTCATACTACAAAACTTCGGTCCACACATTGAACAGAAGTGAGCTGTCTTTGCCCCTTCTGCAGGCAACGTTTCATCATGATATTCCATCGCACGTTCAGGATCTAAAGATAAATTAAATTGATCGCGCCAACGGAATTCGAAGCGTGCTTTTGAAAGTGCATCATCACGCTGATGAGCCGTTTTATGTCCTTTCGCAAGATCAGCCGCATGCGCTGCAATTTTGTACGTAATAACACCCGTGCGTACATCATCTTTGTTTGGCAAACCTAAATGTTCTTTCGGCGTTACATAACAAAGCATCGCTGTTCCAAACCAGCCAATCATCGCAGCTCCAATTGCAGATGTAATATGGTCGTAACCTGGTGCAATATCTGTCGTTAGCGGCCCAAGTGTGTAAAACGGCGCGCCCTGACAAATATCAAGCTCTTTCTCCATATTCTCTTTAATTAAGTGCATCGGTACGTGTCCAGGTCCTTCAATCATAACTTGCACATCATGTTTCCAAGCAATTTTTGTTAATTCACCAAGTGTTTCAAGCTCAGAAAACTGTGCTTCGTCATTGGCATCTGCAATAGACCCTGGGCGTAATCCATCTCCAAGAGAGAACGAAACATCGTACTGCTTCATAATTTCACAAATCTCTTCAAAGTGAGTATATAGGAAGTTTTCTTTATGATGGAATAAACACCACTGCGCCATAATCGAACCACCGCGCGAAACGATACCTGTCGTACGCTTTGCCGTGATTGGAATGTAACGAAGCAATACACCAGCGTGAATCGTAAAGTAATCAACGCCTTGCTCCGCCTGCTCAATTAACGTATCACGATATACTTCCCACGTTAAATCTTCTGCAATTCCGTTTACTTTTTCCAGCGCTTGATAGATCGGTACAGTTCCAACTGGTACAGGCGCGTTACGAATAATCCACTCACGCGTCGTATGAATATTTTTACCTGTAGATAAATCCATAATCGTATCTGCACCCCAGCGCGTTGCCCACGTCATCTTCTCTACTTCTTCTGCAATCGAAGAAGATACAGCTGAGTTTCCGATATTGGCGTTTACCTTCACATGGAAATTACGCCCGATGATCATCGGTTCAGCTTCTGGATGATTAATATTCGCTGGTAAAATAGCGCGGCCTTCTGCGATTTCCTTACGAACAAACTCCGGCTCTACCCCTTCACGAATCGCAACGTATTCCATCTCAGACGTAATAATGCCATTACGTGCATAGTGCATTTGCGTAACATTTGCACCTTGCTTTGCTCTAAGTGGCTGGCGATCCATTTGCGGGAAAACAGGTGTATGCTTCGAAGCTACTTTCACACCGTCATCCTCTGGTTTCATTTCACGCCCTTCGTATGCTTCTACATCACCACGCCCCATAATCCAAGAGTGGCGCGGCGTTGGAATTCCTTTTTCCAACTCGACCTTATACGCAGGATCTGTATAAGGACCGCTCGTATCATACACACGGATTGGTGGATTTGGGACACCATTCGTTTCGCTTTGTTCAATCTCACGCATCGGCACTTTCATACCTTCTCGTGGTCCATCCACATATACTTTCTTACTCCCTGGTAAACTCGATTTCAATTCAATTTGCTCAGCTGAAACAGATTGTTTCATAAATTTTGTTGCCCCCCTGTTCGTGACAAGGACGAGATATGGCCAGCGCATGCCAAAATAAAAAGAGCCAGGTCCATAAAAAAATAAGGACCTGGCTCATAAAGACATCATTATGTAAAGCCGTTAACTTCCCTACGCTGGTACGAGCCAGATCAGGTCCAAAGGGTTAAGAAGTTCACGCGCTTCTCTCTCAGCCTACGCATACGTTAGGCACCCCTAGTTTATCACTGATTTAATTTTCAATACTTTCCCATCATACACGATAATCTGAAAAATGAAAAGTTTATTTCTTTTGCTATTTACGGAATCATCCACGTTAAATAATACGCCTGCACATACGTCATAATACCAACAATAATTACGAAGAACAAACTATGCTTCACTGTGAAACGGAACAAATCTGATTCTTTTCCGGCAAGACCAACCGCCGCACAAGCGATCGCAATCGACTGTGGGGAAATCATTTTACCTGTTACACCGCCTGTTGTATTTGCTGCAACGAGAAGCACTTCAGATACGCCGACTTGCTGCGCTGTAATGGCTTGTAAATTTGAGAACAGTGCATTCGCAGACGTATCAGACCCTGTTAGGAATACGCCAATCCAGCCTAAGAATGGTGAGAAGAACGGAAATAGTCCGCCAGTTCCGGCCAATGCTAACGCTAACGTAGAAGATAGACCAGAATAGTTTGCGATAAATGCAAACCCTAGTACGAATCCGATAGATAGAATTGGCATTTTTAATTCGCTTAACGTTTCTTTAAATGTCACTACTGCATCTTTTACATTCATTTTCAAAATAAACATGGAAATGATACAAGCAATTAAAATCGCTGTTCCAGTTGCCGATAATACATCAAACTTCAAAATTGCCTCGTAAGGCGTTGGTTTATTTACAATTGGCTCTGCTTTCATTACTAGATTATGCAGACCTGGAATTTCAAACTTAAATACAAGACTTTCTAAAGCCCCTCCTGGAGCGAATAATGCCTTAAAGAAACTTTGGCTCCAAATGACTACCATAACCGTTAATACGATAAATGGAGACCATGCTTTCACTACTTTTCCAAACGTTAATTTCGGCATCGATGCCGCTGTCGTTGTTACTGCTACTTCACTATTTGCTTGCCCAGATTGATAAATTTCTTTCGGCTGCCAAACTTTTAAGAACAGCGCTAAACTAATTAAACTTACAAGTGCCGATGTAATATCCGGAAGTTCCGGTCCTAAAAATGTCGCTGTAATGAACTGCGTAATCGCAAATGAACTACCCGCTACAAGTAACGCAGGCCACGTTTGTCTTATACCTTTAAATCCATCCATTAAAAATACGATAAAGAATGGAACAAATAATGATAGGAACGGTAATTGATGCCCAGCCATTTGTCCAATTTTATGTGGATCAATACCTGTTACTTGTCCAGCAACTGTAATCGGAATTCCCATCGCTCCGAACGCCACTGGTGCAGTATTTGCAATCAAACAAAGACCTGCTGCGTATAAAGGATTTAACCCAAGACCCGCAAGAAGCGCTGCTGTAATCGCTACTGGTGCCCCAAATCCTGCTGCTCCTTCTAAAAATGCTCCAAATGAAAATCCAATTAAAATAACGAGTAGACGATGATCGTTCGTAATCGATAATACCGATGCACGAATCACATCAAATTGACCTGTTTTTACAGAAATTTTATATAAAAATACGGACATAATGATAATCCAAGCAATTGGCCATAACCCGTACAAAAAACCGTACCCGGTTGCTGCCATTGCCATCGTGAACGGCATTTTATAAGCGAATAACGCTACTAAAACTGTAAGTACAACTGTAATAAATCCTGCCACATACCCCTTCATGCGGAAAACTGCTAAAGCTAAGAAAAAAAAGATAATCGGAATAAGTGCGACCGCTGCCGAAATCCAAATGTTTCCGAATGGATCATAAACTTGTGTCCATGTGTTCATTGTTCTCTCCCCCTAAAGAATCCCCTTTTAAATAGAATAACCTCATCAATAGACTATCAGGTCATCATACCTTTAAGCCTAAAATAAAAAAACGTTTAAGAAAACGTTTTCAACAACTTTCATTTATACTGTACCATAACAATTTCTATTAAAAAAGATTTTTTTGAAAATTTTATTATTTAACAGAAAATCTTACAAAATCGTCACGTTCTTGTAATGTTCATCGATAGGAAGTTTGCCAAAATTATTGCATAATAATAGTATAACAACAGAAATTATTCATGAGGTGATATATATGAACGGAAATAAAATATTAGCTGCGTTATCATACTTTAGTGTACTATTTGCCCCTATCTTATTCCCTATTATCGTTTGGATTGTGGGAGACGCTGAAACAAAGCCACATGCAAAACGTGCTCTATGGACACACATCATTCCAAGTATCGCTACATTCATTGGCGTAACTATTCTAGGAATTATGGGCCTTGGATCTGATCAACCAGATGTAACACTTGGAATTGGATCAATGATTGTCTTAGCTATTTGCGGAATCATCAGCTTATACTACTTCATCTGGAACATTGTAAAAGGAATTAAAGTGCTGAAAGCTTAATTTTAAACAAATGTTTGTTTAAAAAGGGCCCCTTGCAATTTGCAAGGGGCCCTTTTTCCTAATTCGTTCACTTTATCTTCTGCGTTTCTTCTTTTTTCTCATCATTTTCTTTCGGCGCGTATTCACTTTATCCGCTATAATGTGGAGCGTACTTGCCACAACAATTCCCATTAAGAACGTTACAATTTCAACCTCATGCTTCTTCGCAATTTCTATTAAATTACCATCCAGTGCGATTACATTTAATAGTAATAAAAATGGAGAAAAGACGATTAACATGTACGCAATACGAATTACATCACCAAGTATAATCGTATGTGTAAAGAAAGATCGATGCGGCATTACTTTCTTATAAGGATACCAAAATATACGTAAGAAACCCCATTTGTTATAAGCATTACTGTACGTATCTAAATCTGGTGTTAAAAATGAAGTACCTACTAAAAAACCAATCGCAAAAGTTAATAAAAAATCAAAATTTGTTAATCCATACGAAAAGAGCAAAAACAAAACAACCGGAAGGGATATTAAGTTTATTTTCGTATGCGTTCTTCCTGATGGCATAATGCACTTCCTCGCTTACGTTCGTCCTGTCACCTTATGACAGGTTTCACCTATTGACCTAATTTCTGATCGATAAATGTTGTGTCTATATCCGAACCAAACCATTCTGCCAACTTCACTCGTGCCTTATCTTTCACATCTTCATTGACGTATAACGACACCTGTATTAGTGCGGCCGTTAACGCCCCCAAATCATCCGTATAGCCAATTCCAGCAATGAAATCTGGAATCGCATCAATCGGTGCAATAAAATAAGCAAGTGCTCCAATTACAATAATTTTCACTCGTTTTGGAACATCGGGTCTTTGCAAAACGTAAAACAGTAATAAACTTGCATAAATGACCGATTGCCCTGCTTGCTTTGCAACATGTTTTACTTTCTTCCAAAACGCTTCAACTGAAAATTTTTGTTTCATGTAAAAAGCCTCCCTATTTTTAAAAAGAAATAAGCTACAATATGTTATCAGTAAAAGTTCATGGAAATTACACAAAACCTATCAATGAACTTTTATTGTAACAAACAAACCAAAAAAGAACAAGTGTTCGTTAATTTTCACACTATTTCCTTCATATAATAGATTTCTAGATAACCCTTACCCATCTTCATTTCTTATTTCTCAACAAAGAAAATTTTCACTTCCACTTAACATTCTGCTCTACCTTTGTTATATTTTCTAGTTGACGGACATATAAACGAATGTTAAAGTTTTCTCTGGTAGTGACAAATCTTATACAAAAAATGTAAAATGTTATAGTGTTTCTCAGAAATGAATTTTGTTGTATAATACAGAAATGACGTTATGCTTATGAGCAACAAAAGAAACCAAAAGGGTATGCATAGTTATAGTCGTATATGGGTGAATATAGAACCTTTAATTATGGCCAAGAAAACTATGTATTTTTTATTTTAGCATTTTTCGCTCCAAAATCGACCAAGCCTGATAGAGAAAGGGTGGAAATGAATGAAAGAAACCTTGAAATCACAATTTCAAAATGTGCGTTTCACTGTATTCGTAGCTTTAGCCTTATGGCTGAAAACTTACCTTATTACACGCACAAGCTTTGATTTAAAACTTGAATCTTTCATGCAAGAATTCATTTTATTCCTTAGCCCATTAGCAGCATCATTACTGCTTGTTGGTCTTGCATTATTTGCAAAAGGGAAAAAACGTAACTATATAGCACTTGGAATTAATTTTGTCTTAACAATCGTTCTTGTTGGTAACGTAATGTTCTACGGATTCTACAATGACTTCGTTACATTACCGGTGCTAGGACAAACATCTAACTTCGGAAGTTTAGGTTCTAGTGTGAAAGAATTATTTAACTACAAAATTATTCTTGCATTTGCAGACATTATCGTTTTCTTCGTTCTATTAAAGAAAATGAAGAACTTTGCACCTACAGAGCGTGTAGCACGCCCGATGCGTTCTCTATACTTCGTATCAACAGTTGCTATTTTCTTCGCAAACTTAGGACTTGCAGAAGCTGAACGCCCAGAACTATTAACACGTTCATTCGACCGCGTTATGCTTGTTAAAAACTTAGGATTATATGTACATCAAGTATACGATCTTGGCTTACAAGCAAAATCAAGTTCACAAAAAGCGTTCGCTGACGGTAGTAAATTACAAGAAACAGAAAACTACGTAAAAACAACACAAAGTAAACCAGATCCAAATATGTTCGGTACTGCAAAAGGGAAAAACGTAATTGTTGTCTCTCTTGAGTCATTACAAACATTCTTAATTGGTGCAACAGTTAATGGACAAGAAGTTACACCATTCTTAAACCAATTTACGAAAGAAAGTTATTACTTTGATAACTTCTTCCATCAAACTGGTCAAGGTAAAACATCTGATGCTGAATTCCTAGTAGATACTTCGTTATATCCACTAGACCGCGGTGCTGTATTCTTCACACACGGTAACAATGAATATACAGCAACTCCAGAAATTTTACGTCAGCAAGGGTATCACACGTCGGTATTCCACGCAAACAACGCAACATTCTGGAACCGTAACATTATGTATCCAGCACTTGGTTATGATCGTTACTACAACGAGCTTGACTACAAGATTACGCCAGAAACAAAATTAAACTGGGGATTAAAAGATATCGAGTACTTCGATCAATCTATTGATATGTTAAAACAAGTGAAGCAACCATTCTATACTCGCTTCCTTACTTTAACGAATCATTACCCATTCACTTACGATGACAGTACAAAATTAATTGATGAATACAATTCTGGTGATGGAGTATTTGACCGTTACATGGTAACTGCTCGTTACTTAGACGAAGCAATGAAACACTTTATTGAGCGTCTAAAAGCAGAAGGTATTTACGACAACTCAGTAATCGTATTCTACGGTGACCACTACGGTATTTCTGAAAACCATAACCGTGCAATGGCACAGTTCTTAGGAAAAGAAGAAATCACTGCATTTGACCATATGAACTTACAAAAAACACCGATGTTTATTCACGTTCCAGGTCAAAAAGAAGGTAAAACAATTTCGAAACCAACTGGTGAAATTGACATTAAACCAACTATTCTAAACTTACTTGGTGTAGATTCTACAAATGACGTTCGATTCGGTCATGATGTATTCTCACCTGATAATAAAGGATTCGTTGTTCTTCGTGACGGTAGCTTCGTTACAGATAAATACATGTACACAAACAGTACATTCTATGACCGTGCTACTGGCGAAGTTGTACAATTACCGAAAGAAGAATCCCAGCCACTAATTGATCGTGCCCAAAATGAATTGAACATGTCTGATAAAATCATTGAAGGTGACTTACTTCGCTTCTCTGAAAGTAATAAGATCAAAACTGGTGAAGTAAAAACAGTTATTAAAGAAGAAAAGAAGAGCGCTGAGTAATCTCAGCCTCTTTTTTATTTTCTTCCATACAACTACTTATATTCATTAACTTTAAAATTACATAACCTTTACCAAATATTCACATAGTGTTAATGAAGAATCTCTATAATAAAATATGTAAACGAGGTTCTACATATTTCTTATCTCTCATCTTTCGTAAGATCCCTTAAAGAAATGTGTAAATCTTTTGTTTCTACTTTCTTATAATTGTCTTTCAACTTGTTTTGTTTCCATACACAAAGCATTCAACGAGACAATGTCCCTATGAAAGATAGCTACCCTCCTTGTGCAGCATTCCATAAGAATGTTGCTTTTTTTTATTTAAAAGCAGGATTCTCATTTCTTATTTTCGAATTTGTATATACAAAATGCTGTAAAGTGAAACTTTAATCAGCCCTCATCAATCGGGCATTTACGGGCAGTGATTCGCCCACTTCACTTCTTTGCTCTACCCGAATTTGTAAGTAGGGGCTTTACTGCCGTTAATGCGGGGTAGATCATCCTTATTTCTCTATGATTTACAAATACATATATGGTCATATGTAGAGAATTGCTCACATAAAAATTACTATAGTGATTTTTATCTCGCATGAATGAAAGTTTCACGTTACTTACGTACTTACGAAAGGATGGGACGGAAATTGGCATACGAAAAATTTGTACTTTGGAATGATGAAGTTATTGATACAACAAAACAACAAACGTACATAGAACTTGAAGAGAGAGGTTCGCAGTTCGGAGATGGTGTCTATGAGGTTATTCGCCTATATAAAGGGAACTTTCATTTATTAGATCCGCACATAACGAGATTATATCGATCCATGGAAGAAGTAGAATTATCGCTCCCTTTCTCAAAAGCTGAGCTCATCACTTTACTTTACAAATTAATTGAACGAAACCATTTCCACGAAGATGGCACCATTTATTTGCAAGTATCTCGTGGTGTACAAGCTCGCACACATGTATTTTCATATGACAACCCTCCGACAATTTATGCCTATATTACAAAAAAAGAACGACCAGCTTTATGGATTGAATATGGTATACGCGCTATATCAGAACCCGATACTCGATGGCTACGCTGTGACATTAAATCATTAAATTTATTACCAAACGTACTAGCTGCTACGAAAGCTGAACGGAAAGGCTGTAAAGAGGCACTTCTCGTAAGGAACGGTATTGTAACGGAAGGAAGCCATTCCAACTTCTTTTTAATTAAAAACGGAACGCTTTACACACATCCAGCCAATCACCTTATTTTAAATGGCATTATTCGTCAATATGTCCTTTCTTTAGCGAATACTCTTCACATTCCTGTGCAGGAAGAACTTTTCAGCGTTCGTGACGTTTATCAAGCAGATGAATGCTTTTTTACAGGCACAACGATTGAAATTTTACCAATGACCCACCTTGATGGGACCGCGATTCAAGATGGGCAAGTTGGGCCTATCACCAAAAAACTGCAAAAATCTTTTAATCAAATCTTATTACAATCCAATATGGCATCTTCTTAAACACGAATAATTTCTGTCCTTTCATATTCAATATATGCATTTAAATGGAAATCAAGGTGTAATTTTATGCCTTGATTTTTTTCTTGTAATCTTTTTGTCATATTCAGATTCCTATATAAGTCTTGACAGTAATCGACATGCTCTTTAGAATTTTTAACAGTTGGTAAATATTTCTTCACTACATTACAGACAGAAAGGAATCGACAAATTATGAAAAAGTATCTTGCCGGTCTTGCGGCAGTGTCTGTAGCAGGAGGAGCAGCACCTACACTTGATAGTGTTCAAGCTGCACCTGAACAAAATACACAAAAAGCTGCTACAACTGTCCAAGCTTCTGCATCAAACAGCTCATCTTATAAGGTAAACGCGAGCGTATTACATGTTCGTGCGGGATCAAGCACTTCTCACGACATCATCTCACGCGTTTATAACGGTCAATCACTAAACGTGATTGGCGAAGAAAACGGTTGGTTCAAAATTAACATTAATGGACAAACAGGCTTTGTTAGTGGCGAATTTGTATCAAAAAGTGGCGTAGCAAACAACAATGTAAGTACAGGTGGAAACAATAAAGTTACCGCTGATGTATTACGTGTACGTACAGCTCCTAACACATCTAGTTCTGTTTCTGGGCGTGTATATGAAGGACAAACATTAAACGTAATTGGACAAGAAAATGGTTGGGTGAAAATTAACCATAATGGACAAGTAGGTTATGTAAGTGGCGAATTCGTATCTGGCGTTTCTTCTAATGCAGGTTCTTCAAACAACAATACGAATAATAACAACCAAGAAGTAAAACCAGCAAGCGGAAACTATACAGTAAATGTATCTTCCCTTCGCGTTCGTACAGGTCCTAGCACTTCTCACACAACTGTAGGTTCTGTGACAAAAGGACAAGTAGTACAAGTTGTTGGAGAAGTTCAAGATTGGTTCAAAATCAATTACGCAGGACAAACTGCTTATGTAAGCAAAGACTATGTAACAAAAGGCGGTTCTAACGAAAACGTTACAGAAGGCAACAAACAAGAGCAAAACAATAATAATGGAACTATTCAAACTGGCGGTTCTTACGTAGTTAACGCTACGTCTTTACGTGTTCGTACAGGCCCTGCCGCTTACCATAGTGTAATTGGTGGCGTTTTAAACGGTACAACATTAAACGTAGTTGGATCTGAAAACGGTTGGTTTAAAGTAAATTACCAAGGAAAAACAGGCTTTGTTAGTAGCGAATTTGTAAAATTCGTTAAAGGTGGCACTACTACTCCTGAGCAACCAAAACAACCTGAAAAACCTAACCAAGGTGCAATTGGCGACTACTACATTAATGCTTCTGCACTAAATGTACGTAGCGGCGAAGGTACAAATTATAGAATCATAGGCGCACTTCCACAAGGACAGAAGGTTCAAGTAATCTCTGAAAACTCTGGATGGAGCAAAATTAACTACAACGGTCAAACTGGTTATATCGGAACACGTTACCTTTCTAAAACACCAGTTGGAGGCGCAGTAGATAATAAGCCTAACAATAACCAAAATAACAATCAAAACAATAGCAACAATAATAATACAAGCAACAATAGCGGCGACAGTTCTTCCGTACTTGCATACGCAAAATCAATGCAAGGTGTACCGTACGTTTGGGGCGGAACTTCTGCTAACGGTGTTGACTGCAGTGGCTACATCTACCACGTATTTAAGAAATTTGGTCATAACATTAGCCGCCAAAGTGTTGCAGGATATTGGAGTAGCCTACCACAAACTTCAAGTCCACAACCTGGTGACTTAATTTATTTCCAAAACACTTATAAATCTGGTCCTTCTCACATGGGTATTTACCTTGGGGGCGGATCATTTATCCAAGCTGGAGATAAAGGTGTCGCAATCGCTTCATTAAGTAACTCTTATTGGAAGAGCCACTTCTTAGGATACACGAAAGCACCTTAATTAATAGTTTCAAAGCCTTCTAGTTTACTAGAAGGCTTTTTTGTACGATTTCAACACATTACTCCCTTTCCCCTAGCTTCCCTCTATAAAAATAATGTATCCATTCTTCCATTTCATACACTTTATTCTGCAAAAACAATGCATAACGTTATCATAATGTATATATTTCCATAAAAAACATAACCTATTTCATATCTATTTATTTTATATGTGTTTTTTTGAAGAATTTTCTTTTTATTTAAACTTTTCATTAGACGTTTGACCTCCGATGTCCATTATGATAAGTTACTTAAGATGTTATATTCGTAAACGTATAGACAACTGGTTTATACACTGTTTTTACTATGAGGAAGGAGCATACACTGCATGAATCTTTTATGGGGAATTGGCGGCGTGATTGGAGTATTAGCAATTGCTTTTCTACTATCTTCCAACCGCAAAGCTATTAATTGGCGCACAATTTTAATCGCGCTAGCATTACAAATGTCATTTTCATTTATCGTATTACGATGGGATGCTGGTAAAGCAGGTTTAAAACACGCTGCTGACGGTGTTCAAGGATTAATTAATTTTTCTTACGAGGGAATTAAGTTCGTTACTGGGGATTTAGTCAACGCAAAAGGACCTTGGGGATTTGTATTCTTTATTCAAGCACTACTTCCAATCGTATTTATTAGTTCATTAGTAGCAATCTTATATTATTTCGGTATTATGCAGAAATTTGTTAGCATCGTTGGTGGTGCATTAAGTAAACTTCTTGGAACTTCTAAAGCAGAAAGCTTAAACTCAGTAACGACTGTATTTTTAGGACAAACTGAAGCTCCAATCTTAATTAAACCTTACTTAGCACGCTTAACAAATAGTGAATTCTTCACTATTATGGTAAGCGGTATGACAGCTGTTGCTGGATCCGTTCTTGTCGGTTATGCAGCAATGGGTATTCCGTTAGAGCACTTATTAGCAGCTGCAATTATGGCGGCTCCATCGAGCTTATTAATTGCGAAACTAATCATGCCAGAGACAGAAAAAGTAGATAATAACGTTGAACTTTCTACAGAACGTGAAGATGCAAATGTTATTGATGCAGCTGCACGCGGCGCATCTGAAGGTATGCAACTTGTTATTAACGTAGCAGCAATGTTAATGGCTTTCATCGCATTAATCGCTTTATTAAATGGATTATTAGGATGGGTTGGTTCTCTGTTCGATATTAAACTTAGTCTTGATTTAATCTTTGGTTACTTATTATCACCATTCGCAATCTTAATCGGGGTTTCTCCTGGTGAAGCGATACAAGCAGCAAGCTTTATCGGTCAAAAACTTGCAATCAACGAATTCGTTGCATACGCAAACTTAGGACCACACATGGCAGAGTTCTCTGACAAAACAAATCTAATTTTAACATTTGCAATCTGTGGATTTGCAAACTTCTCTTCTATCGCAATTCAATTAGGTGTAACAGGAACGTTAGCTCCTACTCGCCGTAAACAAATTGCACAATTAGGGATTAAAGCCGTTATCGCTGGTACATTAGCGAACTTCTTAAACGCAGCAGTTGCAGGTATGATGTTCCTATAAACTTATATAGAGTCTTCTCTTTCTACAAGAGGAGACTTTTTTTATGCAATCCAAACGTCTTTTATGTATCTATTAATCAATTTATCCTAAATATAAGCACATTATGATACAATAATGTTTAAGTCTTTTTATTTTTCTTATGAAAATAGAGATACTACTTGTTGTTGCCCTTCAAAAGAGTTTAACGACATGGTCAATTTCTTAATAATTGCGCATACTACAAGTATCTATTGATGAAATAGCTTTAAGGAGGAAAGTTTTGTGAAAGATAAGTTCTATAAAATCCTCTCTATGTGGATTTTACAAATTGTATTTTATTTTACTACTGTATATGTGACGAAATATGAGCATGCTCTCATTTTTACAATAATATACGTAATCGTAAATGTACTATTCTTATTTTTAGCTGACAAAACAGCATTTGTTTTCTTCATACTAGGAACCATTATTTCCGTATTTTATTTGTTCTATCAAGCATGGCTTCACTTATGGAGTACATCAGATCAATGGCAATATATGATTACCCACTTCCTGATGGCAGCTAACTTCTTCATTGTATATATAACAACTCACCTATTGAAAAAAGTGATTCATGAAAATAAAGCTTTAACTGAGCGTGTGAGAACATTGGAACAATATATTGGAGAATCCAAATTACTAACAAGACAAGAATTCGAGAGACGCCAAGCGTTATTAACGACTGCAATGAATCGTCGTAATGAAACAGGCATTATTGTTTACTTTGATTTCACTTCCTTTAGTAAATATACAAAGGAAAGTGTTATGGACCGTGTAGCTTCTTTATTAGTTGAAACGGTAAGGAATGATTTTGACCTTGCTGCTGAATATGATAATAATACGCTAGTTATTTTATTACAAAACACAAATGAAACTGGTGCTGACATTGTAATGAACCGCCTAAAACCAAAAATGGAGCAATGGCTTGCTGCTGAAGCAATCAAAGATATAAAAATTTCACGCGAGCAAATTGGAAACAAAGGACAGACACTGTTATGATGACTCTCGTTATACTTCTTTTATTCCTTCTGTTTTGCGTACTCGTTTTTTGGATTAGTATCACATTTTCAATTAAATATGTACTTATTTTTACGGCCTTTCTATTCTCTGGCTTACTCGTTTACTACTCTTTCTTAACAATCGCGGGCTTAATTCACCGAAATAGTAAACGAAAAGATCGTACGCTAGAACATTATCCGAGCGTCGATATTTTCATACCTGCCCATAATGAAGGCGTCGTTATTAAAGATACTTTAGAGGCGATGGCAAAGATTGAATATCCAGGAAAGCTAACTATTTATTTATTAAATGATAACTCTCAAGATGAAACACCTGAAATCGGAGATGATTTCGACAAAGCTTATGCTCATATTCGTCATATTCGTGTTCCTCCCGGTGAACCGAAGGGTAAATCACGTGTACTAAACTATGGGCTTAGTATTTCAGATGGTGAGTACTTCTGTGTTTACGATGCAGATAACCAACCTGAACCACACGCACTGCGAATGCTTGTAGAACACGCTGAAACAACTGAAGATGCTGTTGGAGCTGTTGGACACGTTCGTACAGTAAACGAAAACAGAAACTGGTTAACGCGAATGATTTCGCTAGAATTCCAAATCTTCCAGCTCCTTATGCAATCTGGACGCTGGTTACTATTCCAAACGGGCTCGCTGACAGGAACAAACATGCTTCTTCGTCGCTCCGCACTAGAAGAGCTTGGTGGCTATGACCCTTACGCAATTGCAGAAGATGCTGAATTAACATTACGAATTACACAAAAAGGTTATCTCTTACCAATCGTCCCAGAATCAGTTACTTGGGAACAAGAACCAGAGCATTTAAAAATTCTTATTAAACAACGTACACGTTGGCTCCAGGGAAATTTATATATTTTAGAAAAAATGTTCTCATCATTAAGTTTCTTTAAAGGAAAGCTGCTTGTTCATTCCTTACAACAAGTTCTAGTGTATGTTGTATTTTGGCTATTCCTAATCATTTCGAACGTTTGGTTTGTAATTGGGCTACTCGGGATATTCCAAATTCAATATAGCATTCCGCTACTATTTATGTGGTATGTCGCATATATTACATATGTTTCTCAATTATTTAGTGCCCAGAGTGTCGAACGAACCTTTACACCGACTAATATTTTTATTAGCGTTATTATGTACTTTACGTACGCACAGCTCTTTACGTACTTATTTATTCGTAGCTTAATCTTATACTTACGTGCAAAGAGCAAGAAACAAGTCATTGGCTGGGATAAAACAGTTCGATTCAAAAAAGATAAATAATAAAAATAAGCACAGAGCGCCGTATGCTCTGTGCTTATTTATTGCCGTATAAATTATATATCAGACAATACCCCTTAGCTGAAAGTAATTTCACGTCCATCCCCCAACGAACGATCGACCTTCATTTATATACGAAAAAGTGATTGCTATTTTTGTAGAACCAATTGCTTCTCTTGCTGTTCTTTGCGCGTTTCAGTCTTAGGTTCCGTGCTTTCTTGGACACTACGATGTGCCACACGTTTCAAACAAATATGCTTCCACTTTCTTTCGTAACGTTTCATTATTCTAGATGTCCCCCTTGAATGCGCTTTAAAACTATTTGAAATCGCTTACAGGAAATAATATAGCACATATATATAAACGTGACAACACATTTCCGACAATTTTTTGTCAAAAATATGAATAGAATTCGTAAGGGATCGAATATTGTCGAAACCTATCGTTTTTTCTTCGTATAAAAGGCATACTACTTATATGGTAAAGTATTTTATTTCCCCTACCCGCATTTCAAATTCCTTCTATATAAAGTGAAACTTTCATTAGCCATCACCAATCGGGCTTTTACAAGCAGCTCGATTTATTTGCGTTTGCTGAATTTTGAGGTGGGGTTCTTACTGCTCAGCAAATAGAGGGATAAAAAAAGAGCTGATATGAAATCAGCTCTTTTCCTTCTATTATTAATGACGCTTCATACGTCCTTCTTTTTGTAACTCTTTAAATAATGCTGCCATCATAAAGAAAATAACAAAGACGAACGGGAATGCTGCAATGATAGCTGCCGTTTGTAATGCTTCTAATCCGCCAATATATAATAGCGTAGAAGCTATCGCGGCTAGAACGATACCCCAAATCATTTTAATACGATTTGGTGGGTTTAAACTACCATGTGTCGTTAACATCCCTAAAACGAATGTTGCAGAGTCTGCAGATGTAATAAAGAATGTTGCAATAAGTAAAATACCTAAAACTGATAAAGCTGATCCAAAGCTGCCCATCTGATCGAACATAGCGAATAATCCTACTTCTGTTCCCATCTCTTTCACTTTTTCGAAGATATGTGCATCACCAAACAGCTCCATATGAATACCTGTTCCGCCGAAAACGGAGAACCACAGTGCACCAATTACGGTCGGTACGAGTAACACACCGATAACAAACTCACGAATTGTACGGCCTCGTGAAACACGAGCAATAAACGTACCTACGAATGGTGACCATGCAATCCACCATGCCCAATAGAAAATTGTCCACGATTGAATCCATTGGTTTCCACCTTCGTCTAATGGACTTAAACGGAAGCTCATGCTTGGTAATTCCTGAATATAAGAACCGATTGTTGAAGTGAAGTAATTCATAATAAAGTTTGTTGGACCCGCAAATAATACAATGATCATAAGTGCAAACGCAAAAATAATATTCGTATTACTTAAATATTTAATTCCCTTATCAAGACCTGTTTGTGCAGATAACATGAAAAGAACCGTTACGATTGCAATAATAACTAACTGTGTCGTTAATGAGTTCGGGATAGATGTTAAATAACTAACACCACCCGCAATTTGTTTTGCACCGAGACCTAATGACGTTGCAACACCAAACACAGTTGCAAAAACAGCTAACACATCAAATGAATGAGCAATACGCCCGTGTTCCCCGCCCTTAAATAACGGACCTACTGTCGCACTAATCGTACTTGCTTTTCCTTTTCTAAAGGTAAAGTAAGCAATACATAACGCTACAAACGCATATAGTCCCCAAGGATGTAATCCCCAATGGAAAAATGAAAAACGCAGTGCAAGACGCGCACTTTCCTCAGTTGCACCTTCTCCAAACGGAGGTGCGTATAAATGGTTTAATGGTTCGGCAACGCCCCAGAAAACTAAGCCGATACCCATACCAGCACTAAATAGCATAGCAAACCATGTCATATAACTATAATCAGGTTCGTCATCATCTTTACCTAAACGAATAGAACCGTATTTCGAAACAATTAAAAAGATAGACACACCTAAAATAATAGAAACGGAAATAATATAAAACCAGCCGAACTTACTAACTAATGCAGTTTGAATTGCGGTTGTTACATTTCCTAAACTACCTTTTCCAATAATAGATTCGGGAATAATCCCCCAAATTGTAAATGCAATACATAATGTTAATGAAACGATGAATGTTTTTGTCAGTTTCCTCATCAAATCCCCCTTCGTAGGTTTCGCTTTTGTAAATAACATAAATTCCGATATGTAAAATCGGATAGAAAACTATAATTTTGCGGTGATTTTCTTACTTTCACCTTCACCAATTCGAATTCTTATGGACAGCCTTACCTTTCGTATAACCTTTTCACTCTGCAAGAGCTACAAGTTAGAAATACTGCTGTCAAATTGTGTGAGAAAAACGCGGATAGGAATGTATTTTCCTAAAAAAGGATGTGTTACATATGTAAAAAAGGGCAAATTTCTTCCTTGCAACCCTTTCGTTTTGTAACAATTATGCGGTTTTTTTGCTAGTATATAGCACGTGTTTATAGCTTCACAAACAAAATGTTTATGTTTATATAACTATATTACCCATAAAACGGTAAAATACTCAAGGAATGTAATCGTTTAGTAAACATCATGTAACATTACTGTAACATTTTTATTTACGTCGAAAAAAACATGTTGTATTAAATATTTTGAATATAACTAGAAACCTATGATTCATATAGAATGAAAAACGCTTTCTTATATTTTTTGTTATATTACAGGATATTAACGACTTATTACGAATGGTTTGTAATTGTGTGTTTTCCCCAAATCCGAAAAAATCTGTTGCTATAATGAGGACACGAAAACAAACGCAATGGAGGCTATCATGAAAAAATTAATTGGTATAGCAACAGCAGCAGTTTTTGGTCTTGGGATTTTCACATCATCTGCTAATGCAGAAACTGTTGTAACAACAGATGTACTAAACGTACGCGAAAACCCTACTACGGAATCAAAAGTTGTCGGTAAATTACTAAACGGTAATAAAATAGATGTACAAAATACAGAGAACGGATGGTCAAAAGTTACTTTAGACGGTAAAGACGCATTCGTAAGTGCAGAGTTCACAAAAAGCATCTACTACGTAACAGCTAACGTATTAAACGTACGTGCTGAAGCGAACACAAACTCAGAGGTTCTTGGAAAGTTGAAGAAAGACGATGTAATCGAAACAACGAACCAAGTACAAAATGAGTGGTTACAATTTGAATATAACGGGAAAACAGCTTATGTTCATGTTCCTTTCTTAACAGGTACAGCACCTGTAATTGAGAAACAAGAAACAACGGCTCCCGCTAAAGCTGAAGCACCAGCTAAGGCTCAAACAACTGTAGCGCAAGCAAAACCAGCTGCTAAGCCTGCTGTGAAAGCTGCTGAAACTAGCGAACCATCTGGTGGTCGTGAGTTAACAGTTGTAGCTACAGCATATACAGCTCACCCGAGCGAAAACGGTGGCACATATGGCGGCCGTGTATTAACTGCAATGGGTCATGATTTAACTGCGAATCCAAACATGAAAATGATCGCTGTTGACCCGAAAGTAATCCCATTAGGATCTAAAGTATGGGTAGAAGGTTACGGAGAAGCTATCGCTGGAGATACTGGTGGTGCAATTAAAGGTAACCGTATCGATATCTTACTTGGATCAGATAGCGCTGCTCAAAAATGGGGACGTAAAACTGTTAAAGTGAAAATTTTAAAATAACCAATGACTGCTAAATTACAAGCCGGTTCTCTTTATTGAGAGCTGGCTTTTATTTATTTATAATACATATAAGGAGGCTATGCCCATGAATGTACAAGCAAAAGTAGACTGGATCGGTACGCCAAAACCGTACATATATAAAGATGAAGTAACATATAACGCTACGTCTATTGATTTCTCACTCGCTGGCGATGATAACCGCTATAAGTTAATTGTGCTCAAGTCTGAAAACAATACACATTACAAAATTGTGCAATACGGAGTAAAACCAGGCTCTCAAAAGCCATTTCCTATCGACATTCCATTTGAACAAAACATGTTACCAATTATAGAGCAGATATTACATGATCCATATGTACAAGAAATATTAAAGGAAACACACTCATAATTGTAAAAAAATATATCAACGATTTTTCAATTATATCTATCATAACTTACGATATATCAACGGTTCGACACGAAATATCGATTTAGCTACAAAAAAGAAGCTGTTCAAATATTGAACAGCTTCTCTCATATTAACGAGTTGGACCAGATACATCTTCTGATTTCAACGTATTATTTGCACCAAGAGAATGATACAACATCTTTCCATTTCCATTCACAGTTACAATATGTTCGTTATTAAAACTTTTGAACTTCACAGATCCATCACCGTAACGAATATGATACTCTTCATATGTCGTTACTTTATATTTCGTATCACTTTGACGCTCTACATTACGAACTTCCATCGTTAATAAGTCTTCTGTAATTCCTTTTTTGTGTAAATACTGTATATAATCACGGTCTTCCTTATACGATTTCCCGCTCTTATCATAATTCTTTTCAATTAAACTAAAATCATTTAATGAAATTGCACGTACGTTATCATAAATATGATTTCTTACAAATTCGCCCACTGCTGAACTTGATGTTTCTTTCGGGAATTTTAAGTAATACGTGCTTTGGTCTCCAATTTTAACACTTTCAGATTTCATCACACCAAAATCAGTAGTTTTCTCTAAATGTACTTCTACTGTTTCATCTGTGGATACAGGGCCAAGCTTATAACTTCCATAATTTAATTTTCCACGTTTTTTCCCATTCACAAATACAGTTGCATCACTTTCATCAGAAGAAATGCTTACATACTTACCTTCAAGCGATAAATCCACTTTCACCTTCTCGCTCTGTTCATCCGCTAAATCTACTTCTTTCTCTGTTTCTAATTCAGTCAGTTCTGTCTTCGCCGTTGCCTTTACAACATATGTACCTGGGAAGTATGGCCCCAACTCTTTCGAAGTTTTATCACTAGAAAGCTCTGTTTCTTTTTTGTCATTCACATGTATTTCTGCATTTTTTGCAGTTGTACTAATGCTCATATAATAAGATTTCATGCTAAACTTATACTTTGGATATAAGAACCACTCTTTTCCCTCTTCTACTATTTCCCCGTCCTTAAATGAAGATTTATCTTTATTTAACTTTTGATCTACTGTCTCTTTCTGTAAATAAGACAGTAATTGTTTGTTGTAAGAAGGATTCTCTTTTAAATAACGCATGTACGCTTTAATATCCTCTGTCTTAATCTTTAAGCTTGAATCATTCGCTTTTACAAACTCATCAATTGCATTAATATCTTTCTTTTGGAATGCTTCAATCATTACATTTACTTGCTTTTCTTTTGAAAACTTATATGCTCCAAATTTATATGCCCCAAATAATAATGCAGCAATAACAGCAAAACCAATGATCAAAAATAAATTCTTCTTACTTTTCACTGATTTTGTCTCGCTTTGTAATTCTGTATATGAAGCAGCAGTGTTATCAACGATTACTTCTACTTTACTCCCACACTCCGGACAAAAGTTCAAATGGTCTGCAACGTTCTTTTTACATGTTCCACAAAACTTCAACGTGCTCTCCTCCTATTTTTTAGCTAATTTCATTCCAGCAAATGCCGCTACATATGTCACAATCAAGCTAAACAAAGTTAAATATATAAATGAATTTTGCATAGATAATACCGTTCCACTTGTTCCAAATAAACCTGTTACCGTTCCTGAAACATTAATTTGGAACTTAGAAATCATATTCATTACAATCATCATAATTGTGTAAGAACCACTACATACCGCTAATGTAATATATATATTGGCAGTCGGTAATTTAGCTAACTTTCTTCCCGCTCTAAACATAAAGAACAATGGAATAATAAGCAGTAATAAACCATAATGGAATACATTATTCACTTTATCGAATTCTGCAAGGCTTTCCTCATTTGCTCCTTTTGAAATCAATATCTCTCTAAGCTCTACGCCATTTACAGAGACGCCTGATATAAATGAAAACGATAGTGTGCTCTCATATGTATTTGATTTCTTACCAATTCTAGTAAATTCTTTACTAAGTGCTGGACTTGATACTTCTAACGGCGCAAAATGAGCCATACTCCATAATTGAGGTGTTAACTCTAATGCTAATAATGTACTTTCAGATTTTAAAGTTGTTATTTCTTTTAATGGCTCAATACCGTCTTCCTTACTTACTAACGCCATAATACAAACCGCTACCGCTGTTACTAAAAGTCCTTTTATCATAGCTGAAACACCGTAATACACAGACGCTCCATATGGCATTAACTCTTGAAATGCTACTGCCATATTGTTTTTGCTTGTATGAGCAATAAATCCTAATAAGGTAAATAATGTCCCACATACAAAACCACTCAATAAACTCTTAATCGCTGAATAGCCAACCGTAATCTTACCTGCTTCTGAGAATGGAATTGCAAAAGATTGTGATGCTATAAAACTTATAATGAATAAAAAGACGCCATAAATAATACCAACTGTTGCTGCCATAAAGATTTGATCTTTAATCGTTTTCGCAACATGCTGTTTCCCTAACCAAATTCCTGTACCAGCGAAAATAATAAATGGAATGATTAATAATAATGTAAATGGAGTATGCCAAGATAAAGAAAATATCAATCCACTATCATCGTTAGCTGTAAAACCAAGTAAATGGTAACTTAACATCGTAGAAGTTGCACTCGAATAAAAACTTGGCAACATTTCTAATTCTTTTGCAAATTTGCTAAACATCTCACTTAACATAGAAGCAAATAATAAACTACCAATCCAACCAGCAATTAACATGAGAATACTTGCAACAGCCCCACCAATAAAACCTTTTTGTAAAACGGCTTTATCTGCTTTAAATTCAACTTTAGGAGCACCATCCATTGTAGGCAATTTTACAGATTGTTCTTTTTTCTTCACAACAGATAAAGAATACCCACACTTTTGACAATATAAATTTTTTTGAGCATTTTCACTGCCACAACCTTTGCAGTATTTTGCAGTATCTTTTTCTAATGTTACTGCATCTATAGCTCCTGCAATCTCCATACTACCTTCATTTGGGCAATAATTTACTTCTTCACCATGTTGTTTTCCACATGTGCGACAATACATTTAATTCACTCCCCACTTTGCTTAATTCCACAAACTGGACAGTAAGTAGAGTTTTTATCGATATGCTCATTACATGAAATACAATTTACCGTTTCACCTTCATTTTCTACTGCTAACATCGGGTTAGGTTTTCCACACGAACCACAAAACTTATCATTTATTGATAAAGGTCCACCACATTCACATGTAGCTTTTTCACCTTGTTGTTTTTGCAATTCAACAATGCGCTTTCTTGCTTGATAAATAGCTACATCAAATTCTTGAACTGGAGCAATCATTTCTTTTAAGCTCGCTTCATTTACTCCACTTCCTCTTAATTGAACATACACTTGCTGCCCAACCTCTAATAGAACCTCTGCTTTTTTCTGCATTTGCACTTGCATTCCCTTTTTCAATTGAGCAATTTCTTGTGCAACTTGCAACTTCATTTTCCCTTGTTCTATTCCTTCTTGTAACTTATTCATTCCACTACCTAACTTCGTCTGTAAATCTGACAAATTATTTCTCCCCCTATACGTATATATTAATATATGAAATTAACATTTTATATATTACCATGATTTTCAAGTTATGTAATCCAAATTTCATTTTTTCTGTTTTGAGCATTTTTTGTTTATAATGGTAAAGGAAAGAAATATGTGTACGGAGGAATATTATGCTGCAACACTCAATTACGAAAGATGAAATTATGATGATTGCGAATGAGTTCGTTCAAGGACTAGATCCGCAGCAAACAGCTGATCAGGAACATGTCGCTACAGCTCGGCACCTATATCGTAGTGGTGTTGTCTACAACGTTGACTTTGATGGTTATACACTGTCAGGAACTGTAGATGCGGAAGGCAACGTATATAGCGTTCATATTCCGATTCGTAATGTCGCTGAAAGTTATTGTGATTGCTTCGCACCAACACAATGTGAGCATATGCTCGCTGTATTACTATCTGCAGCGTCTAGTTTCGGGCAAGTAGGAGATGTATTAACTTTATTTAAAAATAATACGAAACCTTCCCTTCCTCCTATTAGAACTGCAAGACAAGTATTGCAATCATCAGCTTTTGAAGAAACGGATTATAAAAGTTGGGAATCATATTTTGAAAAAGAATATGATTCATTTAAAAAAGAACAAGCTCGCCTTACTTATAAACAAATGTATTTTCTTATGAGTATCTTTACAGATTTCTATACGAAGCTTGAGCGGAAAGCTCCGCGCGTCATCGCCATACATGAATTATTCAGGTTACATGCAGCAATTTACTGCTTTCAAAAATTATTAGAAGAAATTCAGGCATTCGAAGCAAACAAAACGTATTCTTATCACCAACCTGTTAATGTTATTCGCCTATTTGTCGATAAAGTGGAATCCATCGTTCGGGACTTACAATCAGAAGCGATTCCTTCAGAGTCTGAAATAATTTTGCAAGAAACAGCTCGTCTCGTTCATGAAGTATTCTTCTCTACCGACGCTTATACGCAAGAGCGATTTTTCATTTATCGTCACATATGGAGTGAACTTTTAAACAATAAAGAGAACATACAAGAGGAAGAAAAACGAATCGATACGAAAATCAATCCACTATCCAAAGCATTAGCGTCTTCTCATCTTCTCTTTTTAAATGATGAAGATTTACTAGCGATGGACTTACTAAAGAAACAACCTGCTTCTGTTGTGAGTCTATACTTCTATTGGTTAGAAGAACTATTAAGTGCCATGCAATGGGATCGTGCAAAAAACTGGCTTTCCTTTACGTATAAACAAGTAAAGAAAACGATCCAAGATCACGAAAATACGATTTTCATAAAAGATATCGTTCGGCTATTTGTAATCATGTATGAAACATACGCAACACATACAAATGAACAAGCTGGTTTTGAAATGATTTTACAAGAACTATTACCGTATAGTTTCACAAACTACGAACAGTACGTACTCGCGAAAAAACAGTATCGCACATGGGCAGAGCTTCATCTCTTATATGGATTTGAGGCAATCGAACTGTTGAAAGAGCCACTGAAAGATATTGAAAAAGAAGCGCCAGAAGTGGCACTTCCTCTTTACCATCTTGCTGCTGTAGAGGCGATTGAAGAACGAAATCGTAAATCATATAAACGTGCAGTTCGTTACTTAAAGAAATTACGTACATTATATAAACGATTAAAACGCACCGATGAATGGGATGCTTTCATTATTCACATCGCCAATCTCCATTCACGTCTGCGTGCACTACAAGAGGAATTACGGAAAGGAAAATTAATCGATGATCAATCAAACTGAAGTAACAATTAGGCTCCAGCATGTTAGTCAAGGTTGGTTCCTTTGGGGAGAAGATGACAGCGGTACTCCATTATCCGTAACAAGTTGGAAACGAAATGCATTCACATGGCACTCCACTTCTTTCTACGGTACGTTTCTAAAAGAAGCAACCTTCGAAGGAAAACAAGGTGTGCTGCTAACAAATGCACAAGCCTTTGAATACATTGCAAACAAACCGATGAATTCCTTTGCACATATTCAAATAAACGGCACGATTACAGCACTTACGAAAGATGCAAATGAACTATGGGATGCCTTTACGAGTGGTAGTTTCGTACCAGATATGAATCATTGGCCTAAACAACCATCTTGGAAAGTTCAAAATACACCAATTGAAGATGACACATTAGCATCGCTTTTCTCAGCAGCAGTAAATGAAAGCATATTACAAGACAACCGCTCAAATGACGGCTGGGAAGATGCTAAAAGACTATATGAACATTATGACTTTACGAAAAGACAACTGGAAACAGCACTACATGAAGAAGATTGGCTTCGGAAAATTGGTTATATTGAAGATGATCTTCCGTTTACAATCGGACTAAGACTACAAGAACCACAAGAAGAATTTGAAATGTGGAAGCTTGAAACAATTGTGACACCAAAGCGCGGGGCGCATCGCATATATGTATATGAAAACATCGATTCCTTACCGAAAAGATGGCACGATTACGAAGAACGGATTACAGAAACACAAGAAGGTTTTAGTAAACTCATACCGTGGTTAAAAGAAGGAGATACGTTCCGAAATGAGCTCTTTGAAACAGAAGCGTGGAACTTCTTAACAGAAGCAAGCGACGAGTTACTTGCAGCCGGCATTACAATTTTACTACCATCATGGTGGCAAAATTTAAAAGCAACAAAACCGAAATTACGTGTCCAGCTGAAGCAAAATACAGCACAAACACAATCGTTCTTCGGTATGAATACGCTCGTTAATTTTGATTGGCGCATTTCGACGAACGGCATTGATTTATCAGAAAGCGAATTTTTTGAACTCGTTGAACAAAATAAACGTCTATTTAATATAAATGGTCAATGGATGCGACTAGATCCAGCCTTTATCGAAGAAGTAAGGAAACTCATGAACCGTGCCGATAAATACGGACTAGAGATGAAAGATGTCCTGCAGCAACATTTATCAAATACGGCTGAAACAGAAATTGTAGAAGATGATAGTCCGTTTACTGATATTGAAATCGAACTAGATGGATATTATGAAGAACTATTCCAAAAGCTGCTTCATATTGGAGATATTCCAAAAGTAGATGTCCCTACTTCACTAAACGCAACACTTCGTCCGTATCAACAACACGGCATTGAATGGTTATTATATTTACGAAAGCTTGGATTTGGAGCATTGCTAGCTGACGATATGGGACTCGGGAAAAGTATTCAAACAATCTCTTACTTACTATATATAAAAGAAAACAATCTCAAAACAGGCCCTGCATTAATCGTAGCGCCGACATCTGTTCTTGGAAATTGGCAAAAAGAATTTGAGCGTTTCGCACCGAATTTACGTGTTCAATTACATTATGGAAGTAATAGAGATAAGGGCAATTCTTTTGAAGATTTCCTTCAATCGGCAGATGTTGTATTAACATCTTATGCATTGGCTCAACTCGATGAGGAAGAACTAACTTCATTATGCTGGGATGCTGTTATTTTGGATGAAGCACAAAATATTAAGAACCCACATACGAAACAGTCGAAAGCAGTACGAAACTTGCAAGCAAATCACAAAATTGCTTTAACTGGTACACCGATGGAAAATCGCCTCGCTGAACTTTGGTCCATTTTCGACTTTATTAATCATGGATATCTCGGAAGCTTAGGGCAATTCCAGCGCCGCTTCGTCACACCGATTGAAAAAGATCGTGATGAAGGAAAAATCCAGCAAGTTCAACGGTTTATCTCACCATTTTTACTGCGCCGAACGAAGAAAGATCAAACAGTCGCATTAAATTTACCAGATAAACAAGAACAAAAAGCTTACTGTCCTCTTACTGGTGAACAAGCTTCCTTATATGAACAACTTGTTCAAGATACACTGCAAAATGTCGAAGGATTAAGTGGAATTGAAAGACGCGGCTTTATATTACTTATGCTGAACAAGCTAAAACAAATTTGTAATCATCCAGCTCTTTATTTAAAAGAAGAAGAGCCACAAAATGTCGTTGAACGCTCTATGAAAACAAAAACGTTAATGGAGCTCATAGAAAATATAAAAGATCAAAATGAAAGTTGCCTCATCTTCACTCAATATATCGGCATGGGGAACATGCTAAAACGTGTGCTAGAAGAAAAATTCGGCCAGCGTGTCCTCTTCTTAAACGGTAGTGTACCGAAAAAAGATCGCGACAAGATGATTGAGGAGTTCCAAAACGGAACGTATGACATTTTCATCTTATCCTTAAAAGCTGGCGGAACAGGATTAAACTTAACCGCTGCCAACCATGTCATTCACTACGATCGTTGGTGGAATCCAGCTGTGGAAAATCAAGCAACAGACCGCGCATATCGCATTGGTCAAAAACGATTTGTTCATGTTCACAAACTCATTACAACAGGAACATTAGAAGAAAAAATTGATGAAATGCTAGAAAGAAAACAATCTCTAAACAATGCGGTCATCACAAGCGATAGTTGGATGACTGAACTATCAACAGACGAACTAAAAGAATTACTTGGTGTATAAAGTGAAACTTTAATTAGGCCAATCACGTAGAGTTTTACTACCCGCAAAAAAAGCGCTAATCTCAAAATGAGATTAGCGCTTTTTTCTATTCCAAAACCAATTACTTATTATAATCCCCGTTAACCCGCCGCACGTATCAAGCAATGAATCTTGCCACATTGGTGTACGGTCTCCCGTATACCATTGGTGAATTTCATCAAATGTTGCATAACCCGCAACGAAAAGAAGGGCATATATAAAACATCTTTTCCTCGAATGACCTGATCGATGAAAAGCGTAATAAATCAATGAACCTAGCATAAAGAACACCATAAAATGAGCACCTTTACGAAGGAAAAACTCAATAAATCCGCCTACACCTTTATTCGCAATACTAACAGGGGTTCCTCCACCATAATCGATAGATACCCATGAAAAATGCTCTTTCACAAATTCAACATTTACATATTGTTCAATATCTGAACGCATATCCTGCTTTTTATATGGTTGTGCCGAAGAATAGAAAATCAGCCCCATCCATAGTAATACAGGAATCCAAAATAACCATTTACGATTCATTATCCAGAATTCTCCTCTCTTAATCTTTTAAGGGTACCAAAAAAAAGAAAAAATTTCACGCCAAAACATGACATTTGCATCCTATTTATAAAGTGAAAGGAGGTGATACACATGGCAATTGAAACAATCGTAATGGATTTAACTTTACGTCTTGTCTTAAACAACGGATTAGATAAGAACGGCAAAACAGTTTTCAAGAGCAAACAATTTAAACGTGTTAAAACAAATGCGAGCTTAGATCAAGTACACAATGTAGCTCATGCTCTAGCTTCCTTACAAGCATCACCGCTTCACGCTGTACAACTTGTAAGCACATCAGATCTTTCTAAACTATAAAGTAAAACTCGGATCAGTGGGGATTTTATTCATCCCCGCTGATTATTAGCCCGCAATTTAAACGGCAGACCCAAATCCCGTAAATAGCGGGATAAATACAAAGGAGGGAATAACACATGCAAGTACTAGAGTTGATTTTCGCGAAGGAAGATGGAAAAACAGTCGTTTTTTCTATCGATACGCCCATCACACCAATCGATGCACAAGTCGTAAATCAAGTAATGGATACAATCCTTGCCTCATCTGTATTTTCATCCATTGATGAAAATACAAGAAAAAAGGGAGCTCGCCTTGTAGAAAAAAATGTATCTGAAGTTCCCATTACTCTATAAAATGAAAAAGACGAATCTGCATCATTTTGCAGATTCGTCTTTTTTCTTCGGCATTTCAATCGGGATAAAAATCTTTGAAAAACCGACGCATACGTACTTATAATGTTCTTCACCTATATCAAACTCAGTCGTATATGTTGAGAAGAATATATAATCATTTCGCTTCGTATAATGATCAATTAATAACCCAACTTGTGGCTCAACATACTTTTTGGCTAACTTTTTACCGGCCGATGCCAAGTCGCCAAGAAGACCCTCTTCATTCTCTTTTTGAACTTCATCTAGCTTCTTACTCACATCATTACGCTTCATAAACTGCTTCGCTGCCCATTCTGTATATTCTCCCTTACTCGGATTACTGTTTGCTAAATATACTAGGAGAACGACAACTAAAGCCATAATAATATACTTTTTCTTCATACTATATCACCGCCTACTCTTTTCTATTTTCATATATATGTACAAGCGATGCAAATTAGAAAGACTATCACCTATTGATTGTAAACGAATAGCCAAAATTTACAATATGAAATAGAATATTAACAGTAAATTTACTTAATTTATATATAATTATATTCGGAATGAAAATTATAAGGGAGGCTATAGAATTATGGATAATGAAAACAACATTTTTATTTCTAGTTCTACAATGATGCTTGAACCATGTAAACACCCTTATTACCGTACAAAAATTATCGACAGTAGCGGAAACCATCTTTACTCCTGTCAAACTGCTCTCCAACTTATACAGAAATCTTGTCTAACAAATATTCATTCTACTTATCAAGGGAGACGTAATGCTGTAAAAACAAAATTTAAATTCAAACAAAACGTTCCAATTCCGATCAATCATAGAGAATATATTTGTGCTTTCCCAACAGAATCTCCTGCTTCTCCAAATTGTATTTGGCTTTTCTTCAAACATGTTCATACAATAGAGTTTTTCAAAAAAGCTAAACGAGCTAAAATTCATTTTTCAAACGGAGCTACCGTAACGATACAAATTAGTTCCCATAAGCTAAGTCAGCAATTATGGAAAGCTGGATATGTATTATCCCAAATGAACATGCAAGATTCATCACCTTAATAACAAATAGAATGGAAGGTAGTATTTCCTCACCTTCCATTCTATTTGCTATTTTTATCCTTTTACACTATCGCGCATTTTCTCGAGTGCTTGCCGATACATCCACCTTACTTGATAATATGTCATTTCCGTCTCTAAAGCGATTTCTCCCATCGTCTTCCCTACAAAAAAACGTTCAAAAATAATATACTTCTCCTTCTCGTCTAACACACTCATAAAATCCTTCACTCTTATTTCAACATCTTCAAAATGAAAGATTTCCTCATACTCACCTACACATACACATCTTTCTTGCAAAGTAGATTCTTTCTTCAATCTTTCTAATATATAACCACGCACCGTTACAAGTGCATATGCAGGGAAATACCCCTTCTTTGCATCAAATCTTTCATACGCATGCCAAAGACCAATTAAACCACATTGATAATACTCTTCATAATCTTGACGAATACCTAATTTCTTTATTTGATTTACAATCATCCCTTCATACAAAACAACTGCCTCTTTAAAAGTGGCTGGCTTCACACAGTACCCGTTTCTAAAAGGTATACCTTTCTAGTATTCCGCGGTACCTTCACAATATAAAAATAAAGAAAAGATTTCACTGTGAGTAATTTCAAATACTACCGACGGAATTTGAAATTACACCAGCTAGTATTTGAAATTTTGTTGGTGGTATTTGAAATAGGGGTAAAAATAAAAAAAGGTGACTCTTGAAAGAGCCACCTTTCTATTTTATTTCTTTATTGGAACATACCTTGTAAAGCGCCCATTCCAAGAGTTAAAACAAAGAAAACAATAGTAATAATTGTTGCCTGCTTTTTAGTTAAACCTGCTGTAATTTGAAGACCTAGCCATGTAACTGCATATCCCCAAATTGTAAACACTTCAAATTTACTTACAATGCCTTTTACAACACCACTACTTGAAGCAAAAATTGGCTCTAGGCCAGTGTACATTTCTTGACCTGATCCACCTAAAATATATGCTAAAATCGTATTTATTAATAAACCTAGTAATGAAATAACACTTGAATATACAGTAATCGCTAATAATTTTTTATAAGAAGTATCATTGCTTATAAATACCATTAACACTTTATACACCACGGCACTAAGTAGAAAGACAAATGCCATACTAATAGCAATTACCCCAAATCCCATACCATATGTCATTGCAGCTGAAACAGTAACACCTAATTCCTTATTAAGCTTAATTGCTTCAGGTGTTAGAGAATATACATAAGCAGCAAATCCCCCAACAAGCCCAGCTATTAAAACAAGTAACCAAAATGCACCCCAAACTGCATTACTCGTCTTCATTCTCTCAAACTGCTCACTTGGAGAAGTAATCATTCCTAATAATGATGGCTTCTTCGCACCTACATCTTGCGTATTAATATTAGCTTCCATTATAACGCCTCCTTCTATTTATATAACCCGTTCTAACGGGCGGTTCACTTCCTCATATAGAGGCTACGAACCGCCCACTAGAACGGTAATGTGTAGTTCTACTACACTATTAATTACTCATAACGCAATGCTTCAATTGGATCTAATTTCGCAGCTTTATTTGCTGGAATTAATCCGAAAATAATACCGAGTGTCATCGAGAACAGTACGCCTCCAACGACAACTTCCCACGAAACGAGCGGTGGCCATTTTGCGAATGTAGAAACGATATATGCTCCGCCATACCCAAGACCAATTCCGATTAAACCACCTAAAAGTGTTAACATAACAGCTTCAATTAAAAACTGTAATAAAATTTTACTACGCGTTGCTCCAAGCGCTTTACGTATCCCAATTTCGCGCGTACGCTCCGTTACAGATACGAGCATGATATTCATAACACCAATACCACCAACGACTAATGAAATACCAGCGATACCACCGATAATCATCGTCATGATGCTAGTTACTTTAGAAACATTTTCTTGGAGTTCTTTTAAATTCACCAGTTCATATTTACCTGGGATTTCACTTGGCTTACGACTATTTAATACATCAACAGCTCGTTTCCCTGCTGCTTCTAAATTGTCTACATTTTTAGCTTGAATTGCGATATTTTGAATATCATCTGTCCCATATAAAACAGGCCATAACGTAAGAGGAATTAACGCTTCTTCCATTTCAAATCCCATAAATTCATTATCTGATGTATACACACCAATAATTTGCATTGGCTGTCCCTTCATCTCAATAATTTGTCCAACTGGGTTTACGTCCTTAAATAACGTTTCCTCTGTTTTTGTGCTAATCATCACAACGTTATTCGCGTGAGAAATATCTGATTCATTTAAGGAGCGGCCCTTTACAACCTTTACTTTATTAACCGCAAAATATTCATTATCAAGTCCAATAACATTCAGCCTTGCTTTTTTATCATTTACATCAAGTGTCTCTGTTGTCGAATTTGTTGTAATAACGTGTGAAACATCTTTCACTTGTTTTACTTCCAAAATATCCTCTTCCGTTAACTTCGGTATTTCAAATCCACCTATAGCAAATTCATCATTAATATCTGCTTTAAATTGAATTGGCATAAGGTTATTACCACCAGAACCTGCGAATTTTGATTTCAACATCGCTTCCCCGCCTTGCCCAATTGCAACGACAGTAATAATTGAACCTACCCCGATAATAATACCGAGCATCGTAAGAGCTGAACGCAGTTTATGAGCTAAAATAGAAGATAAGGCAATTTTTATACTATCTAGTAAACTCATACCGCACACCTTCTATCTTCTGTAACTTTCCCGTCTCGCAGTACAATGCGGCGGGAAGAATACGCTGCCACTTCCTCTTCATGCGTAACCATAACAATCGTCGTACCTTCTGCATTAAGCTTCGTGAAAATATTCATAACTTGCTCACCAGACTTCGTATCAAGTGCACCAGTCGGTTCATCGGCCATAATAAACGTTGGATTATTTGCAATCGCTCTTGCAATCGCTACACGCTGCTTCTGTCCACCTGATAACTCATTTGGTAAATGATGCACGCGATCTGCCAATCCAACTTTACCTAGCGCCTCCAAAGCACGCTTGCGACGCTCTGCTTTCTTCACGCCACCATATACGAGCGGAAGCTCAACATTTTCCACTGCTGAAAGACGAGGCAGTAAATTAAAATGCTGGAATACAAAGCCAATATATTCATTACGAATTAAAGCAAGCTTTGACTCGTCTGCTGTTAAGATATTCACGTCATTCAGCATATATTCGCCTTCTGTTGGACGATCTAAACAACCGATAATATTCATAAGCGTCGACTTACCAGAGCCAGACGGTCCCATAATCGAAACGAACTCACCGCTCTGAATCGTTAAACTAATACCGTGCAAAATCGGCACTGCCAACTTTCCTTGATAATACGTTTTAGCAATATTATTTAACGTAATCATTTCTCTTTCACTTCCATTCCGTCATACACATCGTCGGAAGGATTTTTAACCACCTTTTGCCCCACTGTTACGCCTTCTACAACCTCTGTCCAGTCCCCATCAGTAGAACCTTTTTTCACATTTTGTTTACGAAGCTTACCTTTATCCTCAACATAAACAAATGCATCATCGCCTTTTGCTACAATGCTCTTACTTGGGACAGCAATCATCTTCTTATTCTCTAAGTTTACTTGCAGAGAAACGTGGTAACCTGGAGATAAACCGTCTTGGCTATCAAGACTTGCTTTATATGTATATTGAGACATATTTTGAGTTGCTTCACCCATGCCGCCAGCTTGCGCCATCTCTGCACTTGTTGGGAACTCACTTACCTCTGTAATCTTACCTGTCCACTTCTTCTTATTATTTGCTTTCGCCGTTACAGTGAATGTTTGATCTTTTTGAATTTGTGACTTCTGAAGCTCAGTTAACGTACCTTGAACTTGGAATGGATCTTTAGAAGCTACTTGTAAAAACGCTTTTCCTTGACCACCTAACGCTTGAGATGAGCTTTGTGCCGCATCTTTATCTAACTTTTGAACAACACCAGCGAAATTACTATAAATCGTAAGCTCTTTCTGCTTTTTACTTAACTCTTCTTTCTGCAACTTTCCTTTTTCTTTCTCAAGGTCAATTGTTTTTTGCCCTATCTCTAACTCATTTACTTGCTCGTCCATCGGATCTGTTACTTCTTTCCCAGCTCCGCTATCTTTCGCCTTCTTAATTTCTTTCTTCAACGAATCAATCTTCTTTTTCCCTTGATCATAACGCATATCTGCCATCTTCTGATCAAGCTCAGCTTGCTTCATTTGAAGATTAATCTCTTCATTATCATAAGAGAATAACTTCGTACCTTTTTCTACCTCTTGCCCTTCTTTTACCTCAATATCTTTCACTTTCCCTTTGGCCGGATCTGCATAGAAGCTTTCAATATTACCAGGCTTCACCTGACCAGAAATTAACTTCGTATTATTCAGCTTACGCTCTGTCACTTTCTCAAAACTTACAGCATCAGCATTTGTTGATGCACCCTTCTTCTTACCTTGCATAACAAAAATATTAATTGCCGCTACAATAACAATTAGTGCAATAACCCCAATAATAATCCATTTCTTCTTCTTGTTTGGAGTACGAACCGTATTTGGTAACATATTCTCGCTCCTTTTTATAACTTAATAGTTTAATATAAAAATTGTATAAAACTTTCTGAAAATAGATTACATATTATTACATTGTTTTTACAAAGTTTTACACATCCATTTATATTGTAACAAAAATTCCAATGATTAGAAATATGACATTATATCTTTTAAGATAGATTTAAGGAAAGATTATATTATATAGAAAAAGCCATCCAAATAATAATTGGATAGCTTTTCAAACAAAATATTACGCTACTTTAGGATCTTTTCTCTCATGTCCACGTTGAACAATAAATAAGAAGATTGTTGATAAAACCGCACCTGTTAATAGTAAGATGAAACAACCATCCCAGCCAGAACTATCAACAATAACACCAATTGCTGCGTTAGCTACAAGACTTCCGCCTACATAACCGAATAGACCACACATACCAACTGTCGTACCTACTGCAAATTTCGGTACTAATTCCATCGCACTTAAACCGATTAAGAACTGTGGTACATAAATTAAACAACCGATAATAGAAACTGCAATACTTACAACAAGTACGCTAGTTGCTTGCCAATATATAAACGTACCAATAACAACTCCAACCATACTAATAATACATAATGGCATACGTTTTCCTTTAAATAATTTATCACTTAAAAAGCCAACGATTAATGAACTTGGAATTGCCATACCTTCAAAGATTGCATATGCCGCATGCGCTTCTGCTTTTGAAAACCCTTTAACTGTCGTTAAATAAAGTGGAACCCAGTTAATAACACCGAAACGAATTAAATAAACAAAAGCATTCGCAATACATAAGAACCATACAAATTTATTTTTCACTACATACTTCATTAAAATTTCTTTTGGTGACATCTTGTTAGCATTATCTGCTTTTTCAAGATTTTCATAGTCATTACGATACTCATCAATTGGAGGAAGACCTTCAGATTCTGGTGTATCCTTCGCGTTGATCCAAACAAGTACTGCAATTACCATTGCGATAATCGCAGGGAAAATAAACACGCCGCCTTGCCAATGATTTTCACCGAAAATACCTACACCAATTCCGACAAGTGGTGGCACAAGCATTCCACCAACGTTATGTGAAATATTCCAAAGGCCTGTTTTCGTACCACGTTCTTTCTTCGAGAACCATTTCGTCATAACAATACTACAAGGTGGTGCTCCCATACCTTGTACAATACCGTTAACAACGAGTAATGTAACAATCATCCCAAATGATGATGCAAAACCGAAACAAATATTTACAAGCCCTGATAAGAATAAACCGACTGCGATAAAGCGCTGGGCGAAAGCTTTATCTGATAAATTACCCATAAAGAACTTACTAAATCCATAAACAATTGCCATTACTGAGCCTAGTAGACCAATTTCAGCTGTACTAAAACCATATTCTTGTACTAAATACGTACTTGATAACGTAAAGTTACTACGAACTAAATAATAAGCAGCATATCCAACTGAAATCCCGATTAACACACGAATACGTAGTAATCGATATACACGATCGATCATATCCGCTGGCAATCTTTCAATTGCAGGTGCTGGCTTGAGCCATTTAAACATATATTTTCGTCTCCTTTTCTCACTTCAGAGAGAGACGCTGTCTATTCCATATCTCGATTATTCCGCTATTTGATATATTTTGGTTCGTCCTTCTAACCGGCTGTCCTTCTATTTCTTTCTCATTCTTCGCAAACATCGTTGGTACGCCAAACGACACTTTTTCTAAAATATGCCCCGCTTCTTCTGATAAACAATAATCAATAAATAAATCCGCAATAATACCACTCGGTGCACGTTTTAGTTTCGAAATCGCATTAACAGATAACCCTGTTTGCTCAGGTTCGTTACTTAAAATCGGAAAGCCTTGTTTTTGAAGCATTCTCTGATCTCCCATAAAGTTGATGCCTATCATATATTCACCGCTCGCAACAAGTTCTGCTGGGATGTAACCATTCACTGTTACTTCTCCAACTTGTTCTGCCAGATTCTTCACATATCCCTTCGCTTCCTCTTCACCTAACGTATCAATCAGTGATTGGAAAAACGTATATGCTGTACCTGAAACATTTGGATCGGGCATGACAATCTTTCCTTTATATATTGGATTCAATAAATCTTTCCATCTTAATGGATACGAGAGACCGAGCGGCGCTATTTCCTCATTCCACCGCTCTTTATTAATCGCAATTGCCAGCTTCTCCACTTCATAACCGTACCAATAACCATCTTTATCTTTAACAGTTTTTGAAATACGATTTGCGTGTTGGCTTATCACAGGAATAGAAAGATTTTTTTGCTTCATCATTTGATGCGCATCTACTGTACCGCCAATAATAATATCCGCCTTCGGATTTCCAGCTTCTTCTTCCACTCTACGAAGAAGTTCTTCTGTTGAAAGACGAATAAATTCATACGTACATCCACGTGGTTTACAAAATGATGAAAGTAACGCTTCACCAACTTCCTCACGAGCCGCCACATACGCAACAATATGACGATCATCCAAAATAGGGAGACCATTTTTACTATATTTAATAGAGGTTGTATCTCGAGAGCAACTAGACATCGCTCCTCCAATTACTAGCAAAAAGAAGAAAAAGGCTATCTTTCTCATGACGCATTCTCCTTTACGAATAACTCTGCTAGAGAGCCTTTCATATACATGACATTCCCGTTATTATCACCGAGATATTGCACAACAAAGTACGATGGATACACAGAAATCGTAAGAATATCTTCACGATCATTCTTTACACGCTTACCTGTTTTATAAGCTGTAATATAAGCAATCGGTTCATTCTGCGATTGTAATAACTTCTGAATCTCTCCGTAATCTGTAATTTGCTTTGCGTATCGAATAGAATCAAGTATGTGCGTAAGATTGATAGTACGTACCACATCGCCTTGACGTACTACGACATCCTTTGCTGAAGCAAAGAAATCACTAATACGCTCTGGCGTGTAATACAGGCTTAATAAATACGTTTGAAGTGCTGAAATCATCGGATCCATGCCATTCTTTCCGTATACATTTTCCCCATACTGGAACAAGTCACCTACTGCAAAAGTACGCTTATGTCCATTCAAGTACGTTACTTCTCCAGTAAATACTTGTTCTTGGCTCTTAACGCCCTCAGGCTCTATTCGAATTCGGTCAAAGAATGAAACAATCGTATGCAAACGAACTTCATCCGTTACAACAATTTCTCCCCACTTTTCATGTCTTACTTTCACTTCAATTGGAAGAGATTCATTCACCCTTTGTAAAACGGCTTGTTTATCATTTACAATGTTAATTCGATTATAGATTTGCTTCTCCATAACATAAAACAAAACAAGAGAAACAATCATACAAATGACAAACATAAGAATTTGAAATGATAGCCTTTTCATTTCTGCCTACCTCCAAGATAAAAAAACGTTGTTTCGAAAATACCGCATAATTGTTTCATAAATGTATCATTTAACCGCTTTCAAGTTTTTTATGTCTTCCATCCTTCTCGGAAGCAAAAATGTAATGAATATTGTAGTACCTATTTCTTCACTACTCTCAATCCGCATGCTTCCGCCCTGCTTATTCATAATCTCCTGACAAATATACAAACCATAACCATTCCCGTAACTAGACGGAAGTGCCTTTCCTTTCGGAGACTCATTCCACTCTGCAAGCACCCCTTCATCTATACCGATCCCATCATCATGAACAAAAACCTTCGCCTCATGCTCATTTACAATTACATTCATACGAATGTGCGAAGCATCACTATACTTAATTGCATTATCAAGCACATTTAAGAAAATTTGCTTCGTCTTATCAAAATCCGCAACAACATGTACATCCGTTAACTCATTTATCACTTCAATTTCAAACTGATTTAGGCGAGGTTTCACAATTGAAACTGCTTCTTCTGCCAATTCCTTTATGTTCACAACTGTAGGAGACACTTCAAACGTACTCGTCCCATATTTCGAAGACTTAAGCAGTTCCTCTACAAGTGATAATAAACGCTCACTTTCCACAGCCACATAACGAAGACTTTCCTGTACATCTTCTTTCGATTGTAACTTCGGAATTAAATCCACATAACCGATAATTGCCGTTAGCGGTGTTTTTAGCTCATGCGTAATGCGGTCTAGGAAATCTTTCTGCTTCTCCTTCTCCTCCTGCAACTGCTTAATATGCAGTTCAATTCCATCAGCCATCGCGTTAAAAGATGCTGAAAGCTGAGCGATTTCCACGTACTCATTTAACTCAATCTTACTCTTATAATCACCATTCGCGAGCCTCTGTGCCATTTGTCTCAACTGATCAATTGGTTTATGAAGAGACTTCGCCAAACGAATCGCAAAGAAAATACCGGTAGCTACTAGGCAAAGAGACGTCATTAAGAAAGTCCAGCTCACATTTGTTAAAACTTCCTTCTCACCCGTTAACTCATTTATAAAACGAATACTTCCAATGACATCGTTTCCATAATAAACCGGGCTTGAAAACAAAAGAATGGGAGCGGGATCCGCCTCCTCAAAAACATAAGACTTCTTCCCCTTCAAAGAACTCTCAATGTCGATGTTACGGTGAAGCAATGCTCCTTTTTGTGTATCTGCAACAACATCGCCATTCTTCCCGATCATCTGCACACGGACATCCATACGCTTCGCTAAATACGACGCAATTAAAAGTGAATTCGGACCAAGCGTATCCACTTCTGCTTCCTTCTCTAAATAATTCATCGTATAAATTTGTGCTTCTACACTTAACTTTTCTAAAGAATCTGCTGCGTTATGATACATATTCTTTTCTAACGTAATATAAACAACTGCATATAAAAGAACAAAAATCGGAATTAACAGCCCAACTATTCCAAACACCATATTTCGTTTTAAAGACATACCATCACCACTTAACAATCCAGTTTATAGCCAACGCCATAAATTGTCTTAATATATTCTCCGCTCGTCCCAAGCTTCTTGCGAAGTCTCTGCACCATAATATCAACTGCTCTCGTATTTCCGATATACTCAAATCCCCATACTTTCTCAAGTAACTCATCCCTCATAAACACACGTTGTGGATTTGAAACAAATAACTGACATAAATTAAACTCTCGGTACGTTAACTGAATCACTTGTCCACTCACATGTACCTTTCTTTCCTTAGGACAAATCACAATCTCTCCAGCCTCAATTACTTCATGACTTACAGCCGCCTCCGTCTTCTTTACACGCCGCGCCATATTCTTAACCCGAAGAATAAGCTCCGCATAATTAAACGGCTTCGTCACATAATCATCAGCACCAAGCTGCAAGCCAAGCAACTTATCATTCATCTGACTCTTTGCCGTTAACATAAGCACCGGAATATCCCTATCCCTCTCACGGAACAAACGAAGCAACTCATACCCATCCGTATCCGGAAGCATAACATCCAAAATCAATACATCTGGCCCTTCATTCCATCTCTCTAAAGCTTCTCTCCCATCAGCCGCTGCCAACACTTCATAACCTTCCATCTCCAACTGCATCCGAATCAAATTACGAATACTCGATTCATCATCAACCACAAGTATTTTCATCATTCTCCTCCTTCCATCATGTATTATAGTACAGTTTAGTATAGCAAAAATCTTATAAAAAAAGAGAGGGTATTGTCGAACATATTTTGTCGACGATACCCTCTCTTTCACTTATTATATTTATTTAGCATATCCATTCGGTTGCTTTTGATGCCAATTCCAAGCATGCTCAATAATTGTTTTCACATTTACATACTTAGGATCCCATCCTAGCTTCTCTTTCGCTTTCTTAGAAGAAGCAACTAAACGTGCTGGATCGCCCGCACGGCGCGGTGCTACCTCAGCAGGAATTTCATGATTTGTAACCTCACGAACTGCATCAACAATTTCTTTTACACTGAAACCATTACCATTTCCTAAGTTATAAAAATCACTCTCTCCGCCGTTCTGCAAGTCTTTAAGCCCTAAGAAATGAGCTGCTACTAAATCTTCAACATGAATATAATCACGGATACAAGTACCATCTGGTGTATTATAATCATCACCAAACATCATAATCTTCTCACGTTGACCTAAAGCTACTTGCAGCACAAGAGGAATTAAATGCGTCTCTGGACGGTGATCTTCCCCAATAATACCATTTGGAGTTGCACCAGCCACGTTAAAGTATCTGAAAATCTTATAACGTAAATTAGAAGCTTCGCTATACCAATGAAGCATCTTCTCGATTGCTAACTTCGTTTCTCCATACGTATTCGTAGGATTTGTCATCGTTTCCTCAGTAATAAGATCCACATCTACCTCACCATACGTTGCCGCAGTAGAAGAGAAAATGAACTTATCTACCTTAAACTCATCCATTACCTCTAATAAACAAAGTGCACCATACACATTGTTATTATAATATTGAAGGGGCTTTTCCATACTAACTCCAACTAAAGAATCAGCTGCAAAATGCATAACTGCCTCAATATTTTCTTGTGTAAAAACATCCCTTAAAAATGATTTATCACGAAGATCGCCATTATAAAACTTCGCGCCTTCCGTAATTGCATCTTCGTGACCAGTTTGTAAGTTATCTACCACTACTACCGATAAACCTTCGTCTACTAATTTTTTCACAGCGTGAGAACCGATGTAGCCAGCTCCGCCACAGATTAAGATTGAATTCATTTTGCCCCTACTTTCTATACATCTAGTCTTGTAAATTAAGAATCATTAACTCTAGTAGATTAAACCATAATCATTTAGCTCAAAACTCTTTATACTTCACTATCCATATAGCCACTTTTATTATTTGATTGCCATCTCCAAGAATCTGCACACATTTCTTCTAATCCACGTTTTGCCTCCCAGCCTAATTCACGCTTTGCTTTCGATGCATCAGCAAAACATACTGCCACATCACCTGGGCGACGCTCTGTAATTTTATAAGGAACTTTCTTGCCCGAAACTTTTTCAAACGCTTCAACCATCTCTAGTACACTATAGCCCATGCCTGTGCCCAGGTTATAAGCATCTACTCCTGTTGTACTCAGTACTTTCTCAAGCGC
>NZ_JAALFZ010000029.1:0-48682 GCF_011800505.1 Bacillus sp. EKM501B | reverse complement strand
AAAAATAACTTACCACCTTAGAGCTGCACTAGGGAAATGAAGTATCTAGTGCCGTGTAAACGACGTTACCGTAAATGAAGCCATTGTATATTTACAATGGGAATCTGGGTGGAACCACGGGTAAAAGCACGCTCGTCCCTATTTTAGGGATGAGTGTGCTTTTTATTATGAAATGGAGAGATGAAAAATGAAAGAACAAATGATTGAAATTAAATTTCCAGATGGTAGCGTTAAAGAATTTGTAAATGGAGTTACTTTAGAAGAAATTGCTGGATCCATTAGCAGTAGTTTGAAAAAGAAAGCAGTCGCGGGGAAAGTAAATGATGGATTATATGATTTACGCCGAAATATTGAAGAAAATGCGGAAGTGGAAATCATTACTATAGATTCAAATGAAGGGGTAGAAATTGCAAGACACTCCGCGGCACATATTTTAGCGCAAGCTGTAAAAAGATTGTATGGTGATATAAATCTTGGAGTAGGACCTGTTATTGAAAATGGATTTTATTATGATATGGATCTTCCAAGTAGTGTAAACATAGAAGATTTACGAAAAATCGAAAAAGAAATGAAAAAGATCATAAATGAAAATATAAAGATAGAACGAGTTGAGGTTTCTCGAAAAGAAGCAGCTAAACTGTTTCAAGAAATGAACGACCGCTTGAAATTAGAACTTTTAGAAGCAATTCCTAGTGGGGAAAGTGTAACACTATATAAACAAGGTGAATTTGTAGATCTATGTAGAGGACCACATTTACCATCTACAGGTTATTTGAAAGCATTTCAATTAACTCACGTTTCCGGTGCATATTGGCGAGGTGATAGTAATAACCAAGTGCTTCAGCGCATATATGGTGTTGCATTCTCTTCTCAAAAAGAATTAGAAGAGTATTTACATTTCGTTGAAGAAGCAGCAAAAAGAAATCATCGTAAGTTAGGCAGTGAGCTTGAGTTATTTATGTTTTCTGAAGAGGCTCCGGGAATGCCGTTTTATTTACCGAAAGGACAAATGATTCGTAACGAATTGGAAGCATTTTTAAGAGAAATTCAAAAAGAGTATAAGTATCAAGAAGTACGCACTCCGTTCATGATGAACCAAGAAGTATGGGAGAGATCAGGGCACTGGGGACATTATAAAGATAATATGTATTTCTCTGAAGTAGATAATAAAAGTTTTGCATTAAAACCGATGAACTGCCCAGGGCACATGCTTATGTTTAAAAATAAATTGCATTCTTATCGTGAATTACCGATTCGTATGTGTGAATTTGGTCAAGTACATCGTCATGAATTTAGTGGTGCGTTAAACGGATTATTAAGAGTACGTACTTTCTGCCAAGATGATGCACATTTATTTGTAACTCCAAAACAAATTGAAGATGAAATTAAATCAGTAATGGCGCAAATTGATTACGTATATAAAACTTTTGGATTCGAATATGAAGTAGAGCTTTCTACTCGTCCAGAAGATTCAATGGGTGATGATAAATTATGGGAGCAAGCAGAAGCGGCATTAGAAAATGTATTACAATCGCTAAATTATAAATATAGACTAAATGAAGGTGACGGTGCATTTTACGGGCCGAAAATTGATTTTCATATTAAAGATGCTTTAAATAGAAGCCACCAGTGCGGAACAATCCAGCTTGATTTCCAAATGCCAGAGAAATTTGATTTAAATTATATAGATGAAAATAATGAAAAGAAAAGACCAGTTGTTATTCACAGGGCAGTTTTAGGGTCATTAGATCGCTTCTTAGCAATATTAATTGAGCACTTTGGAGGTGCGTTCCCGGCATGGGTGGCACCAGTTCAAGTGAAAGTAATTCCAGTTTCAAATGCAGTACATGAACAATATGCCAATGAGATTGCACATAAATTAGCACAAGCTGGAGTTCGTGTTGAACAAGATGCACGAGATGAAAAATTAGGATATAAAATAAGAGAAGCACAAATGCAAAAAGTACCGTATGTTCTTGTTATTGGTGATAAGGAAATGGAAAACGGAGCTGTAAATGTACGTAAATATGGGGAAGAGAAGTCAGAAGTTATTGCGCTAGACGTATTTGTGGCAACTATTGAAGAGGAAATAAAGAATAGAAAATATTGATTGTAAAGAAAACACACTATTAGCAATTAGTGTGTTTTCTTTTTTATCTTACAAAAATGTAAGGTAAATGTAAGCGAAATCGAGGGAACGAGTTGTAGAAAAATGAGAATATGAAGTAGGAAAAAGGTTCATGTTACAGGTGTAACTCTTCTTGAATGAATAATTAAAAAATTCTTAAGAATTCACATGACAAAATAATAAGAAATATGTGAGAAATTAATTTTATACAAAAGGGATGGAGTGAAAGAGATGTCAACAAATGTAGTTACTGTAGAAAGTGTAGAAAAAACGTATGGGAAAAGAAATGAGAATCAGTCAAAAGCATTAAGGGGTGTATCGTTAAGTATTAAAGAAGGAGAATTTGTCGGGATCATGGGACCTTCTGGGTCTGGAAAAACGACTTTACTTAATGTGATAAGTACACTTGACCAAGCGACAGGTGGTAGTGTGACGATAGCTGGTACAAATATTACTTCTATGAAGGGCAATGCGTTATCTGATTTTCGCTCTCAAAAATTAGGTTTCATTTTTCAAGATTTTAATCTTCTAGAAAACTTATCAATTTATGAAAATATAGCTTTACCACTTTCTTTGCAAGGCGTACCGTCAAGTGAGATTACTGGAAAGGTAAATGACGTTGCGAAGAAATTAGGCATCACCGAAATTTTAACAAAATATCCGACGGCTGTTTCTGGAGGACAAAAGCAAAGAACAGCGGCGGCAAGAGCTTTAGTACATAATCCAGCAATTGTATTAGCAGATGAACCGACAGGTGCGCTTGATAGTAAAAACGCAAAAAGTTTATTAGAAGCGATGCAAGATTTACATGAAAATCACAATGTAAGTATTTTGATGGTTACACACGATGCATTTAGTGCAAGTTATTGTGAGCGTATTTTATTTATTCAAGATGGTCTTCTTTATAAAGAATTAAACCGTCAAGGTACTCGAGAGAATTTCTATCAAGACATTTTAGGTGTGCTCGCTCATATGGGCTCAGCTGCTGAGTCTAAGTAGGGGGTGAAACTATGTTATTTAAATTATCACGTCATAGTATGAAAAAGATGTTAAAAGATTATATGGTTTTACTTATTGGCCTCGTTATTAGTATTAGTATTTTCTACATGTTCCAAACGATGGCGATGAATAGTGAATTTACAAAAGATAATAGTCTAATTAGTAGTATAAGGCTCGTCTTTTGGGTAGGTGCAATACTATTATCTTTCATTACTGTATTTTATATTATATATGCCAACTCTTTCTTGCTCACATTAAGAAGAAAAGAACTCGGTATGTACATGATGCTTGGTGCAAAAAAGAAAAAAGTAGCACAGTTATTATTTATTGAAACATTCGGTATGGGTATTGTCAGTATTATTATCGGTATTTTAGTAGGGATGTTACTTGCAAGTGTAGCAGGAAACTTTTTAATGAATGGAATGGAAATTTCAGCAAAAGGTAGTTATGCATCTGTATACACACCAGCAATTTTAGTCACAGTTATTTTCTTCTTAATACTATTTTTCATTACTGGCTTAATGAACAGTGTCCGCTTGTTACGTAAAACTGAATTAGAGTTAATTCGTGAAGATGAAACACTAGATGAAGTGAAGAAAAGTAAAACTCGCATTATAATAATGACAGTACTTGGTGTATTACTAGTAAGTACAGGGTACTATTTTATGATCAATGTAAAAATATATGCTGAATTAGGTTTTATTATAGCAACCATCGTTACAACACTTGGAACATATTTTATCTTTAGTTCATTACTTCCATTTTTTGTGATGAAAATTAAGGGGAATAAAAAACGAAATGAAACTGGTCTAAATAGTTTTACATATGCACAGCTACGCTTTCGAGTAAATAGTTTATCGAGAGTATTAGGTACTGTAGCAATGTTAATTGCATTAGGCGCAGGTGCGATGACGGCAGGTATGGCGTTCCAAAAAAATGTAGGTATTATGACAGACTTTTCTCGTGTATATGATGTTGTAATTCATGATCCGAATGATCAAGATAAAGCTGCCTTGAAAGAAATGGAAATTGTTGAAGAAAGCAAGTACAAATATAAAGTAGATGGAGAAGCGGTTTATTATTTACGTAACGACTTAACTGCGAAACCGCCACTTGTTTCAGACCATTTTGATACAAAAACTTTAAAAGAGCCTGTTCGCAAACGTGTGACTGAACCTTTAACTGAACCTGTATATTCAGCTTTAGAGGCTCCTGAATTAGCAAAATTCCCTCATATGCCAAAGGATTGGGAAGACGCAGTTGTAAGAGAGATACAAATTACGCATAATCAATTTAGCGGAAAACCAGTAAGAATTGCAGACGAAGAGCATTATAAAGGGATTCAAGGAACAGAACATACTGTAACATTAGCAAAAGTAGATGATATGAAAAAATATAAACCGTTATTGATCGAAATAGACAAGAGACAAAAAGCACAAATTGAAAAAGCAACAGGTGAAAAGGTAGACTTATTTACGAAAATGACAATTTATCAGTTTATGAACAGCTTCATGAGCGGAACAATGTTTATGGGATTTTTCCTCGGAATTGCGTTTTTAGCAATGATGGCAAGTTCCCTTATGTTCAAAATATTAACAGGTGCTTCTCGCGACGTACGCCGTTATGAAATGTTACGAAAAATTGGTGTGAGACGCAGTATGTTAACGAAAAGTATATATAAAGAAATTTCATATTTATTTATCTTCCCAGCGATCATTGGCATTTCCCACGTATTAGTAGGGCTTAACTTATTCAGCTTTATATTAGTTGACCCGTTTGTAAAAGTATGGGTGCCAATAGGAATCTTCTTAGTCATTTATTTCATGTATTACTGGATAACTGTTCAACTTTATAAAGGTATGGTAATGCCGAAAGAAGAGGTAGCTAAATAGTTTATGAAAAGAGTCCTTGTGTTGAAAGCAAGGGCTCTTTTCTATGTGTTTTTATAAAAATGTGTATGCGAGATGTTTTCAAATCTTTCTGTAATGAATATAACTTGTTAGACGTAATTCGTTATAACGTTGGATTATCACATTCTCAAACTGTCTTATTAGAAAAGGATTAAAAAAATCCATTGCCTACTAAGGTGATTGAAATGAAGCTACCGTTTTATTGCCTTATGGGGAAATATGACTATAACACTTCATTCCATGCAGCAAAAACATATTTTGATAAGATAGAAGCAGATCAAAAACAATTTATTACTTTTGAGAAATCAGCTCATTATCCACAATTTGAAGAGAAAGAAAAATTCTATAAGTGGATGTGCGATACATTCATAAAATAAAGTATATCCGAACTTTAGAGAATTGAAATAGTTAGCGAGATGTATAAAGATTTTTAGATGCATAGTATTACATAGTATTAACTGAAGCGAAATTAAATAAAAAGACTCTTGATAAAAAATAAGAGTCTTAAGTACAACCAACTATGAATGACTTTTCTTTTTATAAAGAGATACAAAAATAAAAAAAGATAGCTGAAGACAAATTGTTTTCAGCTATCTTTTTTCGTTTAAAGTGGAGGTAAATCAATCTTACCTTCTTCAAATAATTCTTTTATCATATGCTTCGTATAACCAGCGGCTTGACCAAATGTGATTTTTGCTGGCATTGGTGCTTCGTTAGCATCTACAACTACATCAATAATACACGGTTTATTTTGTTTTACTGCATTTTCGAAAGCGGGAAGGAGTTCATCTAAATTCTCAACACGGTATCCAATACCTCCACACGCCTCTGCATATTTTGCAAAATCAGGGTTCGTTAAATCTGTTTCGAATTCGATATTACCCATGACTTCTTGCTCGAATTTAATCATCGCAATTTTATTATTGTTTAATACGACGACAACGATTGGTAATTTATATTTTACAGCTGTTACGAAGTCATTCATCGTCATTCCAAATCCGCCATCACCACAAACTGCAAATACTTGTTTATCCGGGAATGCAATTTTTCCAGCAAGAGCACCAGGTAAACCGCAACCAAGTGTTGCGAGCCAGCTAGAAATGACAAATTGCTGGTTTGTCATACGGAAGTGTCTTGCGGTCCATACTGTTACATTTCCAACATCGACTGATAGAATTGCGTCATCATGTGCTACTTGCTGCAGAGCATGCATAACGCGTTGTGGTTTAATTGGAATGGAAGAGTCTTCTTCTTGATCGTGTAATTTATCTTCCCACTTTTTCATCATTTCTTGGTGCTGTTCTAAGAAGGAATGATCTGTGTGTTCTTCAACATTTTCAATTAACCATCGTAATGTTTTATCAGCATCACCAGCTAAACCAATATCTGTCGCATAACGTTTCCCAATTTGGGCAGGATCTGTATCGATATGAATTGTTTTTGCTTTTTCAGGTAAGAAGCCGGTGAACGGATAAGAAGTACCGACCATAATTAAAGTATCTGCATGCTTCATTGCTTCATAAGAAGGTTTCGTTCCAATTAATCCCAATCCACCAATACAAAGAGGGTGTTCATCAGGAATAATTCCTTTAGCTGGTAATGTAAGTACGATTGGAGCACCAATTTGTTCTGCCAATGCAAGTAAAGATTCTCTCGCATGTTTTGTTCCTTTTCCAGCTAAAATCACAGGCTTTTTCGCTTCATTTATTGCAAGTTTCGCTGCATCTAAATCTTCTTTTTGTGGAAACAACTCAGGCAAAGTAAAAGAAGTATTTGTAACACGGGCACCATTTTTCACTTCAAATTTCGGGACATCATCTGGAATAGTAAGAACGGATACACCTTTTTTCGTATAAGCCATTCGAATTGCTTGATTCACTACGGCAGGTAGTTGCTCTGCTGACATAATACGCTGGTTATAAACCGCAACATCATCAAACATTCTTTCTAAATTTACTTCTTGGAAAAAGTCCGTTCCAAGTAAATCGGTTTCTACTTGACCTGAAATTGCTAGAACAGGGGCTTTATCGAGTTTCGCATCATATAAACCATTTAATAAATGAATAGCACCAGGTCCTGCAATTGCCATACAAACGCCAAGTTTTCCTGTTAATTTCGCATAGGCAGCCGCTGCTAATGCACCAGCTTCTTCATGGCGAACTTGAATGAATTTAATTTTATCTTGTTTTTTTCTTAAAGCTTCAATGATAGAATTAATGGAATCTCCAGGCATACCGTATATGTGCTCTACTCCCCAATCAATTAATAAATCAACTAATGCTTCACCTGCTGTTTTCCCAAACATAATTGTTCCTCCTTATAATAGGTAGATAACATTATGTTTTGAATAAAAAGGAAAAATATACAAGTAAGAAATTTATCTAGTTATTTGTAATCCAAGAATCAGTGTGGGAGGAACAAAAGCTTCACTTTAGCAACTTTAAAGATGACCAGCGAATAAAGTGAACACTGTTATTAGTAAAAAACCACTAGTTGCCCACATTAGAAATGTAAGGAAAGAGAGCTGTTTCTTAGCTTTCCAAAGCATTTCATGAATTGTGACATATCCAAGTGAACCAATAGCACTTCCCATAATGAGGCCTTGCAGGTGAAGAGCTTTTCCTTCCATCAAAATGCCAAAAACTGTGCCAGTACCGAGAATAAGAGAAAGTAATAAAGTCGTTAATAAAAAGGAAATATATTTATGTTTTGTAAAAAGAAATGGAATAATTAAAGCTAATCCTTCTGGAATATGGTGAACGACGATTGCTATTAAAAAGGGAATGGCAGAGTCATTATGATTTATAAAAGCTGTACCTAACGCAAATCCACTCGGTATATTATGAATAAATATAGCGAAAGAGAGAAAAAGAAAGGTTTGCCATGCTTGTTGATCTTTTTTATGTATCATTGGATGGTGACAATAGTTATCTAATAAGCCCATAACTAAAATACCGATAGCTATACCAAGTATAGGTCCAATCATTTCATAGCTTGAAAATGTTTCAGGAATAATTTCAAGTGACAATAACCCAAACAAAATACCGCCACATAATGCGTATAAACGATGCATCTTTTCTTCAATGAGTTGGCGTGTTGCTACTCCAACAGCACCGCCTAATAGTAATCCACCGAACGAAAAAAATGTTACAATCATTGGGATCCATAAACGTTCCATAGTATCACACTCCGATTCTATTCCCTTATTTTTAGCTTACGAAAAGAAAAGTTAGATTAGTCCAAGTAATTGTGTTTGAGTATAGAGAAAAAAGTAGTGATTCGTTATAATCTATATATTAAACTTAAGTGAGGAAATGAAAAGGGGAATTGGTTATGCAACAAATTAAAAAAATAGGAAACTCATTTTGGTATATGACACCTGTTTCTGAAACAGATAGACCTATATTAGGAATGGTTGTTGGAAAAGAAAAAACGTTAATGATCGATGCAGGGAATTCAGAAGAACATGCACAATTATTTTTAGAAATGTTAAAAGAACAAAATGTATCAAATCCTGATTTTGTAGCACTAACGCATTGGCATTGGGATCATATTTTTGGATTATCTGTATTACGGAATGCATTAACTATTTCGCACGCTGAAACGAAAAAAGAAATGCAGACAATAGTATCTTATGAATGGACAGATGAAGCGTTGGATGCACGCGTAAAAGAGGGTACTGAAATTGAATTTTGTGCGGATTGCATCAAGAAAGAGTTTGAAGAAAAAGCGAGAAATATTAACATTATTCCTCCGGCCTTAACGTTCCAGGATCAAATGGAATTAGATCTTGGTGAGGTGACATGCGTGCTAAAACATGTGGGCGGAGATCATGCACATGATTCAGTTGTTATGTACATAAAAGAAGAAAAGATATTATTTTTAGGGGACTGTATATATGCAGATATTTTTTCCTCGAAGTGGAACTATACGACGAAAAGAACGTTTGCATTAATAGATGAATTAGAAAAATTTGATGCTGAGACATATATTCTTTCTCATGGGACAGCTATAAATCGAGAAGAGTTTTTACAAGAAATTCATTTGCTAAAAACAGTAGGAACATATACAGAAGCTCATAAAGGCGATGAAGAGAAGATAAAGGCAGCGTATAAACAAGAGCTAGATAGAGAATTAAATGAAGATGAGTTAGAAACAATAACGTATTTTGTCAATGGTTATGAAATGAATAATCTGTAAGACACTACATTAATCAAATATAATTAAATTGCACAAAAAGAGTATTGAAATTTAATTCAATACTCTTTTTAATAGTTAAATATCTAGTTACAACCAATTTTTAAAATTGGGGCTCGTTATCTGAAGTTATATCACTTTATAGGGGTTCAGATAGCAGCTTTCTTTGCTAATTCAGTAATATATTCAAAGAAAACATCATGTTTTACATCATAAACGACATTTACAGGTCGTCCATCAGTAGTTTCTTCTGTACGTCCTTGGCTTGGTCCGTATGTATGAACGATACTATTAATCGTTTCAGTTTTTGCAAGGCTAGTGTTTCCGACAAAAGCGGTAGTTAGTACATCCCATAAATAGTAAGTAGAGTTCGTTGAGAAGTGAACGAGAGGAGGGACCATTGCATAGCATTGACCAAGGAAATCCATACCAATATACTTTCGTTCTTTTGCCCATTGTTCACGTATGTTTATAGTTAACGGAACTTGGTTTGTACTTTCTAGTGTCACTAAGTCGATTTTAATTTTTGCATCCCATACACGAGCCACTGCTTCAGGGTCCCAAAACGAATTCCACTCAGCTGTTCCATCATGCTCTGGTTCATGTACATTGCCAGCTTTAAGAAATGTACCACCCATCCAAACAAGGCGTTCAATTTGATCTTCGATTATGGGAGCTTCATATAATGCACGAGCAAGGTCAGTTAGGGGCCCAGTAAATAATAAAGTTGTTTTTTCTTCCGTTTGTAGAAGCGTTTCTATTAAATGATGATGCGCAGGTTTTGCCGTCACGGGTGTTACAACTTTTCCAGACTCATTTAAAATTGGTAAAGCATCTACATAAAATGCATGCATCCGCCAGTCTTTCGGAAACGGGTTTTGCCCGCGAGAGTTTGAAGCGGCTACGGCAAAATTACCTTTGCCGAAGCGATCGATAATTTTACGACTGGCAGACATTGCGGGTTCTAAATAGCAGTCTGCTGGGATAACAGATACCCCCGTAAGTTCAATGTTTTCCATTTGAAGTAATAAAAATAATGAAATTAAATCATCTACGCCGCCATCATGATTGAAGTACACTTTTTTCTTCATTGTAATCTCCATCCTATATGATTTAGTTAGAAATTAAATATGAATTGAGGAAAAGTCATCAATAATTTCCACCACTTCAATTTCTCCATTAATCAGTAGCTCAGGAAGCTCATTTCTAATATTTCCTTTCCAATACTCTCTAGCTTGTTCGATTTTTTGAGAAAAAGGAATTCCATCTTCTTTCGGTAAAAGATTCCCGTCACCTTCAAAAGAACTTCCGATCACTCGTAGTTTAACAATCTGTAAAACTTCTCGATTGTAAGAATCAAATAGCGCTCTCCATTTCAAAGCATCCTCATAGCTTTTAGCAGCATATAAGCAAGATAATCTGGAAGGGTATTCAGGGAATTCTTGTAGTCTAACCATTTCTACAATTGTTTCTCTAACTGCTCTAATTGTTTGATCCATATAACTCATAACTACTTTAGTATTTTCATTATTTATATGTAATTCGTTATTTTTATAGTGTTTATTTAAAATTTGTATGCCATCTTCACCACTAGCATTTAATTGTTCTCTTTCAAAAAAGAAGTGATATAGAGTATTGTGTTGATTTTTGTTAAAAGGAATGATTTGTCCGATATGCATTTTTTTCCTTGTTACGATGTGATATGCGTAAAATTCTGCTTCATTCATGGTTGTCCTCCTAGTAATAATGTAATGAAATGTTAAATTTAGTAATTCAACATTGCGATATATATAACCTCTATAAGTAAAAGTGAGAATTAGAGTAGAAAGGAAAAAATATGAAAGCGTTTTAAATTTGTTCACAAAATGTTCACTTACGAAGGGGTTTCCAATGTCGATATAATGACAAAGACTCAAAGAGAAAGGATGATGAAATTTGCCAACAACAAGAAAGGAAAACCTCCAATTTGGCATGATGATGTGCCTTGGGATGGTTATCGTAATGACGTTTTACAATTTACTAATGAATGAAACAGGAGGACCAATTTATATTAAAGAGATTGCATTAGAACTATTAATTGGCTTTATTATTGCACTATTAATTGAAATATGTATCGTTGGACCTTGTGCGAAAAAAATTGTATTCATATTGCCATTTGATAAATCTAAAAAAATAAATATTATCGTTGCAATGGCGACAACTATGGTAATTGGAATGGTGTTCTTTATGTCATTTTTCGGTATGGCTATGATGTATTTACATGGTGGACTACAAGGAGATTCATTTGTTTCCATTTATTTTTCGATTTTTATTAAAAATTTCATAATGGCATATCCATTACAATTAATTATTATGGGACCGCTTGTACGTTTCTTATTTGCAAAGTTTGTTATGAAAAAGAAATCTTTTAATGTAGCGTAATTTTTATTTATAAAACATTATATATAAATAATAAAAAAATAAACACATCTCGCATTTTTGAGGTGTGTTTTTTTGTTCATTCCAAGTTATTTTCATAGTGATGTGACATTTGTCCTTTTGCCATTATAGGATGATGGTTTTTAATTAAGTCAGAAATAAAGGATGAGGAGATGATTTTTTGAAAGGTATTATATTTGCTGTTTTTGCGGGGATATTTATAACACTTCAAGGAACCTTTAATGCGAAACTTAGTTCACATATCGGTATATGGTCGACGAGTATTATAACCCATTTAATTGGATTCATTATTGCAACAACTGTATTTTTGTTAAAGAAAGAAGAGAAAATAACGGATTTAAAGAGTGTGAAAAAAATATATTTAACAGCGGGTGCATTTGGTGGATTCATTATTTGTGCAGAAACTATGGCGATATATGCACTAGGAGTTACATTGACAGCTGGCACACTTATGGTTGCTCAATTGTTAACGGCAACAGTTATTGAAATGAAAGGACTGTTTCATATAAAAAAGATACAGATGGAGAGATATCATATTGTGGGAACAATAATAATGATTATAGGTATTGTTGTATTTAATATGTAAATGAAAGGAGAAATGAATATGGAGGATAGATCAGGTTTAATTACGCATTATTTGAAAACCAATAAAACGCTCGAGGTTTTTTCAGAAATAGATACAGCTTATTTTCAATTAAATCACTTTGAAAAAGACGAGCTCATTTGCAATATAGATGACGAAATGGATCGTTTATATTTTGTTGTTAAAGGTAAAGTAAAAGTTTACACGATTACATCTGAAGGGAAGAAACTAATTCTTCGCTTTATCAATCCATTGGCCATTGTTGGTGATATTGAATTAATTCAAAATAGCAAAGCGCATAATGTCGTTGAAGCTTGTTCAGATGTTGTAGCAATCTCTATTTCTAATACGGTTATTAGAAACAAGTTATTACATGATCCTATATTTATGAAGTTCTTGCTTGAAAACATTGCGAACACGTTAAAAATATCGACTCGTTTTACTGCTCTTAATTTACTTTATCCTGTAGAAGTACGTGTAGCTAGTTATTTGCTTTCAATTTCAACAGATAGTAACGGGAATATGTATAAAGGGGATTTGGATGCAACTTCAGTAACGAGTATTGCAGATTTTATAGGGGTAAGTTATAGGCACGTAATTCGGGTATTACAAAGATTTTATAATGAAAAACTAATTGAAAAGAGTAATGGAGTTATTGTAATTAAAGATTTTTCTAGAATGAAGGAAGTCGCTAAAGATAATATATATGAGCAATGAAAGGGAGAGGAAGATTTTGATTGGATTTAGTTTAGCTATATTAGCAGGAATATTAATTAGCGTACAATCTGTTTTTAATGCAAAAGTAAATGAAAATGTAGGGCAGTGGTTAACGACTACATGTGTCCTTGGGATAGGTCTCATTAGCTCTATTCTATTTTATATCATTACAGAAAACAGTATTAGCATTAAAGTGTATACTGCAAATTATTTGTTTTATGTAAGTGGACTGTTTGGTATCGGGTTAATTATTTGTATAATGGGTGCAATAAAGAGTCTAGGTCCAGCATATACGGTGCTAATTAGTCTTATTACTCAATTGGTTGTTGCGTTATGCATTGATACATTTGGATTATTTGGAATGGAGAGCATTCCATTACAAATAAATAAATTAGTTGGTATAGGTTTATTAATTGTGGGAGTAGGAATTTTTAAAAATCTATTTTTGAATAAGAAAGCTATTCATATAAATGAGGATAGTGTCTAAAGGATATAAAGGGGAAAAGTGTGAATGGTCAGAACTTATACATTTAGATAGTAATAAGTGAGCGATGAGGAGAGAGGATAAATGAATCAGTTAATGTTGCAAGATGGTGTACACTATTTGAAAAGCAATGGGGTATTGCATTGGTGTAAAGTTGCAGGGGCAGCTCATAATACAGTTCCTCTCATTATTGTACATGGTGGTCCAGGTGGCAATCATTATGTATTCGAAAGAACACTTGGGTTGAGGTTAGAAGAAAATATGACTGTTGTTTATTATGAACAAAGAGGATGTGGTAGAAGTGAGGCACCACAAGATGACGTTGAGTACTCAATCAATACTCTAGTCGAAGATTTAGAGGAATTAAGAAAGCAATTACATGTAGAGAAGATAAATTTGTTAGGATATTCTTTTGGTGGACAACTTTGTTTAGAGTATGCTTTGAAATATCCGAAAAATGTTGAACAAATGGTATTACAAGCACCATCGTTAGATGATTTAAATGATATGTATACTGTGCAGATAGAAGGTTTTCTACAAGTAACGAAAGGAGAAATGAAAGAAGAAATATTGATAATAAGTAAGTCAGAAATTCCTTTAAAAGAAAGGTATAATCAAGTTTGGAGTATAGTTGATACAAAAGCTGTAGATCGATTATTGTTTAAAAATGAAGAATTTGCAAAGCTAAATCGGAGTCTTTGGGAGGAAAGTCAGTTAAGTAATACAGGGAAGATGAGCAAAGTTATTTTTGGAACAAAATCATCTTTACCGCTTATTGAGCGTATTAAAGGTTTAGAAATTGATACGTGTGTCATAGTTGGAGCGCATGACTATAACACGGGTGTAGGAATGAGTTATAGAATAACGAGACAATTGAAAAATGGTAAACTTGTTATATTTGAAAATAGTGGACATTTCCCAGATATCGAGGAGACGGATAAAGTATGTGAAACAATTATTGAGTTTTTGGAATAAAAGGGGGATATTAAGGTCGAACCGAATTAATAGAGTTGAATTGGTTATTGGGATATTAAATCATGTAATATGCTAATTGTTTACTTGTAATTGAGGAAGAATCAATTAGTGTATTTGGAAAATAAGTAAAAAAGACCTTGTAAGGTGGAGGTCTTCTTGATTTATTATTTAATATTTTGAACTTATATGAACTGAAGTAGAAGAGTATGATAAGCAATTTCAGGGAACGAGAATATAACCGAATATAAAATATTACTAAACGTATATAACTAATGAATACAATGTCTTTTTCAGTTATTAAGTTGTAAATCATTTTATGATAAAATCTTTTACATAATTTAATAAAGGGGTAGTATTTAATGGGTTATTTCTCAAATGGTTTATTAGTTTTGTTTGTGCTTATCGTATGTAGTTGTATAATTTTTGGTTGATAATATAATGAGAGTCTTATATAAAAGCAGTTATCTCGCTTGAGATAACTTCTTTTTATTTTATATTGAGAAGGAATTCTATCTTTCTTATTGAAGTTTGTTCTAGTTATTTTTACATCGATCAGATTTGTGTAAAGGGAATTTTATGAAATATAAACAAGCCAGAGAATAGGGAGTGTTTACATGGAAAATAGTATACGCTACACAAGTGAACACCCTACAGATTTTAATGGATTATTATCCTTATACGAATCTTTAGGATGGAATTCTCTTAAATTAACGGTTAACGAGTTAGAACGAATGTGTAAGCAAAGTTGGTATGCAATTTATGTTTTTGATGATAAGAGGTTAGTAGGGATGGGGCGTGTCATATCAGATGGAGTCATAACAGGCATTATTTGTGGAGTTGGTGTATTGCCAAAATATCAGTCTAGTGGCATCGGAAAAGAAATAGTGAAACGATTAATCCAGCACTGTGAACAAAACAAGGTTATTCCACAACTTATGTGTGTAGAAAAATTGCAATCTTACTATGAATCTATAGGGTTTGAAGCATTCTCTATTGGGATGACAAAACATATTATAAGATAGAGGTGCTTTATCCTGCTATTTGTCGGGTAGTAAAACCCCACGGATTAAAGTTTCACTTTATATTTTCAGTTTACTTGTACATATTTTCAAACTTCAACATAAAGGAGAATGGCTGTATGGAGATTGCTAAAGGAGTAGAAATGTTACAACTTGAATTTCAAGAATTTGTTATTCATCCAATTCTTTTATGGAATGATGAAATGGCAGTATTAATAGATACGGGTTTCCCAGGACAAATTGAAGATATACAAGTAAAGATGGAAAAGGTTGGGGTATCATTTGATAAGTTAAAAGTCGTGATTTTGACGCATCAGGATATTGATCATATAGGTAGTCTGCCAGAATTGTTGCAGCGCTGTCGAAGTAATATTAAAGTTTATGCGCACGAACTAGATAAGCCATATATCGAGGGGGATTTACCTTTATTGAAGGACGGAAATGTAGAGAACCGCCCAAAAGGAAAAGTGAGTGATACTGTGATTGACGGGCAAGAACTTCCGTATTGTGGTGGAATACTAATTCTTCATACTCCAGGGCATACTCCGGGTCATATTAGTTTATATTTGAAACAAAGCAAAATTCTTATTGCAGGAGACTCTATGTATAGTGTGAATGGGATGTTAGGACCCAACAACTATAAATATTAAGGAAGCACAGCAGTCTTTGAAGAAGTATTTAAATTTACATATTGAATCTGTAGTTTGTTACCATGGGGGATTTAGTAAGGGGAATATAAATGTTCAACTTCAAAATTTGTAAAAGTTAAAGTGAAATTTTTTGTTAAACAGCATTGAAGTATAATCTGATTATTAGTATATAAATAAATTATAAAAGAGCATGTTTGAAAAAAATCAAACATGCTCTTTTATTAAAGCAAATCAGTTTAATATGAATGACCTAATCCGTTCCAATAAAAAGAAACGATTTCTTGTGATAATTCATCTATATTTGCAAGAATAGGATTGTGATTTTCATCTTTAAAATTCCCAATTGATAATAAAGATACGAAAGCATGAGCCGCAAATTTAGCGTTTCCTTTTGGGATTTCTCCGATGTGCATCGCATTATCGAGTGCTTTTTCTAGTACTTCATACATATTATCTTCAGCATTTTTTAATTCTTTCAATTGTTCTTCAGATAACGACAGTTTTGCATCTTTCATAAAATTTTTCATATCAATATCCATCGTTGCGTGTAAGTAAACTTTAGCGAAGTCTAATAATCTTTCTTCTAACGTTTTGTTTGTAGAGAGTATTTGAGACATATTCTCACGTATACGTACCATCATTTCGATCATAGTAGCAGTAAATAAATCGGCTTTTGTTGAATAGTAATAGTAGACAGTTGCTTTCGTAACACCACAAACTTTTGCGACCTCATCCATAGAAACGACTTGATAATTTTGTGTAAGAAATAAGCGGGTTGCTACTTCTAAAATGGTTTCTTTTGTAGATTTTGTATTTTTATTTTGACGCGGCCTACCGATAGGACGTTGTTTTTGTTCCAAATACATTCGCTCCTGACATTTATGATTGAGATAATTATAACATAATTTTCAATCATTCTTGATTAATTAACCGACCAGTATATATAATTAATAATGGAGGAAAAAAGGAAGGTGGGTTTTTATGAAAAAGCACCCGTTACATATGTTAGGGAGGCTTGTGGCAGGGAAAAATACGCAATGGATCACTTTATCGGTGTGGATTCTTATTACATTATTACTTTCATTTACGTTACCACAAGTAAACAGTACGAAAGAACCGAATCCGAAAAATTTACCTGAAACAGCTATGTCACAGCAAGCGGAAGCGCTTATAAAAAAAGAGTTTCCGAATAATGCAGGGAATCCGTTGTTAGTAGTATGGTATAGAGATGGTGGATTACAGTCACAGGATTATAAACTCATACAAGATGTTTATAAGGAGTTAAAAGCTAGTCCTTTAAAAGAACAATCAACGTTACCACCATTTGATACAATCCCAGAGCAAGTATTATCAAAAAGTGCGTCAAAAGATGGTACATCATTTGTTACACCGGTATTTTTTAATAAATCTGCTGGTACGGATATATTAAAAGGAAATCTTGAAGAGTTTAGAAAAATAGTGAATAGTAAGGTGGATGAAGATCCATTTAAACAAAAAATAAGTGAATCTGGTTTACATGTTCGATTATCAGGACCTGTAGGTATTCAAACGGATGCAGTTAGTTTATTTAGTCAAGCAGATGTGAAATTGTTAGTGGCTACTGTACTACTAGTGTTAGTTTTGTTAATTTTACTGTATCGTTCACCAATTTTAGCGATTTTACCTATACTTGTTGTTGGCTTTGCATACGGTATTATTAGTCCTACACTCGGTTTTTTAGCTGATCACGGATGGATTAAAGTAGATGCCCAAGCGATATCAATTATGACAGTATTATTGTTTGGCGCTGGAACGGACTATTGTCTATTTTTAATTTCGAGATATAGAGAGTACTTGTTAGAAGAAGAAAGTAAATATAAAGCATTGCAACTTGCGATTAAAGCATCTGGCGGTGCAATAATAATGAGTGCGTTAACTGTTGTACTTGGATTAGGAACATTACTACTTGCTCATTATGGTGCCTTTCATCGATTTGCAGTACCATTTAGTGTTGCTGTATTTATAATGGGAATCGCGGCTTTAACAATTTTACCAGCACTATTATTAATTTTCGGTAGAATTGCATTTTTCCCGTTTATACCGAGAACAACTTCAATGAATGAGGAGTTTGCAAGAAAGAAAAAGAGGGCTGTAAAAGTTAAAAAATCAAAAGGCTCCTTTAGTAAAAAACTTGGAGATATTGTAGTACGAAGACCATGGACAATAATTATGCTAACTGTATTTGTATTAGGCGGATTGGCTTCATTCGTACCACGTATTCAATACACATATGACTTATTAGAGTCGTTTCCAAAGGATATGCCTTCTCGTGAAGGGTTTACGTTAATTAGTGATCATTTCTCAGCTGGTGAACTAGCACCAATAAAAGTTGTTGTTGATACGAAAGGCAAAGAGCTTCCTATTAAACAAGAACTAGAGAAATTTTCTTTCGTAAATACAGTGAAAGAGCCAAAAGAGGGAAAAGAAAATAAGCAAATACAAATGTATGAAGTTTCTTTAGCGGAAAATCCATACTCAATTGAAGCGTTAGATCAAATTCCTAAATTGAAAAGTAGTATAGAAAAAGTATTAAAAGGTGCTGGGATTAGTAATGCTAAAGATCAATTGTGGATTGGTGGGGAAACAGCTTCATTATATGATACAAAGCAAATTACGGAACGTGATGAATCAGTAATTATTCCAGTAATGATTAGCATTATCGCTTTACTATTACTTGTCTACTTACGATCGGTTGTTGCGATGATTTATTTAATTGTAACTGTCGTTTTATCATTCTTCTCAGCGTTAGGAGCAGGATGGATATTACTTCATTACGGTATGGGTGCGCCGGCCATTCAAGGTGCGATACCGTTGTACGCATTCGTATTTTTAGTTGCTTTAGGTGAAGATTATAATATCTTTATGGTTTCAGAAATATGGAAAAACAGAAAGACACAAAATCACTTGGATGCAGTAAAGAATGGTGTAATACAAACAGGTAGTGTTATTACATCGGCTGGTTTAATTTTAGCAGGAACTTTTGCAGTGTTAGGTACACTTCCAATTCAAGTATTAGTTCAATTTGGTATTGTAACTGCAATTGGCGTATTACTAGATACGTTTATCGTAAGACCGTTACTTGTACCCGCGATTACAGTAGTTTTAGGCCGATTTGCTTTTTGGCCAGGTAAACTTTCAAGAAAGAGTGAAGAAATACAAAAGGTGGATGCATAGTTAAAAAAGCCAAGGATATTTTCCTTGGCTTTTTTCAATGTAGTTAATTAATTTTTTGAAGTCAAATCATCAGATGCAGCGTGATCAGCATCTTCAATTGTTGTTTCGGGCATTCCGTATAAGCCGTTCATTGCTTGTTCTTCGATAGTAAGATTTGCAGTATTATTATTTTGAATAGATGTAGTGTTTTCAGTAACATTTTCTTTTTTATTCATATTTTTGTTATTCATGTATGTATCCTCCAAATTTCATTTGATTTATCTATAGTATGTGGATGGATTTCCAGAAATATGTGAATTGATTCTTACATATGTTATATAATTAAATGAATAATTAGGGTGAATTGTAAACTGTTAGGAGTGAACAAGTATGGTGAGAGCAAGGGAATTAGCCTTCTAAAATAAAAAGAAAATTTTAGGAGGCTATTAGAATGAAGTTTCATGTAATTGATAGAGAAGATTGGAATAGAGAGCGGTATTTTGAGCATTATTTAAAGTTGAACTGTACATTTAGTATGACTGTGAATGTTGATATCACGATGTTATTAGAGGAAGTATATCAAAAGGGAATAAAATTTTATCCCGTTTTTATATATTTAATTTCTAGAGTAGTAAATAATCATAAAAAATTTCGAACATGTTTTAACGATGAAGGAGTTTTAGGCTATTGGGAGGAAATGATACCGAGTTATACAATCTTTCATAAAGATGATAAGTCTTTTTCAAGTATATGGACGGATTATTCAAGTGATTTCCGCACTTTCTATAAAAATTATGAAGACGATATGAGATGCTATGCTAGTGTTCATGGTCTTTTCACGAAAGAAAATATTCCTCCTAATGTATTTCCGATTTCTAGCATACCTTGGACTAGTTTTACTGGATTTAATCTTAATATTAATAATGATGAAAATTTTCTATTGCCAATTATAACTTGTGGGAAATATTTTAACGAAGGAAATAAGGTTATGCTACCAGTTTCATTGCAAGTACATCATTCGGTTTGTGATGGATATGATGCGAGTCAATTTATAGAAGATTTACAGCAGTTAAGTAACACTTGCAACGATTGGCTTAAGTAATATCTAATTTTTAATTATATAAAGTGAAACTTTAATCAGTGGGGTGTCAGCCCCGCTGATTATTAGCCCAACCCCCACCTAACTTCTTTGCTTTCGCTGAATTTTGAGATGGGGGTCTTACTGCCCGGCAAATAGCGGAATAAAATTGAAAATGAATAAAAGAAGAGACCATGTTGATATTACATGGTCTCTTCTTTTATTCATTAATACTAAGTAATTGTGGAAAATATAGGGTGATTTGTAGTTTAATAGTAAAGAGAGTGATTAGTATTAATTTTCTTTGTTTTTAAAATTTTAAGTATGTAAATGTTTAACAGGGGGGAATAAAGTGAAATTCGTAAGCATTGAAAAAGATGAAATCTTAATTGGGGATATGGCAAAATTGTATTGTAAAGTATTTGAGAAAATAAATTTCAATGAAATAATCGAGCGAATGAATAGGCATATAGAATATACAGGTTTTAAAGGTATAGTAGCAATAAATGATGAAAATGAAGTAGTTGGCTTTACTTATGGTTATCGCTCAATGGAGGGACAGTACTATAATCAATTAATGAGAGAAGCGTTACATCTAGAGCAAGTAGACGAATGGTTACAAGATTGTTTTGAATTTGTAGAGTTAGCAGTCCACCCACAATATCAAAATGAAGGTCTTGGAACGAAATTACATAATGAATTACTAGAAGGGATTCCAAATAGAACGAGTGTTTTAACAACACAAATAAACAATGAAAAAGCACGTTCGTTATATGAAAGATTAGATTGGATAAATATATTGGAGCCATTTCATCCAAGTACAAATGATGTTCCATATGTAATAATGGGAAAAGCATTAAAAATAAAAGTGAATTGATAATTATGGCATTCACAAAAATGGTTGGTTTGTAATAATGAAGGGGAAAACGAAAATGACGAGAATATCTATAGAAAAAGCTACAATTTTAGATGCTGAGAAATTAACAGAAATAATGAAAAGAACATTTGATGCAGAAGCAAAACAATGGCTATACGGCCAAGATGATGTCATTGATTATAACATTCAACCGCCAGGGTATTCTTCAGTTGAAATGATGGAATATTCCATTGAAGAATTGGATTCTTTCAAAGTTGTAATGGATAAAGAAATAATTGGAGGGATAATAGTTACGATTTCTGGTAAGTCGTACGGTCGAATTGATCGTATTTTTGTAGATCCTGTTTATCAAGGAAAAGGAATTGGATCACATGTTATGAAATTAATAGAAAAGGAATATCCAAACATAAAGATTTGGGATCTCGAAACATCTAGTAGACAAATTAATAATCATCACTTTTATAAAAAGATGGGCTACCAAATGATTTTTGAATCGGAAGATGAGTATTGTTACGTGAAAAGAATAAAAACAAGCTCAAACAAAGAGAGTGTAGTTACAAATAAAGATATGAAAAATAGTCAATACGAAAACTGTAATTTAGCGAATACAGGGTATTATCAAGTGAATTTAAAAAACAGTTCATTTGTTGGTAGCAATATAATAAATATGAATATGAGTAATTGTAATGTAAGTCAATCAAAGTTTAGAAATATAAATTTTAGATGGTCATCATATGCAGATTTAAATCTTTCTGGCAGTAAATTTAATTTGGTGACTTTAGGTGGAGTGCAATTTAAAAATACAAGTCTCGGAGATGAGAAGGAACCTATTGTATTCGATAAATGTGATTTGGAAGGCAGCACTATAAGTAATAGTAATCTGAAAAATATTGAAATAGAAAATTGTAATATAGTCGGCATGAAACTAAATGGTATTCCAATTGAAAATTTGCTTAATTTATATAACGAGGCGAAAAGTTAACCAAATCCATATAGTTGTTAATCTTTTTGGAAATTAAGTATTATATCGAAATAATTATGTAAAAATGACATAAAGAAATACGAGTGAGAAGGTCATTCATACACGTTTCTAGAATACACACAAACAAATATATTGTTATTTATATGGAGGAGAGAAAGATGGGGATCAACGTTAGAGCAGTAGAAATACAAGATGCTAGAGCAATTCATCGTATATGTATACAGGATGACGTTTTACCGTATATGGTTTTCTTACCTAGCATGCGTGTAGAAGCTATGGAAAATAGAATTCGAAATTTAGCACCAAATCAATTTGAATTTGTTGCAGAATATGATGGAGAAGTTGTTGGATTTGTAGGTTTAACACAAAGTCCGGGCCGAAGATCTCATTCAGGCGATTTATTCATTGGGGTAGACAGTGAATATCATAATAAAGGAATTGGGAAAGCACTTCTTATGAAGATGCTTGATCTGGCTGATAATTGGTTAATGTTAGAGAGAGTAGAACTAGGTGTGTTAGAAACGAATCCAAAAGCAAAAGCTTTATATGAAAAATTTGGATTTGTAGAAGAGGGAGTAAAGATAGGGAATTTGAAAGCTCACGGAAAGTTTATTAATGAAATTATGATGAGTCGTTTTAGACCGAATGGTTTAATTGTACATAATGAATAGTTAAAAGCATGACAGTATACTGTCATGCTTTTTCATTAGAATTTGGCTGTAATAAAAATAATACTAAACCAATAAAAATAACGGTAATTCCTAGTCCTTGTTGTAAAGAAATAGTCTCATGTAATATAAAGTACGCTAGCATACAAGTGCCAATTGTTTCACCTAAAATACTCATTGAAATTACAGTAGCACTCATCCATTTTAATAACCAATTAAAAATGGTTTGTCCTAAAATTGTAGCAATGAAAGCTAATCCAATAAAGCACAACCAAGTTTGTGTAGAGTAATGGATGAAAGATTCTTGTTGCATGAAAGCAAATATGCTAAGAAAGCCAGCACTACTTCCATAACTAATTACCGAATATGGTATAAGTGACAAATCTTTACGAACGTGTTGGCTAATGAAAAAATAAGCAGTAATGATACCGGCAGCGATAAATGCTAAAATATCTCCATATAAAGCTTCTCCACTAATTTTGAAATCTTGCCAGCCAATGATGATACTACCTGAAATAGCGATGAGGCAACCAATAACCGCTCCTTTCGTAAATCTCTCCTTAAATAAAAAATAACCACCAATCATTGAGAACAAAGGTTGTAACGTTACGATAACTGTAGAGCTTGCTACAGAAGTATATTGTAATGATTCAAACCATAGTACATAATGTGCAGCTAAAAATAGCCCAGATGTGAATCCGAATGTCCATTGTTTTTTCGTTAAAGTTTTTAGCTCATTTCGACTATTTTTATTAAATAGTAATAACGGTAACAGGATCAGTGTGGCAAAGAATAATCGGTAAAAAGCAATGATTGTCGCAGGAGCATCTGCCAATTTTACAAAAATTGCTGAAGTTGATAAGGCGAATACACCAAAAAATAAGATAAAATATGAAAGAATAGGTGATTTCAAAGTTTGTCCCTCCGATAGAATGTTTATTATAATAAACTTAATGCGATATAATGTACAAAAGTAAGTATATAAGTCCCGGAGATAATAGGAAAGGATTATTTGCCTTTGTTTAGTATGTCAGCACAAAGACAATGAAATATGCATTATGATGGACGAAAGGAAGTTTTACTATGATACATGATAGGCTTGGACAAACAGTATTAAGTTATCGTAAGAAAAATAATATGACAATTCGTGAATTTGCTGATTATGCAGGGATTAGTACATCACTAATTAGCCAAATTGAAAGAGGACATGCTAATCCTTCTTTAAATGTTTTGGAGTTAATTGCAAAAGCATTAAATGTACCGCTGTTTACACTTTTTATTAATGATATCGATACAGATTCGCTCATTTCTAAGAAAAAAGATCGAAAAAAAGTATATCGGGAAAACAATGATCACATTGTATATGATGTATTAACACCTGATTTTATGAAAGCACGTATTGAAATGTTAATGATGGATTTAAATAAACAAGCAAACACAACAGAAAGTCATTATTCCCATGAAGATAAGGAAGAGATTGCTGTTATTATGAAAGGGGAAGTGTACGTAGAATTGGAGGGAAAAGAATATTTTTTAGAAGAAGGCGATGTTGTACGTATTCCACCAAATGTGAAGCATCGATTTTTGAATAAAAGTGATGAATCGAATCACATTTTATTTGTACTGACACCATCTTTAGGATGAAAATATAGTGATTTTAACTAGAGGAGAAAGAAAATGGAAAACAAAAGTATTTTAAAAGGCGGCCTTTCAATTATTTTTCAATGTAAAAAAGAAACAAATGATATTTGGCATGCGCATTTTGGAGCAGCTGCAATTGCCAGTTATTTTAATCATATAAAGAGAGCTCCAAATTATAAAGATATAACATTAGAAAAATTCCGGTATGTTATTCATTCTTAATGAACGTCAATAATCTGTAAAAGGAAGCTTAATCTAGTTTCTTTTTTTGTTAGTAGTATATTATTTTTTCAAATATGTAAGATTTTACATGCGTATTTTACTTTTACTAATTATGTAAGTAGGCTATACTGAAATACATACATTTTATTTTTGGAGAGATGTAAAACGACATGGAACTAGCGAAATTGGAAAAAGTAATTGAAATAAAAAAAGAAGAACTTTTATATTTAGTATCGGATTATGGAATTCAACATGAAAAAGTATTGGCATTGAGTCAAGAACTAGACAAATTAATCAATTACTTTATGTTTTTAAAATAAAGAGAACTATGACGTGGTTTGTATATGTTATAGTTCTTTTTTATTAGGTAATTTGAAAATATATTCAAATATATTGTCTAATTTCTTACAGAATGCGCAACTTGCTAGTCGAATATAAGGACTTTTGGTTATAATAAAAAGGAATTATTAATTGTATCGGTTAGGAGCGCAGCACATATGAAAACAGTTGTTGTTATCGGTGGAGGTATAACGGGACTTTCTACTATGTTTTATTTAGAAAAATTAAAAAAGGATTATAATATCGATTTAAATTTTATTCTTATTGAGAAAGAAGAGTATTTAGGTGGTAAAATCCATAGTGTGGAAGAAAAGGATTTCATTATGGAGTCAGGAGCGGATTCAATCGTTGCTCGTAATGAATATGTTATGCCACTTGTAAAAGATTTAAATTTAGAAGATGAAATGGTATATAATGAAACGGGTATTTCTTACATATATTCTGAAAACATGTTACATCCGATTCCTTCTGATACTATATTTGGGATACCGATGAGCGCCCAGTCTTTGTTTAGCAGTACGCTAGTCTCAACGAAAGGGAAAATCGTAGCTTTAAAAGATTTCATAACGAAAAATAAAGAGTTTACGGAAGATACATCACTTGCTCTATTTTTAGAAAGTTTCTTAGGGAAAGAGTTAGTGGAAAGACAAATTGCTCCTGTACTTTCAGGCGTATATTCTGGTAAGTTGAATGAGCTTACAATGGCATCTACATTACCGTATTTACTGGATTATAAAAATAAGTATGGAAGTATTATTAAAGGTTTTGAAGAGAATAAAAAACAATTTCAATCAGCAGGAAATAAAAAATTCGTATCATTTAAAGGTGGACTATCTACGATAATTAATCGCTTAGAAGAAGTGCTCACTGAAACTGTCGTAAAAAAAGGTGCTATAACGACGGCTGTAAGTAAACAAGAAGATCGATATGAGATTTCTTTTGTAAATCATGAAACAATACAAGCTGATTATGTTGTTTTAGCAGCTCCGCATGATATAGCACAAACTTTATTACAGTCTAATGAGTTAAATGAGCAGTTTAATACATTTAAAAACTCATCTCTTATAAGTATTTACTTAGGATTTGACATACTAGATGAACAACTACCAGCTGACGGCACAGGGTTTATTGTAACGGAAAACAGTGATTTACATTGTGATGCTTGTACATGGACAAGTCGAAAGTGGAAACATACATCGGGTAAACAAAAATTATTAGTAAGAATGTTTTATAAGAGCACCAATCCGGTATATGAAACAATCAAAAATTATAGTGAAGAAGAATTAGTACGAGTAGCTTTATATGATATTGAAAAGAGTCTCGGAATTAAAGGTGAGCCAGAAGTAGTCGAAGTTACAAATTGGAAAGATTTAATGCCGAAATATCATTTAGAACATAATCAAGCGGTTCAAGCATTGCAAGAAAAAATGACGAATCTTTATCCAAATGTATATTTAGCTGGTGCCTCATATTATGGTGTCGGAATTGGTGCGTGTATTGGAAATGGAAAGAATATAGCCAATGAAATAATGGCTACATTAAATAAATAATACTGTAGAATAAATAAAAACTGTTCCTTCAGCAAAATGGAGGAACAGTTTTTATTTATTTTATTTGAATGGAAATTGTATTGTTTTTTACATTGTTTTCTTTTATTGTTAATGTTATTTCTCCAGACTCTTTAAATGAATACGGTGATAGTTGATAAATATCTTTTATATCATGTTTTTCTTGTAATTTATTTACCGGTATTGATACGATATTTGGCTTCCATGTTTCTTGTTTTCCTGAAGGATATTCTATAAGTATTACCGGATTTTTTAACTGTATTGTTTTCCAAGAGACGAAATATAGTTGTACTTCTGTATCTTTTTTTAATAATTCTTCGGAGAAATAACCGAATTCGCCTACATTACCGAAAACAGTATAGTTTTGATTTTTTAATTTAATATCTAAATAACTAGGTTTATATGTTACCGCATGATAAGTTCCATATGAAAGTGAGAGTATGGCAGCGATTAAAATACCGATTGAAAATGTCCTAAAGCTATTACCTTTAAAGCTAGTCATCATGAATGAGTTTGGGGTGAATTTTTTTGCGAATAAAAAAATAAGTAATATGAGTAAGAGGGATAAGCCGATGAATATATACATAGGAAATCTTCACCTCCACAATAAAATAATATATTAACTATATTTTACCATAAATGTATGGGGTAGGTTGGTTGTTTAGAAGGAGAAAATGAAGAAACAATTTCTTTACAGTTCTTGATAATTTAAAATTCGATTTATGGAAATTATAGCGTCATGTTTGAGGTGCAATCAGAAGGTATCTAATTCGTGTATATAGAATTAAGAGAGAATGTGCCATTAGAAATGTTTGATTTATGGAACAATAAGGACTTTACTAATTATACATATTTTTTCTGATATAATGAATGAGTAGAGAGAAAGGAGTGATCCTATGGCATTTCCTATACTAGAAACAGAACGCTTACGTTTAGTTGAAATAGAACAATCTTATTGTCAAAAAATATATGAAATCTTTTCATTGGATGAAGTGACGTGTTACTACGGTATGAATTCTTTTACGGAGTTTGGACAAGCTTCACGTATGATCGAATCTTTTTCAAAAAATTACTTTGAGAAAAAGGCAATACGATGGGGAATTGTGTTAAAAGAAACGAACGTTTTAATAGGAACAATTGGACTAAACAATTTACAATTATGGAGTAAACGATCTGAGATTGGATATGATCTGCATCCTCGCTATTGGGGAAATGGTTATGCTTCAGAAGCAGCTGGAGAAATTATTAATTATGGATTTAAAGATTTAGGTTTGTTTAGAATTGGAGCTATTACATATCCTGAAAATGTTACTTCTTGTAGAATGTTATCTAAAATTGGCTTCCAAAAGGAAGGGCTATTGCGCGGATATATTCATCAAGGAAATAAGCAACACGATGCATTATTGTATTCTATAGTGCGAACTGATGTTGAGGACATAAATTTATAATAAAAAAAACCTCTTAATTAAAAGAGGTTTTTTTTATTATAAATTAACCTAATTTAGGTAATAAACGTTCTCCGCTTTTCATGCTACTTTTACATAAAGGGCATTTAGGCTCTTCTTCAAATGAAAAGTTCTTTCTCATCCATCCTAAACAATCCTCTGATTCACATTCCCAAACAGGGGTTTGTTCTGGTGGTACTTCTGCTACATCGTTCTTTCGATTGCGATACATGTAACCACTCCTTTTATGTAAAAAATTTTAGTTATATATTAAAAAGGTTGTTAACCTTGCTGGTAACAACCTTTTTATTGTTTGAATTATAGCTTTACAACGTTTTTAGCTTGAGGTCCGCGGTTACCTTCTTCAACTTCAAAGCTAACTTCTTGACCTTCGTCAAGAGACTTGAAGCCGTCGCCAGTGATAGCTGAGAAGTGAACGAATACATCGTTACCGTCTGCAACTTCGATGAAACCGAAACCTTTTTCGCTGTTAAACCATTTTACTTTACCTGTTAATGTCATGGTAATGCCTCCTAAAAGTAGAAAAATTACAATATGATCGGCCTTATTTGAATGAAAATAAAATTTCACATATTATCAAAAACCCATAAGGAGTACAAACTGTCCCCGATTGATACTTGATAATATGCAAAGAAAATATAGTGTTAAATTGACCTTAATTACTATCTTACAACAAATGGTGGGAAATAGCAAGTGCTGGTAATACCACTGAGTAATCTGGGTGATAATAGTAAAGGCACAAAGGCACCTCTTTTATTTATATATTATTCCTAATTGGGATTTATGCAAAATCATGTAAGAAAAACTTAGAGTAAATATTAATAATATATTTTTCGTGGTAAAATATGGTTGGTTACTGTTGGTAGTTAAATATTATAAAAGGAGAAAAGAAAGTGAAAAATAATTCATTTATAATAATTGAAGCAGCAAAAGCAGGGAGAAAAAAGGTCCATCCAGTCTTTGCTGTAATATTAGCCATTATATTTTTGACTTTAGGCGAACTTTTTATGTTATTTATGTTATTTTTACCGAAAGCTGAAACGATATTCATGAAAGGTATTTATGACAATGTTAGAATGGTGTTAACGTTTGGCGGAGCTATATTTATTTTATTTATATGGGTTCGTTTTGTAGAAAAAAGACCTTTTTCATCCATTGGCTTTTGGAAAGAGAAATGGATGAGAAAGTATTTAAAAGGTGCGTTAATAGGGTTTTTATTTATTTCAACGCCAGTTATTCTACTATTATTAATGGGGAGTGTGAAATTGCAAGTACAACATATTACCTCAACAGTGATAGTAGGAATAGTAGGATCTCTAGTTGCATTTTTAATACAAGGGGCAACGGAAGAAATTATTGTACGAGGTTGGTTATTCCCGGTTCTTTCTGTTAGAAGTCGTATATGGGTTGGAATAATTGTAACTTCATTTTTATTTGGATTTCTTCATCTACTTAATCCAGGAATTACAATATTATCTATATCGAATATAATATTAGTGGGTGTTTTCGCAGCTTTATATGTATTGAAAGAAGACGGTCTGTGGGGAATATGTGCATGGCACTCAATTTGGAACTGGGCTCAATATAATGTATATGGTTTTGCAGTTAGTGGCACAACTGTATATTCTACTCCAATTTTTAAGTCTATAACAAATGGACCAGAAACATTGCATGGAGGCACGTTCGGAATTGAAGGTAGTATCATTACAACAATCATGCTCACTGTCGCTTCAATTGTTTTATGGAGAAAGTTATGGGGAAGAAAAGCGAAACAACGAAATTTTAGTTAATGAAAGAGGGAGAAACTATGGGGATAATAGCATTTGAGGGAGCAAGCGCTGTTGGTAAAAGTACCACGTGCCGTGAATTAGAAAAGAATTATGGTGCTTATATAATACCTGAAGTGAATTCTTTATTTGAAAGGCCAAAAAATGAACATAGAACATGGTATTTTGAAAAACAAGTTGAGCGCTGGAATATAGCTGTTCAGAAGTCAAAGCAATATGAATTAGTAATACTCGATGGCGATATTTATCAGCCACTTAGTTATAATTGGTGTTTTCATTTTGATATATTTAATCAGCCATTATCTTTAATAGAAAATTTTTATAAAGAAAAGATGATAAATAGGGAAATTGGCTTTCCGGATCAATATTTTTATTTATATACGAACGATGAAGAACTTAGAAAGCGGAAAGTATCTGATGAGACGAAAAGAAGAAGAAACTTTGAAAAACATTTACATATATCAAAATCGTTTCAGCGTTATTATGAAAATTTAAATACTGTTACAGATGGGTATTGTAAATTAATTGAGGCAAAAAGTGTAAGAAATAATGAATTAGAAATAGTGAGAAACTCACAAAATTTGAACGTGTGTGAAGAAAGACGTTTTGATGTTTCGAAGTTAGATGCTATTACGAAGTGGTTAAAAGAAAATCGTGCATAAAGTAAAAACAACGAGTGTTGTAGAACGCGCTCGTTGTTTTTTGTTTCTTTATAAATATAAAGGAAAAATTTGTAGAATATTTTCATTATTTAACAGAATAATCTTTCAATTTTAAAGAAAAAGAAATACAATATGAGGAAGTATATATAAATAATATGATAGGGGATGGGATGCGATATTTTGAATGAAGTAACAGTTTTTATATAAGAAATAATTAGGTAGTCAGAACGGAGATATTTGGGAGGAAACAAGCGAGATGAAAACATTTTTGAAAATAATAGGTGTTATAGCTGGTATGGCGGTAATTGGAGTAGGTTTAACATATGGTATGCTGCATTATTTAAATAATAGTAAACCAGCTGCGAAAAAGGCATCACCAGCTGCTCCAGCAGTAGAAGTATTAGCTGATAGTAACGTAAAAGCAGAAGATGCAAAGCTTTTAGAAAATGGAAATTATTCATTGCCGAATAGTGGTTTTAATAAAAATTTTAAATGGACAGATGAGAACATACAGACAGCATTACATGAAATGGCACATCAAAAAGCGAAAGCTGATCAAAAGTGGGGCTATATTTTTATTACACAAGAGCGGATTGAAAGCTTAATTGATATTGTAAAGAGTAATGATCTTGTACAGGGAAGTACATATGTAGAAATTTTAGAACGATGGAAACAAGGAAAATATGAAAAGGTTGATGGGGATCACAATAAGATTTGGAAATTACAAAGTGGGAATTTAGGAGAAGGAAAAGGAGTAATGTCGCAAGCTGAGCAAAAAGAATTAATTAATCAAGTGTTTATGAACAAAGGTACATATTCAGGTAGTAAATTAATTGCAGGTGGGGGACAGACTAATAAATAGTATACTAATTAATGAAAGAGAGTAATTGCTTATTAGGCAATTACTCTCTTTCTATGTACGTCTTAATATTTTAGTCTCGTTCAAGTAAGGAAAGGAACGATTGTAATACCGGGGAAATCCATCTGGATTTATGATAGATTACATAACTTTGAATAACTGTTGGAGTTTCGATAGGTTGAAAACATAGTTGTCCTTTTTGGCAACTTTCTTGTACAACGATATAAGGAAGAATTGAAATGCCTAACTCACACATAACGGATTGTTTAATGACTTCAACATTGGAAGTTTCAAATGTTTTAGCTGGAATATTTCCACTTTGACATAAAAAACGATCTACCATTGGCCTATAGCCGCAGCTTTGTTCTGTAAAAATGAACTGGGTGTCCTGTAATAACTGGAATGGATTTGTATGTGCAGCGGAATGATCTGGTAAAATCCATCCAAATATTTCATTACTCAAAGTACGCGTAATAAAATCATTATGTTCTATACTTTCTCCAATTATGAAGATAACGTCTGTTTCTCCTTCACGTAATTTTTGTAATGCTTGTTCATTTGTGTTTGTTTCAAGTACGATATTTACTTTCGGATTTTTCTGTTTGTAAGTACGTAATAATTGTGGTAATCGGTATACCGCTAATGATTCATTAGATGTAATACTTAATGTACCTTCTAAATAATCTGTATTTTGGGGGATTTCTTGCGCTTTTTCATATATTGAAAGTAATTCTAATGCATAAGGATGAAATTGATGACCTGCTTTTGTAAGTAGCACTTTTTTCCCTAACCGATCGAAAAGAGGAATATGTAAATCGTTCTCTAAAGCTTTCATATGTGCTGTAACAGTAGATTGCGCATAACCTAGCGCATGCGCAGCCTTAGAAAAATTACCATACTTCACAATGGCGCAAAATGTTTTAACATGTCTCATTTCCATAAGCAATCCCTCTTTTATTATCATGATTTGTGAATGATTATATCATGTATTTTAATTTTCCAAATGATTAAATTCTGTATAAAATGAAATTGTAGAAATATTCATTTAGGTGATATTGGAGGAGAAAAGATGAAAAAAAAGGGCTATCATGTAGCTGTTGTTGGGGCTACAGGTGCGGTAGGGCAAAAAATTATTGAACTGTTAGAGAATGAAATGAAGTTTAATATAGTTGAAGTTACATTGCTTTCGTCAAAACGATCCGCTGGTAAGAAAGTAAGATTCAAAGGACGAGAGATAATTATAAAAGAGGCAAAAACAACTAGCTTTGAAGGTGTAGATATTGCCTTTTTTAGCGCTGGGGGAGAAGTATCTAGACAATTTGTAACTCATGCAGTTTCTAGTGGTGCGATTGTAATTGATAACACAAGTGAGTACCGAATGGCACAAGGTGTACCGCTCGTTGTTCCGGAAGTGAATGCGCATACTTTAAAGCAGCATAAAGGTATCATTGCAGTTCCAAATTGTTCAGCATTACAGATGGTAACAGCACTTCAGCCGATTCGAAAATCATTCGGTTTAGAAAGAATTATCGTTTCAACATATCAAGCCGTATCGGGTTCTGGCATTCATGCGATTCATGAATTACAAGAGCAGGCTAAGTCTATGCTTGCTGGTGAAGAAGTGAAAAGTAATATATTACCGGCGAAAAAAGATAAAAAACATTACCCAATAGCGTTTAATGTACTGCCTCAAGTAGATATATTTACAGACAATGATTTTACTTTTGAAGAAGTAAAAATGATTCAAGAAACGAAGAAAATATTAGAAGATGAAAACCTGAAAATGGCAGCTACTTGTGTACGTGTTCCAGTTGTATCAGGGCATTCAGAATCAGTTTATATAGAACTGGAAAAAGAAGCAACCGTTACGGAAATTAAGGAAGTATTAATGGATGCACCAGGTGTTATTTTGCAGGATAACCCTAGTAAACAGCTGTATCCAATGCCATTATATGCAGAAGGGAAAATAGATACATTTGTCGGAAGAATACGTAAAGATCCTGATATGCCAAACGGATTCCACCTCTGGATTGTTTCTGATAACCTATTAAAAGGTGCGGCTTGGAATTCAGTTCAAATCGCAGAGACTTTAGTAGAAAAGGGAATACTTTAATCTAGTTTGAAAAACCGGGGAATCGATAATCATTTTCCGGTTTTTATCCCGCTATTTGCTGGGCAGTAAGACCCCCACTGATTAAAGCTTCACTTTATTTAATAATTGTTTTCTTTATTTCGCCCAACTTTAATTTAAATTAGTCGTTATTGAATTTTTATAAATATCTACTTTATGTGCAGTGAAGCGTAAGGTTTTGGATTCTGCATGAATTGTTAGGTTAATAATAATCGATAACGGCATTTCGACCGTTTTCACAATATCTTCTATAGCAATATACTCATTTTCTGCTTCGTTATAATAAACAACAGAACGAATTACTGCCTCGTTATTTTCAATGTCAATTTCACACATCATAGGGAATTTTTCACCATTATGTAAGAATAGTTCGCCTAGTACGATTGAACCGTTTAGCTCCTCTGTAAAATTAGTAGTTGCTGCTGGTTTTACCCATGTTTCGTCATGTTCTTCGTTTTCCTCTTCATCTATTGCCCATTCCCAAATGGGGTTTTGTTTTAGGTCTTCAATAGTTAATTCATCAATTGGTTTGCAATTGCTCATACATAAATTCTCCTTTTGCTTTGATAAATAAGTTTCTTAATCTCAAAAATTAGATGATTGCTTACGAGTAAGTTCAATATAGTATTTTGCTCATTTGATATTAAACTATTTTATTTTGAAGTAAAGCTTCTGTAGCAATATTAACAAAAAAATAATTATTTAGTAAATAATTATTAGTGGAGGTTTTAAAGTGGCATGGAGTTAAGGTAAGGTAGTAAAAAACATCAAGAATGAATGGGATTCATTTGGTACGATATGGATATGTTTAATAAGAGGGGGAATTTGATGTATCAAGTAAAGGGGTATTTTTCATCGCTCAAAGGAAGTCATTATGAAATTGGTAAGCAACAAGGTGAATTTGTGAAACAACATTCTTATCTTATTCCGCAATTTATAGAGCAAGAAAACTTAATATCGCATAACCATTGGACAGAATCTAGAAATATATTAAATCAATATTGTTCTGGAATTAATGAAGAAATTGAAGGTTTTTGTGAAGTGTTAAAAATTCCTTCAAAAAATATGATGTATTACTATCAAACACTATTGAAAGCAGGTTGTAGTCATTGTGCAGTATTACCTAAAAAGACAGATTCAACTCACACTTATGTATTAAGAAATTATGATTTATCACCAGTAATAGATGATATGCGTTTTTGCTCGACGCATGTTGAAGGTGCGTATGCACATAGTGGCTTTTCTACTCAATATTTTGGTCGAACAGAAGGGGGTAACGAACATGGATTATCTGTTACATTTTCAGCATGTGGTCAACCAGTAGGAAACATTGCAGGTTTAAGAAAGCCAATGGTAAATGGTTTACAGTGTTTTGCGGTAATTCGATTGTTGTTGGAGAAATGTAAAAATGTGCAGGAAGCTAAATCACTAATAGAAGAAATACCAATTGCTAGTAATATTAATTTAATAGTAGCTGATCCTTTAAACGCAGCACATATTGAAATATTTGACGGTCATAAATCCACAACAACGATTGATGGTGACAACCAAGCTTTTATTGTATCAACAAACCATGCAGTTAGTTCATCAATTCAGAAATTAAATAATAGGAAATTAGAACAATCTACAAAGAGATATCATGTTTTACATGAGCATTTAAATGGATATGAACAAGTGAGCATAGAGTCTTTAAAAAAGTTAGTAGAAGAAGAATATCCTGATGGACTGACTGTACATAACTATGAAGAATGGTTTGGAACTTTACATTCTGTATTATTCGATTTACATGATCGTACAATGAAGATTTGTTTCGGATCACCACTTTTAAACGACTGGTACTCATTGAAAGTCGGAGGAAGTATGCCGTTTTCTGAGGTGAACGTGAACTTTAAAAATAAAACTTATACTGACTTTTGGAGGGAAGATAAGAATGAATTGATGCCTAAAAGATAAATGAGATAAGATGATAATGAAGAGAGTGCATTTACACTGGAGGGATTACCAATGCTAAAAGTTATGTTACCATTTGTTCTTATCTTTTTTCTTGTTATTGCGATGTATATTGCTTATCAAAAGAGAAAAAAATCTGGGATAAAAGGATTGAAAAGTGCGTTAACTTCTATTTGCTTCTTTTCACTCGCAATTTTAAATATGTTTGCATATTGGTTTCACTTTGGCGGTGCTTTTACTTGGTTATTTTCAATTGCATTATTGCTAGTTGGTGCATATTTTACTAAATATATTCCAATATCTAAAAAGGTACATTAAAATCTATAAGAGTTTAATATAATGTTTACTTTGTTTTGAAAAGAGATTATTCTACTAGATCGTTGTGAAACGGTTTCATAGGATAATCTCTTTTGTTTAGTTTTGGAAAGAACGTACTGTACTTTTTAGTTGCTCAATAAATTCTCGAGTTGCAGCACACATATATTTATCTTTTCTATAAATTAGCCCTATTTCAATTGTTGGAGTAGGGTTTTCTATTTTAATAGCTTGAATGTTTTTATTTTGTAAAAAGTCTATATATGGTTTGGGTAACACTGTAATTCCCATTCCTTTGGAAACCATTTGGATTAAAGATTCCATCGTGCTAATTTCTAAAATTGGTCTTGGTTTAAAGTTGAATTTTTGACAATGAGATGTAATTAGTTCGGTTAAAAAGAAATTTTTAGGTAAAAGAATTAAAGGGTAGTTTTGTAATTCAGCAATAGATACATGATTACGTTCAGCTAATCGATGACCAGTTGGCACGACTAATGTAAGATCGCTTTTGTATAGAGGGATAGAGATAATCTCTTTATCTTGCACCGGGAGAAATGTAATTCCAATATCTAGTTCGTTTCGTAATAATTTTTCACGAATATCTCCTGTGCGAAGCCCTAATACAGAAAGCTCTATATTGGGATATAAATTATTGAAATTTAAAATAGTTAGTGGTAGTAAATAATTTAGGACGGTTAACAAAGCCCCTATTGTTAAGGAACCTTGCTGTAATCCGTTTAGGTCTTGAATAGCTGAACGAGCTTGTTCGACTTCATGAAAAATGGTTTTACTATGTGATAATAAAATCTTCCCTGCTTCAGTTAAAGATATTTTTTTACCAATTCGATCGAAAAGTGGCATTCCTACTTCATGCTCTAATGCACGTATTTGTTGACTTAGAGAAGGCTGTGAAATATTTAATTTCTCAGCTGCTTTTGTGAAATGTAATTCTTTTGAAACAGCTAAAAAGTATTCAAGTTGTCGTAATTCGATTGGAATCACCTCAAGTATAATAATAGGTTATACCTATCATTATTATATAAATAATTGAATTGAACAATGATTTTAAAGGTTTTATAATCATCTTTATATAGCAGAGAGGGTTGTAAAAATTAATTGAGAGAAAATACATGTAACACCTTTAAAGGAGGAAATAGAATGGCTAATGAATATCAATTATTATCTTTAAATATAGGATTACCAAAAGAGGTTACATACGGTGGAAAGGTAGTTCATACAGGCATAAATAAGAAACAAGTAAAGGAACCGGTATATTTATCCTTTGTAAAATTTAATGGGGATGGACAAGCTGACTTAGTTCATCATGGAGGAGTAGATAAAGCAGTTTGTGTTTATACTGGTGATCACTATCCATACTGGGAAAAAGAATTGAATCAAGATCTTGTATATGGGGCTTTCGGAGAAAATATAACAGTTAGTGGTATGAGCGAAGAGGATGTTTGTATTGGTGATACATTTGAGCTAGGACAGGCAATCGTACAGGTAACACAACCAAGGCAACCTTGTTTTAAATTAGCAAAAAAATATAATATTCCAAAGTTACCACTATATTTTCAAGAAACAGGATATACAGGATTTTATTTTCGTGTATTAAAAGAAGGATGGGTATCATCAGTCGACACCTTAAAAAGACTACAGTCTGATCCAAAAGGTGTTTCAGTAGCATTCGCTAACCGTATTATGCATAAGGAAAAACAAAATATTGAAGGGGTAAAAAGGATATTAGAAGTAAATGCACTTTCAAATAGTTGGAGAAAGTCTTTTGAAAAGCGTATAAGTGGAGAAGAAATTAATACGAAGGAAAGACTTGAAGGGATAAAAGAATAAAAATATTTTATTATAAATAGTGTATTTCTATTAGTAAAAGCTAATTAGAAAGCGCTATTTTTATAAAATAAACTAATTAATATCCGAAAATCTTAATATTTTTTTATTCGACTTATTTTCAAATAGTCGAAACATAAAATTAATTAGACTTTTTTTTTATGTTTTATGATAGTATATTGATTGGTAAGACCTCTATTTTTAAGAGTAGGTCATATAAGTATATCTAATTTAATGGAATTTAACATTTGGAGGTACAACATGGGGAATGTTGAAAAATTGGCAAGTCTTCTAATAGAAGAACCGAAAAGAGAGCAGTTATTTCCTTTATTTGAAGAAGTGTTTGGAATTACAACTCAAACATTGAATGATTTTTCGGATAAAGGATATTGGGATGATACATATAAAGCTTTATCATTTTTACAAGAAGATAAAGTGATTGCAAATGTTGCGGCATTTTCACTCCCATTATTAATTAATGGTGAAAAAATAAATGCGGCGGGTATTCAATCAGTAATGACACACCCTAATTTCCGTAGACAAGGGCTAATGACACAATTAATGAGTAAAATGATAGAAGAAATTGATAAGAAATGTGAATGTGCATTATTGTTTACGGAAAAACCTGAACTATATACAGCATTTGGATTTAAAGTTGTGCAGGAATATTTGATGACTATACCATATGATAAAAATATTAATAATAACCATTCACTACTTAAAAAGTTAGATTTCTATAATATAGAGAATAGACAGTTAATACATGAAACGATTGATAGTAGCCAAAGACTTTCAAATAGTTTTTCAACTTTAAACTTCCATCCTTCATTTTATTTGAATATGTATGATTCGGAATGGAATGAGAAATTGTATTATTCAGAGAAACTAGATGCTTTAATCGTTTATGAAGTAGACAATGAAAAGTTGAAATTATTTGGAGTATTTGCGCCAGTACTTCCGGTTTTAGATGAATTATGTGGAGAAATCAATGAAAGGTTTACGGAAATCGAATTTTATTTTTCACCGGATCAATTAGGGGTTGAGGATGTACAGTTTACAGAATTACAGTCTAGCAAGTATTTAATGGTTCGAAGTGATAAAGAGTTAGATTTTAAAGGTTATAAATTCCCAGTATTAGCGGAGTTTTAAATGTCTATATAAATGCTTTATTATGGAGGAGCTATGAATATATCGTATATACCAGAACGTATTGAGCAACTCACTATAATGAATGTACCTGAATACTATAAAATTAATGATAATCATGCGTTTATTGTCCGTTCGAAAGCAGAAACCGATTTTTGGCTTAAAACACATTATGGTTTTGAAGTAATGAATGGTCATGTATTTTATAATGAGATGATGACAGACTTTCAAGCTGAAGTTCAGTTACGTATGAATCCAAATTCAAAATTCGATCAAGCAGGTCTTTTTGTTATGATTTCGGAGAACTGTTGGCTAAAAACATCTTTAGAATATATCCCTGAAGGGCCATCTCACTTAGGTGCTGTCGTAACGAATAATGGATATTCTGATTGGTCAACGCAAGATTATCCAACAGAAGCAGCTAAGCAACAACTTCGTTTTCGAATTATTCGAAAACGCGGTGATTATACAATATATGTGAAAAAGAGCCATCAATGGGAACAAATAAGAATCGCTCATTTAATGGAGGATATAGGGAGTGAGCCTATTAAAATAGGTTTTTACACGTGTAGTCCTTCTAAAAATAATGGATTTGAGACTGAGTTTTTAAATTTTACAATTGAAGAATTATAGATGAAAAACCGTATTCTTTTCATTAAGAATGCGGTTTTTGTATTTACATAATATAAAGCATATGTATTGACCAGAAAGTCATTAATACTTATCATTTAATAATGTTAAATATTAATTTGCATAATATAATAAAAGTAATGAAGAAATTACAAAAAATATCGCTTAAATAAGGAGGGATATGAATTATTCAGTGGTAATTTCATGGGAAAAGGAGATTATGTATGAAATCATTTCGTAAGTTATTACAGTATTTAAAACCATACATGTTCTTCGCTATTATTGGACCGCTATTTATGGTACTTGAGGTTGCGATGGACTTAATTCAACCGACTATTATGCAACATATCATTGATGTTGGGATTGCAAATCGGGATTTAAATTATGTAATAAAAATGGGGCTTCTTATGATAGGAGCAGCAGCACTCGGTTTAGTTGGAGGGCTTGGGTGTATGATGTATTCTACAAAAGCAGCTGTTAATTTCGCTACTGACATACGAAAAGATGTGTTTGCGAAAATAGAAACATTTTCTAGTAATAATCGTGATTCATTTGGAACAGGTAAATTATTAACGATCGTGACGAATGATATCACTTCCATTCAATCAGCAATGACAATGACATTACGTGTTCTCGTTCGTGGTCCGCTGTTATTTATGGGAAGTATAATTATTGTTTTTGTAACAGCAAGAGAGTTATTTCCAATATTACTTGTAGTTGTTCCGATTTTATTACTTGCGATTATTTTAATTGCAAGTAAAGCAAGTGGTACATTTAAAAAGGTGCAAGAGGCATTGGACAAAGTGAATACAAAGTTACAAGAAAATTTATCTGGTGTACGTGTTATAAAAGCGTATGTAAGACAAAAATATGAAATCGCTCAATTCGGAAGTGTAAATACAAATTTAACGAAGATAAATATTCGAGCTGTGCAACTTATTTCTTTAATGATGCCAATCATTATGCTAGTTGTAAGTGGCGGGATTGTCGCAACATTATGGATTGGTGGAGAAAAAGTATTCAATGGAACGCTTCAAGTAGGAGCGATTTTGGCATTTATTAATTACTTGAATATCATTTTAATGTCACTTATGTCGATTAGCATGGTATTTATTCAAATTGCGCGAGCTTTTCCATCTGCGGATCGTGTACAGCAAGTGTTAAATACCGAGGTTGATATTATAAGCGCAGCTAATGCAATCGAACCTGAGAAAATCGAGGGGAATATCGAATTTAAAAATGTTAGTTATAGCTATACGAAAAATAATGAATACGTTTTAAAAGATATTTCGTTTAGCATACAAAAAGGTGAAAAAGTAGGGATTATTGGATCAACTGGAAGTGGTAAATCTACCTTAGCGAAACTGTTACCACGTCTATATGATGTGGATCAAGGTGAAATATGTATAGATGGAATAGATGTTAAAACATATGATTTGCAAAAACTCCGTGCTTCAATAGGGTTTGTACCTCAGAAGGCTTTGTTGTTCTCAGGTAGTATAGAAGAGAATTTACGTTATGGTAAAGAAAATGCAACACATGATGAGCTGGAAGTAGCAGCTGCATCAGCTTGTGCGACTGAGTTTATTAATAAGCTGGAAGAATCTTATCAATATAATTTAACACAAGGTGCGACAAATCTATCAGGTGGACAAAAACAACGTGTATCAATTGCAAGGGCACTTGTGAGAAAACCACCGATTCTCATATTAGATGATTCTACATCAGCAGTTGATGCAAAATCAGAGGCTACTATTCAAACAGCTTTAAAAACAAAATATAAAGGCACAACGACATTATTAATCGCGTCCAAAATTTCTTCCATAATGGATGCGGATAAAATACTTGTATTAGATAATGGTGAATTAGTTGGCAATGGTACACATGAACAATTGTTAGAACGAAGTGAGGTTTATCAGGAAATTTATCTTTCCCAAGGTGGTAATTTGCATAAAGAAGGTGGGGAAGAACATGCGTAATTTTCAAGGGCAATTTGCTAATAAAGGTGGACGAAACACACCGAAGATGGGAAAAGCTAAAAATGCCCAAGGAACTGTAATGCGGATATGGAACTATATGGGCTATCAAAAAGCTGCTCTAATGTTTGTTATATTTCTAGTCGTTGTTACTACTTTACTTGGATTATTAGGTCCCTATTTTATGGGAGTCATTATAGATCAATATATTGTACCGAAAGATTTAAGTGGTACAGCAAGAATGTGTATGTTACTTATCGCGATTTACGGTGTAACTGTACTTTTAACATGGTTACAAACATTTGTCATGATTAACGTTGCATTAAAAACAATTCAAAAAATACGACAAGATATTTTTGAGAAAATCCAAACGCTTTCTTTACGGTTCTTTGATGTGCGTTCTCAAGGTGATTTAATGAGCCGTGTGACAAATGATATAGATAATTTGAACCAAGCTTTGACACAAAGTGTTGTACAAATTATTTCATCAGCGCTAACTTTTATAGGTGTAACGATTGCGATGTTCGCCTTAAATTGGATTTTAGCAATTGTAACTTTAATTACAGTACCTATTATGTTTTACGTTACAAAAAAACTAGTTGCATATAGTGGTAAAAACTTTGCGAAGCGTCAAAAAGATTTAGGTGAATTAAATGGATTTATTGAGGAAGCAATTACAGGTGCGGATGTTACGACGTTGTATGGAAAAGAAAAAGAAACTGTACAAAATTTCAATAAAATTAATGAACAGCTAAGAGTTTCAGCTACGAAGGCTGATACATTTTCAGCTTTTATTTTTCCAAGTATGAACTTTATTAATAACTTAGGTATGGGGCTTGTCATTGGGACTGGATCAGTTATGGTCTTAAACGGAATGACAACAGTAGGTGTTATTGCGGCTTTTATTAATTATTCTCGTCAATTCTCAAGACCGTTAAGTCAATTTGCGACTTTAATGAATACAATTCAAGCGGCAGTTGCTGGTGGAGAACGTGTTTTTGAGATTATGGATGAGGTACCAGAAATTCAAAATAAAAAAGACGCATTTGTTGTACAAAATTTACAAGGGCATGTTGCACTTGAGAATGTTTCATTTGGCTATGCAGAGAATAAAACGATTTTAAAAGAAGTGAGTCTTAAAGCGCAGCCAGGAGAGACAATTGCTTTAGTTGGCCCGACTGGATCAGGGAAAACAACAATCATTAATTTGTTAACTCGCTTTTACGATATACAGCAAGGACAAATTCATATTGATGGAAAAGATATAAAAGATTATGATATTAATTCTTTACGAAGTAAAATAGGAGTAGTTTTACAGGATACGTATTTATTCGCTGGTTCGATTATGGATAATATCCGTTATGGACGCTTAGATGCTACTGATGAAGAAGTTATCACTGCAGCTAAGGCAGCATCTGCACATTCTTTTATTAAGCATTTGCCAAATCAATATGAAACAGAAATTGCTTCAGAAGGATCGAATTTAAGTCAAGGACAGAAACAACTTCTTGCGATTGCACGAGCAATTTTAGCAGATGCAGATATATTAATTCTCGATGAAGCGACATCTAATATTGACACAAGAACAGAATTACAAATACAAGCAGGGCTAAATAATTTAATGAGAGGTCGCACAAGTTTTGTGATCGCTCACCGACTTAAAACAATTGAAAAAGCAGATCAAATCCTTGTTATAAAGGATGGAAGAATTTTAGAAAGAGGGAATCATGAGTCTCTTATGGAAGATAGAGGGTTTTATTTTGATCTGTATACGAGTCAGTTTAAAATTTAATAAAAAAAATGAGGTTTCTCTAGAAAAGAGAAGCCTCATTTTTTTATTTGTAAACTTTATGAATTACTTTTCTAACCAAATTAATTATCCGACCTGAAAAATACTTATACTTGCAGATACATTTGTTAAAGAGCCACCATCACTATTTGAGAGAGTGATAGTACCTGCTGAAGAGGTGTTATTTATTAAAGTCAATGTTGAAGGAACAACTGTTACGGTAAAAGCAGCAGTACCTTGATTTATTGTATGTGGTGACCCCGTACCAAAACGTCCACCTGAAATTGGTGTACCATTTAGTTGGAGGGAGAATTGGTTTTCGCGAGAAGCTTGTAATTGAAACTCTGCTACATATGTTCCTAGTGTATTAATTATAATATTTCCAGTACCTGTGATGTGGCTAAGGGCAGTTCCTGTTATAGGTCCATTTGTGTTAAAAGTAACACTACTTCCTACTGCAATTGATTGGTTAGTAGTATCAAAAACATATAGATAGTTTGTTAATCCTACACTAGCCGCCCCGGTAGGCCCAGTGGAGCCAGTAGAACCAGTAGGCCCGGTGGAACCAGTGAAGCCAGTAGGCCCGATGGAACCGGTAGCTCCAGTAGTCCCAGTGGAACCAGTAGGTCCAGTAGGTCCAGTGGAACCGGTAGCCCCGGTAGCTCCAGTAGCCCCGGTAGTCCCAGTGGAGCCAGTAAGTCCAGTGGAACCGGTAGCTCCAGTAGCCCCGGTAGATCCAGTGGAACCAGTAGCCCCGGTAGTCCCAGTGGAGCCAGTAGAGCCAGTAGCCCCAGTAGAGCCAGTAAGTCCAGTGGAACCGGTAGCCCCGGTAGCCCCAGTAGGAGAATGTGGGAGAATAATACGGTTAATATCTAAAAGTGAAAAGTTAATGAACATATCTTTGTTTTGATAATCTATCGAAATCACCTCACTAGCATGTTTAAAGAAATAGTAAAGTAATAATTTTTATAGGTATTTCATTTCTATATTATTAATGCAACTTATTTTGGAAACAGTAAATAGCTATTATGACTATAGGGTATTAATTTTTAACCTAAATTTTAATAAAACCTTTATTAAAGATAAAGAGCGCTTTTAAAGGCGCTCTGAGACAAGTTTCATGTTGAAAAAGGGAATGGAGGATATTATGTGCATACTGTTTTAGAATGTTGTAAATTTTTAATTAAAAATAAAAGGATCTTATAAAAATTTAAAATTTGTATTATTAGATAGTCACCATACAATAAAATATGCTTGTTTGATATAAATGTGTGTCAAATTTACCAAAATATATTTTGGCATGCATAAGAAAATTAAAATACTTTATTAGTAAATAATAGCGGCTTCAGTGACAGATGGTAGAAAGAGTTTATGTGGTATTGTAATAATTTCAAGCGCAATTTGCGCTGAATATAGGAGTATTTGAGTTAAATCTAAAGCGAGTGTTAAAAGTATTATGAAGCTTGTAAGAATTACAAAACTACCCCAAAAGAAACTTTTTGAAGTGTTGCGGAAATCTTTTATTAAGGAAAAGAAAGAAAAAGATGCGGTAACAATAAGAATGAAAATTTTATACTTATCAGACATTATAACCCTCCCAAAGAACAGTAATTTATATTATACTGTATTTTTCAATATTATTATAAAAAGATTTTAAAGTGAATAATAAGAAAAAAATAAAGCCATAACTTAAGACATTAGTTTAGGTTCTATTGTTTGAATACTTTGTTTTAGAAGGTATATAATCTGAAATTGAAAATTTTCCAAATGAATTGCCATTTTTTATTTCTAATCCAACATCAGGTACTCAATGAAATGGTATGAAAGATTATAGGCTGGTGATACGACATTAAATAAGAGGAATTTGCGCGCAGCAAGAGTCCTAGCTCAGATTTCTACTAGAGAAAAATATTTAGTTGGAGTTGATATGTTAATAAAAAACGGATAGATGTGGAAACTAAATATTCATGACATTAAGGATAAAGGTCAGGAAATATAATTTGGTATTCTGGGAATAACCGGAGGTCCGTAGTTAAAGTTGCATAGAATTTGTATTTTGTTTCTAATTTTTCAATTGTTGTTAAGTGATGAGAACCTAGTCCACGCTGTACACTATGTTGAGAAAGAGTCGGCCCAATTTGTAATTTTCGTTTTTTCATTGCATCGTTCCATGGACTATAAAAAAATTTAAAAATAAAAGCAGGTTCCATGTAAATGCTATAAGGATAATGCGAACCATGTCTCCCGACTCTATAGTTCCCGTGCGAATTATTGTGAATTAATCTACCGTTAAGATATAGTTGGTTTGGATTAGGTTGAATTATTATGCCGTGATAACGTTGTTTAACAAGCGGAGAGCTATATCTTGGATTAGTGTAGCCATGAGTCGGTTCGTCAATCATCATAATCATTCTTATTGAAAACATATTGCCACCCATAGTGCTAAGTGATTTGAAAAATTGTTCTTTATTATAACAGCACAGGAATTCTGTCGTATTCAATACCATTTTCCATCCTGTAATTTCTCTTTCAATTTCCATAACTTCTTGATCAACTAAATAAGCATCAAATTCGAGTGATTTTGAGTTTCGTATTTCCCAATTAGGAGCGAATGTTTTACAGATTTCAACTGAACGATCAGTGGATCCACGATTAATAAGAATGCCATGATCAAATAGCTTTGTATGGTGCATTAACCACCATGGAAGTAAATATTCTTCATTGTAAAAATGAGAAATTAAAGTAGTCTTAATCAAAATCACCTCCGTATTTAACCTGCTTCTTATTTAATATGATATGGAAGGAAACCTATTGTTAGAAGGTTTCCTCTTAAAAGTTTTAAACCACATAGGGTATGTGGATGGATTAGTATATAAAGTAGTCTAATTGATAAAGAGTGGTATTAAAAAGTACAAAATCTAAAATGAGCATCGAATTAGTGTATAACGATTGAAACGGCACTGAAAACTAATAAAACAGCCATAATGATGTTGAATAATTGGTTATGTTTTACTAATATTTTTTGGAATATTGAACCAAATAAACTCCAACTAAATGTACTTAGTAAACCGACTATACCTAGAAATAATGAGAAAAGCAGAAAACTTGAATATGAATTGTAGTAGGGGAGTATGAAAGTCGATACTACAGTCAGTCCGAATAATATCCCTTTAGGATTAACGAATTGAAGAGAAATCCCCACAGTGAATAAGTTTTTATTATCTTTTTCAACGGGATTCGTACTGCTTTTACTGGTAAGTATTTTAATAGCTAAATATAACATATACGCTACACCTAAAATTTTTAAAGGGAATTCGATTATGGGTAAGATATTAAGTAGTACAACATTAAAGAAACTACATAAAGAAGTGAGGATGAAAAAACCAAAAGCTACTCCGAAGCAAAAGTTTATGCTTCTCTTTAATCCATGTTGATTTGCGTATGTCATAGCTAAGAAATTGTTAGGACCAGGTGTGAAGCTACTTATAAATACAAATAACAAAAAAGAAAATATAGGCATTTGAACCCCCCTAATTATTTTTGTATGTTATAATGACCGAAAAGAACAATATAACGTGTGCTTTTTATTATACATAACGGTCGTTATATTGTATATAGTGTGGGAGTGTTTTTTATGGAAGAAATTCAACTTATACTAGCGAAAAATTTAAAAACTATAAGAGAAAAAGAAAAATTAAGTTTGGAAAAAGTTTCCCAATTAACAGGTGTGAGTAAAACGATGATTGGACAAATTGAAAGAGGAGAATCAAGCCCGACACTAACAACAATATGGAAAATTGCAAATGGCTTGAAAGTTTCTTTTACCTCTTTAATCAACAATCCTCAGCCTGATACGAAAGTGATCTTAAGAAAAGATATTCAAGCATTGTCTGAAGACAATGGAAAATATAAAGTGTATCCTTCTTTTCCTTTTCAAGATGATAGACATTTTGAAATGTATACAGTAGAAATAGAAACAGAAGGGAAATTAAGTTCAGAAGGGCATAAAGAAGGCGCAGAAGAATTTATTACGGTATTTGAAGGTGAATTGACAGTAGAAGTGAATAACTGTCAATATACATTAAATAGTGGAGATTCAATTCGTTTTAAGGCCGATAGATCACACTCTTATTATAATTTAGGGGAATCTTTGACTCGATTAAGCATGACAATTTATTATCCAACTGCATAAGTTTACATTTATAGTAACAAAAGATAAAACCATCTTTAAGAGATGGTTTTTATTTTTTATTACTCACAAAAAAAGACACTCATCTGAGTGTCAACATAGTATTGCTCTCGCGTATAGGATTGGAGTACGTTTCTCAAATACGTATTGAGATGGTTCGTAAAAAAGAAACTGTCTTCATATTTAATGTAACATCGGTGGAAGTCAGTGTAAATTGATAATATATATACGGAAAATTTAGTATAGATAGTTTCTACTATGAATATAGTGCAATTTGTTCTTTAATGCGCCACCACTTTTATGAAATAATTGGGAGGTTCTTATCATGACAGACTTAGTATTTAATAATGTTTATTAGAAAAAGAATGAATCATTTTTAAATCGATTCGTATAATTGTTAGAGAGGCACCTGTTGAACCACCTCCAACCAAATTAACGATGTATAATACGCCGAATAATTGAAGTGAAATTGTAGTATCGGCAATTAAATTATTGTTATAATTTGAAGTTGATATAGCGGGAGAAAAAATAGAACCAGGAAGTGGAGTAGAAGCGTTTAATAGTAGTTTTGTTCCAGCGAGTAGAGCAGTTGTCGTATTAACTTGATAGGTTAAATGATATCTTCTGGTTACAGGAATTGTAAATATATCGTTTGAGGCGTTAACTGTAAAATTACCGAGGCTTTGGTTATTAGAAAGAGGAATATTAGTTCCGCCTAATATCACAGTGATGGGATCACCTAATGTATTATTAGCGAACATAGAGTTTGTTGTAACTATTGACCCAGTATTTCTGGTAGGTTCAGTAAGTCTGTATGGAAGAATAATTTCAAGAGTCGTTGATACTAGTTTTTCTATTCTTTTTTCATTTTTATCTTGAGTATAAATTACCTCATTTTTAAATTAGAATGCAATAAGTTTCGTGTTTTTGGAATGGGACTATCATTTTATTATATTAATAGGAGTTATAGCAACGGTAAAATGTTTAATAACTGTATGAATCATTTGGAAAGAAAAAAGAATAGTTATGAAAGCATTTCTTAATAATAGACTCATACTTATGTAAGTTAATTAAAAATATGTGGAATGAGGAATTAAATTGAAGCGGAATGATAAATTATCAATAAATAAAGGTAAGATAGAACCTGAGAATATTGGACCTACATTTTCAGCTCTTCCACCAATATATATTCCAACAGGAGCAACAGGAGCAACAGGAGCAACAGGAGCAACAGGAGCAACAGGAGCAACAGGAGCAACAGGAGCAACA
>NZ_JAALFZ010000028.1:0-53996 GCF_011800505.1 Bacillus sp. EKM501B | reverse complement strand
ATTGAGGATCCAACTTTTCTCCACCGCAGATGACCACTTCTAAATTCTTAGCTTTTTTCGTTTGTCCAGCTAAAAGTGCACGTAAGGTTGCCGGAACGAATTGAGCAATGCGGACTTTGTGCTCATTCAAGAAGTCAATTAGCATTTCCTTTTGGAACACCACTTGTTTTTCCGCAATAACGACAACAGCTCCCGACATGAGTGGAATCAACGTTTCCTCCACACTAACATCAAAGGCAGAATTGGTCATATGAAGAATAGCATCTCCAGGAGCCACATGATACGTCCTTTCAAACCATTGCCATAAATTCAGTACACTGTGCTGTTCAATCAAGACGCCTTTCGGCTCCCCAGTTGATCCAGAAGTATAAATCATATAGGCTAGATGATGCCCTTCTGCCACTGAAGGTGGATTCGTTGTACGCTCTCCTTCCATCCCCTCATCCAAATAAATTACTTTGCCTGAGTATGAGTCTGTTCTTTCTTTCAGCACCGACTGTGTAAGTAAAAGAGGGACCGCGCTGTCTTTCAGCATGTACTCAATACGGCTATCTGGATATTGAGGGTCAATTGGTACATAGGCTCCCCCCGCCTTTAAAATTCCCAGCATCCCGATGAGTAGATCAAATGATGGGCGAACCATGATGCCTACCAACATATCCGTTCCAACACCTTGTTGAATGAGAACATGTGCTAGCTGATTGGCACGACTGTTCAATTCTCCGTAGGAGATGGAGCTTCCTCTAAAGACAGCCGCTGTTTCCTCCGGACGCACCTTAGCCTGCTTTTCAAATTGAGCCGAGATAGATTGGTAGGAAGGTATCGGTACAAAAGTATCATTCATACCAGCCAATAGCTCTTGTTCCTCCTGGGAAAGCAACCCGATTTCACTGATTATTTGATGTGGATCGGCCACCATCGTCTCGATAAGATGTTCAAAATGTTTTGCCATCTGTTTGATAGTTTCTTTTCTGAATAAACTTGTACTATATTCAAACCGGCACCCAAGGCAATCATTAAGAACTGCAGCCTCCAATGTTAAATCAACTTTAGAAGTGTTATAGTCTGTATCGACAATAGACATTTTGACACCTTCAGACAGCTCATAACTCTCTTTGACATCTTGTAGAGCAAATACAGTCTGATAAATAGGATTTCTGCTTGGATCACGATTGAGTTTCAGTTGCTTGGCTAGTTCATCAATAGGGTATTGCTGATGATTCAGCATACCAAGCATATCGCGTTTGACTTCTTGGCAAAATTGAGCGAAACTAGCTGTTCTGCCAACTACCTTCCTAATAGGAAGAGTGTTGACAAATAATCCTGTAATCCTTTCTATATTTGAATGAATGCGTCCTGATATAGGTGTACCAACGATCAAGTCATCTTGACCCGTGTATTTTGATAACAAGACAAAATATACTGATAAGAGACTCATATAAAGCGTCAGGCCGTGCTTCATAGAATAATCTTTTAGTTTGTTTAGTAGATTTATATTTAATTCAAATTCAAATGTTTTTCCATCAAAAGATTGCACATCTGGCCTTGGGAAATCAGCAGGCAAATTGAGCTGTTCTGTATGGTCAACAAGAATGTCCCTCCAAAAATCTCGGTGTGCAGAAAACCGATCTGCTTCTAATTGGCGCTTCTCCCATACAGCGTAATCTTTGTACCCAAGTTCCAATTGTGGCAAAGTTCTCCCCTGATATATCAATGCCAATTCTTCCATAAATACTTGGAGAGACATACCATCGAAAATAATATGATGAAAGTCTAATAATAAAACATGTTTTTGAAGAGATTGTATTTTAATCAACCGTGCCTGCATCAAGGGAGGCTTGTCCAATGAAAACGAATGAGGCGAAGCGCAAATAATCTCCTCTATTTCAGATTCCTTGTATACATCATAATCCACATGCAAGGAAACGTTTGTATGAACTTTCTGCTTAATGACGCCATCTTCTTTTATAAAAGCGGTTCTAAGCGATTCATGTCGATTGACTAACTTTTGCATTGCATCTATAAGCGCACCCGCGTCAAGTGGCCCATCTATTTGGAATACACAAGGTATGTTAAACAGATTAGCGTCTGTAATTAATGATCTTGTGTATACCCCTTCTTGCGCAGCTGTCACAGGATAAGAATCACTCTTCTTAGCAGGTAGCAGCTGTTCAAAATTGCCTATCTTCATTTTTTCTTCAATGACATCTGCCATTGCAAACAAAAGTGTATTAGAAAAAATATCCCCTAGCGTCAGTCGAATCCCGAACTCATTCTCAATCTCATTCAAAAGTTTTAATGCTTGCAATGAATGAAAACCTAGCTGGATAAAATCAGAAGTTGCATGTAAATCATCTACCTTTAGCGTTTTCTTCCAAACTTCGGCTAATTTTGCCTCAACTGCTTTATGAAACAAACCTGTCTCTTCCTTTTCCTTGAAAAAGACTTCAGGCTCTGGCAGCTCTCTCCGATTGACTTTGTGGTTTTCAGTTAAAGGCAATCGGTCTAATTGAATAAAATATGTCGGGACCATATAGTCCGGCAACTCTCTAAATAAAAAGGCTTTTATTTGATTTGTGATATCTACTTCATCTGATTCAAAGTAAGCGGCCAATACGGTTTGATGGGAGTTAGGTTTAACAGTCTTTACAACCGCTCTCCTCACCAAAGAGTGCTGAATCATTTTTGCCTCAATCTCTCCAATTTCAATTCGATGCCCTCTAATTTTGACTTGAAAGTCATTGCGCCCAAGAAACTGAATATTTCCATCAGGCAGCATTTTCGCTTGATCCCCTGTCTTATACAGCCTTTCAGAGGGATCATAAGGGTTTAAGATGAATTTTTCCTCTGTCAGCTCTACATTGTTCAAATAGCCTCTGGCGACGCCTTTTCCACCAATGTACAACTCCCCTATATAATGAGGTGGAAGAAGCTCCATGTTTTCACTAAAAATGTACATTGACATATTTGATAACGGTTTACCGATTGGCGTAATACCCTCATAATCTGCAAACGCCTGCTCAGAACAATAAATGCTCGATTCAATTGTCGCTTCAGTGACACCATACGTGTTAACAATTCGTATACTTTCACCATAACGTTCTAAGAGACGTTCATAGTCTTCTTTCAAACAAGAATCAGCACCCAGCACAACCAATTCAAGAGAAGTATGCTTAATCCCTTTTTCATACATGTCATCTAAAAGAGGAACAATTAAAGCTGGTGTTGATTCCAGCATTGTAATCTGATGTGTCTCAATCAAATTTTGAATACGTACTAAATCACGCTTTGCTTCTGACGAACAAATGACAAGGGTTCCTTGATTCAATAAAGCTCTTGCCATATCCCCAGAAAAGACATCAAACGAAAAGCTGGCCATCTGTAAGATACAAGGCTTCATTTCTTGAAAACCGTATGCTTCGTTATAGGCTTTCCACATATTTAGATAATTCCGATGTTCAATCATAACCCCCTTTGGCGTGCCTGTTGTTCCAGACGTATATATGATATAGCATAAATCTTCAGGCTTCGTCAGGTTTTCAATAGAAGATCTCGGCTGTTGCTGAATTGCTTCATCTTGAAAGTGGATGCATTCAATAGAAGCATCTTGTTCTACTCTATTTACTTGATCCGTCAGCAAAATCACAGAACTGCTGTCTTTTAGAATAAATTGGATTCTCTGCTCTGGAAATTCGGCATCGATTGGGACATAAGCTCCACCTGCTTTCATCACCGCTATCGATCCAACGATCATATCTTCTGTACGATTAGTAAGAATAGCAACTGTTTTTTCTCGTGTTATCCCCTTTTGTCGAAGGAGTCGTGCAAGCTGATTCGACCGCTCATCCAGTTCCTTATACGTCAGTGTGCGCTCCTCACAAACAACCGCTATCTTTTCAGGTATTCTTTTTGCAATTCTTTGAAAAATCTGTTGGAAATATTCCTCCGGTTCATGACAGACTATTTCCATTTGCTCCCTAAAATATAAGGATTGATCAGTAACTGTTAATAAATCTAAATTTCCAATCTGCTGCTGCGGAGCCAATAATGCTTTAGAAAGTAAAAGCATTATTCTATTAAACATGTCGCGGATCTCTGTCTCTTCAAATAAATCAACTCTATAGTCGATTTCAAATGCAATGTCTTCCCCATTTTTTACAATATGAAAGGCGAGATCATTGATTTCATAACCGTTATATAAAAAATCAACATTATATCTAATCCCATCTGTCTTAGGGAAATCCACCTCCAAATATTGTAAGGAAGTTGTATACAAATAATCATGCGTGCTGTGCTTTTTTCGCCAATCATTTAAAATACGATTATATGGATATTTTTGATGCCTCATTGTTCTAATCTGCTGCTGATTTAAATTTCTTACGAATGAAGAAAAAGTGAGAGCTGGATCAACCTCTACACGAAAAGGAACAGTGCTAACAAGCATGCCAAACAATTCCTTTTCACGAAGCGTTGTCCGATTGGAAAACATTGTACCGATTACAATATCCTTTTTCTGACTCATTTTGGACATATACAAGAAAACGCCTGACAAGAACAAATTAAATAAACTAATATGATTCTTAGTCGAATATTCTTTCAACTTTTCCGCAAGAGATTTCGGAACTGCTTTAGACAGCCGTATTGCTTTCGCACTGCTGCAATAATCGTTGCTAGGCTTAAGAGATGTTAATTCTGGCCTACTTTGGAAAATCTGTTCCCAATAAAGACGATCCTTTTCATAACGCGGACTTTTCTCGTATGTCTGCTCCGCTTCAATTTGCTCGATAAACGATGGACTTTTCACCATATCGATGACCGCACCACTTGCTAAATCAGTGTAAATGGAAATAATGGTCTCTATGCAACTCATGACAGACACAGCATCTGAAATAATATGATGAATATTCACATAAAGAAAGCACTGATGCCTGCTTTCTTTAAACACTTTAAAATCAAAAAGATCCTCGTCCTCTAGTGGTAAAGGTTGCTGAAAGTGGGCAAGTGCAGCCTCTTTTACACTTTCAGTGCCTGCATCTTTTAACTCGATAATTTCTATTTCTTTTTCAATATATTCAGCTACATACTGAACTGGTTCGCCTTCTTTTCTAGAAATCATACGTAAACGGATATTGTCTGTTCGTTTTATATACTCATTTATAGCAATAGAAATTAGATTATAAAGAAGGGGCTGCTCTGTAGCCAATTGTATAAGTGCCCCGTTGTTTGAAATACTTGTATTAGGATACATTTTTTCAACATACCAAATGCCCAGCTGTCCATTACTTAATGGAAAATAACGACTCATCTACATGTACCTCCTCATATATCCTTATTTTCTACAAACTGGCCTTGCTCCATTTTGATAAGATGATCAGCCTTATGGAAGTATTGATCGTCATGTGTAATCGCAATGACACACTTCCCTTCATCTCTTAACATAGGAAGCAAATTGTAGTAGAAGAATTTGCGATATTCTGGATCTTGATCTGCCGCCCATTCATCAAATAAACAAATAGGTCGATCCTCTAAATATGAAACTAGCAAAGCCAAACGCTTCTTTTGACCTGTCGACAGTTTAGTCGTGCTGAATTCACCATCTTTGATTGTGACCTTATCCTGAATTCTAAGAAGCCCAAGCAAGCTTTGAATTTCCTGCTCTCTTCCATCAATATCTATACCATAGAGACGGTCAAAAAGATAAAAGTCGCTAAAAATTGCAGAATAGTATTCTTGGATTTGTTCTGGTGTTTTAGAAACGCCGTTAATGAGAGTTTCTCCTCGATCAGCCGGATAAAGGCCGGTAACAAGCTTAGCAAAGGTTGATTTCCCACTTCCATTCCCTCCAGTAATAAAGGTAATTTCTCCAGCCTTAAATTCATAATCAATTGGTCCAACTGAAAAATCTTCTCCGCTTGTACCTTTATATTGGAATTGGACTCCCTTTAAAGTGAGAATCACTTTCTTTTCAGGCGACGGTTCGACAGAAATACGGTCTTCTTTTTCTAATTCAGCGACCTCTTCCATTAAACTATTAATACGTTTCCAGCTTACTTGAATCTGCATAATTTGCGGAAAAGAATGCAGCAGATAGGTGACAGGGCCAATCATATAAAGGAAAATAAAAACATAATTGTACAGCAATTCACCTTGCATTTTGAAAATCAGTGGAAAGAGAAACGCCACAAATCCAACAACCGACAATAGAATCATGTCTTCCATAATAAAAGCGTTAGCGAACTTTAGGTCAACCTTTGTCCCCTTTTTACGATAGTCGCTGCAAGCTTCTTCAAAATTTTGTTGGAATGCCAGTTTTCTTGCTCTATTTAGCTTCAACTCTTTGAATCCTGCCAACATGTCATTAATAAAACCAAAAAACTTATTTTGAATGTCCCTTGTCTCTTCATACAGTCTAGTTGCTTCCCCTGCAACAAATAGATTGATTAGAATAGTGACCACAACAACGCCCAAAGATAAAACAAGGCCCCAAAAGCTCAACATACCCAAATAAATTAGACAGAAAAACAAAGTAATTAAATTGGTCGCACCAGTAACTGCTAAATGCATGCCTTCACTAATTTTTTCTGTATCATTATTTAAACAAGCACTGATTTTTCCTTTCTCAAAACGCTCCATTCGTTCAAATGGAATTTGCAACGTTTTATCAATCAGCTTAACCCTTTTTTCATAAACTACTCGATTGGTAATTACAGCAATCCTTGTACGAATGTATCGTTCTGCAATGATATGAACAACCAACCCAATTAAAAAGGCATAGAATAAACCATTCGTAAAGTTGTCTTTCGTATTTAACGATTGATTAATGATGTATATGACAAACGTATTGCTCAACCCACTTACAGCCCCACTGATAATCATTAGCAGAAACTGTTCCTGCCCTTCTTTTTTATAAAATAAAGTAAGCGTATAGTAGAGAATATACAGACCTATCAATCCAATCGATAACCAATATACAATTGACATTTGTGTACTAACTGCTTGTAAATCGACAAACTCAGATTTTAGCCACTTATAAGATTCATGAAGAACGTAAATTAAGGCCCCATATATAACAACTGCCACACCCAAAAGCAATCTATTCTTTGCCGATACAACAAGTGAACGCTCTTTTCTCAGAGCCTGTACAATGACTCTGTATAAAATAAATAAATTGATGCAAATAAACACGCCGATGACAAACGAAGCCCCTGTCAAGGCACGTCCAATATCTGCTAGTGATTGCTCACTGCTAAAATTCAACGTTATTCCCCCCTTCAAAAACTCTAACTCTTTGTATTTTATTTCCTCTTTATTTCTCTCTACATATACAATGAAGGTTCCTTTTATTAATGCAAACACGCCTTGCTTTCTCACCACTTCCACCATTCAAAATGACAAGATTACCTGCTTAGATAATTTGAGAAATTGTATATATTGTAGCAAGCAAAAAACAAGTGCATTTTGATTGTTTCTGCAATTCTCATTTCCAAAATGGGGCTTAACTATACAAGATCCCTTACAACGAGTAAACTCCAAGATTATTTTTCTCTATCTATATTAATTAAATAAACAATTTTTCATAGTTCACTTGATATTTCCATTCCATTCAATTGTAGGGTGTTGAATCAAATAGGATGCATAATTCCCACAAAACCCAAAGTTATTGACAAGCACGCTAGATATGTTCGCAAATGCCTTTTCTTTCATAATATTTGCGGTAATTTTCGGATCAAGCTGATCTAAACCTGTTGTCGGCGGAATACATTGCAGCTTCAAGGCCAATAAAGCAGCTGCTGTTCCCAAAAAACCTGAACAACGCAACAAATGCCCACATGCTCCTTTATGAGAACTCACCGGTATACTGCTTCCATCTTCAATGGTTTCCACCAATGCTTCTGATTCGATCACATCTCCTTGCGGCGTTCCAGTTGCATGAGCATGTATATAATCTGGCTTATTGACCCCTGCCAGTTGGAGCGCTGTTTGAATAGATTTGACTACCTTTCCCTTATCTAGCTCAATCATATTTTGCTTTTCTCCCCCTAATACACAACTGGCACCGTCAAGCCATGCCAACGGCTTATGTTTACGTTCTTTCAAACTATCCGCCGACTCTAATATAATGACTCCTGCCCCCTCACCGATCGTAATACCATTTCTCTTGAGATCAAAGGGCTTTGCTTCAGTTTTTGTTATGGCTCTGACAATATCAAGTGAAGCAAAGTCATACTTATTAAATACTTCTGCACGTGCGATAAAGACCCTATCCAACTGGCCATGTCGAATCATGCTGTAGCCAATTGAAAGTGCTGTACCAATTGACGCACAAGCAGACGTCGGTCTAATGATGTTTCTTGTCTGAAATAAAGAAGTTGGAAGATGATGTTCAGGATCCATGATCCATTCATTAGCTTCATTTTCCATTGTGTCATTGTCCGGCCCTGTTACAACCGGAAGAATCAATCCCGTCCTGTGATGTTCTATCTTTTTTTCACTTAAACCAGCGATTTCTACAGCCTCTTTCATGGCAAATGATAAAAATTGTTTAGCGATACTTTCCTTAGAATGAAGAACATTCCCCTTTACCTGGCCAGCTATTTGACTCCTAAAACCACTTGCATCAAAACGGGTAATAGGCGACATAGCACATTCCCCTGAATATAACCCTTCTTCAAATGAATTCATTCCAAGCCCAAATGGAGAAACAAGCCCCATTCCACTAATGCCAATCCTATTCATATTTACAGCTCCTTCCACTGCCTTTATGTTAAACGACTTACACCTTGTCCTTTATTACTCTCGACGCAATGGTGAATCCATTCACTAAAACTTAAGTGTTCATCATGTTCGTTTTCCCATTCCCAGTTCCGTATTTCAAACAGAGGTTGGTAGTTTTGAAGACGGCATGCATTTGTTAAAGCGGCAATTGTAATCCGACCGGTGAAATTTTCATAGTCAGTTTCAGGTGCACGATAAATTTCTGCCACTAACATTAGACCGGCCAGTCGGTCTACTAAAGCGTTATGTGCTAATCCAATTCCATACATTTTGCCACAGTAATCTGCAAACGTTGTAGAGGGTCCATTGAGACCAAGTTGTATGGCTGCTTGAGCAGTTGGAAGACTATTTTCAAAAGATATCGTCATGTGAGGCCTAACAGCCTTTTTTCCTTTTTCCAAAGCTTCTACGTATCGTTCAATATCAGGCCAAATCGCATTTGAAACATTGACAAACAGGCCAATATCATCATTAGAATGGACAAATCCTTGATGTGATAATTCAGTAATAATTTTATACAGTCCTTCACATAACGGTTCTACAGTCTCATCGTTAAATTTACTTTTTTGATATTGAAAGGGTTCTCTTTCAATTGGTATCTCATTTTTTGTGATCCATTGATAGCTTGGAACCCCGTTTATAACGTCGACTTCAATGCCAATAAGAACAACTGAAGGTTCATTCTTCACTCAATCACACCCTTTGCTTGTTTTGTAAAACACATTTCCCTTAAAGCATTCCGGTCAATTTTTCCATTTGCCAGCATCGGAAATTCATCCAGTTGTTTGTAATAAAAAGGAACTTGTTCTTTTTCTAAATGCTTTTGTGCATAGCATTTTACATTTTTTGAGTTGATTTCACTTTTGTTTTTGCTAATGTATATGGCAGCGAGACGCACACCGTTGTTTTCATTATGAACACCAATAACGACAACGTCTTGAATTTCTTGAAAGTGGCGCAGCTTATTCTCGATATATTCAGGACTAATATTTTTTTCTTTAATCACAATAATATTTTTCGTCCGGCCTATAATTTTTACATAACCTTCCTCATTGATCTCTGCTAAATCTCCAGTATTAAGCCATCCTTCAGAATCGAGTGGATTTTCCTGTGAATTTGGACCAAAATAGCCCATCATATTGCTAGGGCTCCTAACAAGTAGCTCTCCCTTTTCGTTCAGTTTTAATTCCGTCCCTTCCAGTGGCCTTCCCACCGTTCCTATACAAAAATCATTCCATGCATTCAACGCCACATTGGGTCCAGCTTCTGAAAGCCCATATCCGTCGAGAATAGGACGTTTTATTAGTTCAAACCATTTTTCTGCGACAGTTTCAGGTAAGATTTCTCCTCCACATCCCCAGCTCCGCATGTTGGAAACTGCCTTTCGTTCATCCATGTCCTTACTGAAATGCTCAAGCATGATTTTGTAGAATGAAGGTGTTCCCTCAAACAAAGTAGCACCACTTTCTTTCATTAATTGCAAAACATACCGAGGCCGCAAATGTTCTGGAATAACCAGGTTCATTTTGCATGTTTCAATGATATTAATCAGAGTCAAGCCATAAGCTCCCCACAAAGGAACAGCCGCAAACATAATATCTCTTTCGGTAAAGCCCATTCTTGTGATTGTTTGTTCACTTTGATATTTGATTCCCTTTTTAGACCAGATGACAAATTTAGGCATACCAGTAACCGATCCTGTCGTTCTGATAATAGCCCCGATTCCTTCTGGAAGAAGTGCCTTTTCAATGCCATCATAACGTTCAACACAAAAACCATGATCCGCCTCATAGCAGAAAAGCGGCACTTGAATCCGCGCAAGCTCTTTTTGAGGATTTTTCATCGCACCTGTCACGACTGGAATAATTCCCAGTTCACTACACCCTTTATAGGCTGCGTAAAATAGCAGCGGATCTCTTATTGAAAGAGCGACAGCCTCTTTCGACTCTATATGGTTAGCCTTCATTAAGAGGATGAATTTATTTGTTAAATATTGAATTTTATCTGTTTGATCTTGATGGCCGACACTCACTTTGTTTTTTAATCCTATCATGCCCTACACCCCATACTCCTGTTGTACTGTATATGGAATATCCGTTTTCCAGTCTATGCATATTTCAATTAAGGACAGTTTCCCCTGTTTACATTGCTCTTTAGCTTCACAAATAGCATTTTTGAATTCTTCTTCATTAGTTGGAGAGTAAAAAGCTCCTTGAAGAGATTGAATCGCATGAGCCCATTGATGCTCTCTAAAATCACATCCAATAGAAACATTCATTTTTTGTTGATTAAATCGCGGCCACGAATAGCCTCCATTATTAATAACGATATAAATCATACCCAAACCCAGCTCGTATGCTGCATCTAATGCCCCTTTTCCCATTTCAAATGAGCCATCTCCAATAAACGTAATAATGGTGGATTCAGGCTGAGCTAATTTAGCTCCGATGCTTGCCCCCATTGGCACACCAAGGGCAGTTTGTTCGCCAGGTACAAGAGTTCTTCCCAATTGATTAATAAAAATAGGATAGGAATAGCCCCATATATCATGAAGTCCGTTATCCTGAACCAAAATGTTATTTCCTTCCATGTTCTGTGACAATATATGATAAGCAGCTCTGACAGGGTGCTTTGAAAAATCAGATTTAGTCCATTCGCTAGTGAGCTGATATTTGACCCGCCTCTGTCTCTCTAGCCATGGATGTCGCTTCGATCCTTCATTCTCCTCATGTTCCAGCAGCTGCTGCACAGTTAAGGAAACGTCACCTAAGATGCTCACATCTTCATCAACGGACTTTCTCAAACTTTGGTAATCACAATCGATATGTATAAACAAATTTTCATCTGCAATATCTTTCCAACCCATTAAAGCTGTTTCTTCAAGTTGCGTGCCAAAAGCCAGAAAGACATCCCCTTCCCTCAATAATTCCTTTGCTTCTGGCAAAGCATAAAGACCTATATTGCCAAATACATGTGGATGCTGCTCATTCACAATCCCCCTACCAGAAGCAGTGGTAAACACGGCGGCCTGAAATTTTTCAGCCAAGGTCAAAAGAGATTGACCTAACAAAGAATTATTTTGACAACCTCCTCCTGCGATAAACACCGGTCGTTTTGATCTCGTTAAGATCTCTGCAGTCAAGCTTATCTGTTGTGGATGTGGGCACATGACAATCGGCTCTTTTTGAATCAATGAAGAGGGCTGCTCATACCGCTGTTGCTCCAGATCATTTGGTATTTCTAAATAAACCGGTCCAGGCTTTCCATTTATAGCCATATGTACCGCTCTTTTTAGCGCCCACTCTGCTTGATCTTCGTGTTCAACCCTATACTGCCATTTTGTGATAGCTTTCATCAATTCGATACTGTTGAGTTCTTGAAAAGCTCCTGTTCCAATGGATGTTCTCGATGTCCCTGCAGAAATGATAATCAGAGGAACACACGCAGAAAAAGACTCCAACACTGCCGTTAATCCATTCACAAGTCCTGGACCGGGGCTTGTCGCATAAACGACCGGTTTACCTGAGGCTTGAGAATACCCCATAGCCATACTTGCTGCAATTCTTTGGTCTTTCGATGTATACACATCCATATTGGCTAAGTGTGCAGATTCTAGAAGACCTTCGCCTTCTCCCACCATAGCAAAGACCTTTTTAATATTTGAATTTTTTAATAAATATGCATAAAAATCCCATATAGAAGTGAACAAAAACAACTCCCCCTAATTTTTAATTAACCTGCATTATATATTGATTAAATACTCGGTTGACTTCTTTAGAAATTAAAATTGGCCTGCTTTCCATGCAGTCGTTGTATTTCACATAACTTGCCTTTGGACCATAACCACCAAAAGGCTGATGGCCACATTCCATATCAAAAAGTGTTTTGTTAAGGGCAACTGTATAATGTTTTTTTAATGGCCCGATTAAATCTGTATTCCCAAAAACAGATACACCAAATGACGATTCCAAGCGTTTTGCATCCATAAGCCAATTGAGTACCTCAGACGCATCATGATAGGAAACAACATTAAAAATCGGGGTAAAGTGCTCCTCATATCGCGGCATATCATCCATATCGGAAACCAAAACAGTAGGTTCAATCCAACTCTTATCTATATCCACTTGGCCTCCATATACAATTTTTTCTTGATAATCAGTAAGAAATATCTCAGCCTGCAGCACTAGCTCTTTATAATTACTGTTTTTGACCTTGTCACTCATTCGTCCAGACATTTTCATCTCATTTAACTGCTGCAACAAGCATTTGACGAACCTTTTTTTTTGACTTCTGTGGATAAAAAATAAATCCGGACACATGCAATCCTGACCAGAATTGAACACTCGAGCCTCTACAGCTTTTCCAGCAGCATATTCGATATCAGCTTCAGCGCCTATGAAAAAAGGATTTAAGCCGGAACCAAAAAATAGAAAGAGCGCGCCAGGATAGTCCTTTTGAACAGATAGGCTATTATGATAATTACCTGTAAATACTACCACTTCTGCATCAGATGTTTTCTTTTTAAATTCTGCATATCCAATAGGTTCAATTTTTACATTCAAATTAGAATATTTATTAAAAAAATTATGAATTTTTAACGTAGTAGAATGAGATAATGTGGACGGTCTTAAGAAAATACTTTTACAGTAATAGCTTGGAATAATTGCATATAACATATAAGAATATAGAATAGAGTTAGTTGGATAGAAGATTGCTACTTTTTCAACTATATCTCTTTTCATATATTTCAGTTCCTTTGTTGCTTGCTCCAGAACATTAATGCTAGAACTAATTTCATACTCAGCACTTTCAATCGTGCTGACTTCCATAAGGATTGATCTTAATTCATCTTTATACTTTTTCATGTTACATATAATAAAGCTCAGCTCTTCAAAAAACACATGATCCATAAGTATTTATACCTGCCCTTCGTTAGATTTTATAAGAATATACAGACATTAAATAGTAATAAATTTATGCTTTTAGGCTTGATACTAGACTAAAAGGCAGCCCTATATTGTTTTACTAAAAAATATAACAATAATGTGGTGTTTATATGGAAAAAGCAAATGGAAAATGTCATAATGCAACATAAAAAAGAAACAGTAAAGTATATTCTAGAGAACAATAAACCCGTGGCACAATTAATTCGAGAAACTGGATTAATTGTGAATCCCTTATATAGTTGAATTAAAAAGAATAGCGAACAACTTGAAGTAAATTTCTACCTCAGGTACTGAACTAAGAGCATTACAAAAGTAATTAAATAATCTCGAAGAGGAAAATAGAATTCTAAAAAAGGCGATGCACTAATTCTGACATAGTACTCGATTAATTTAGAATTTATTCACCATCATCGCTCCCAATATTGAGTGAAGAAGATCTGCAAAGTCTGAGAATTTCTAAATGTATTTATTCCAAATGGCTATACCGACCAAAAACTTATGCGCAAAACATTTCAAGCCCCCAAGAATTCAACCAAATATATAGAAATATCAAAATTGAAAAAGAACAAGTGAGTATAGTATTCAGTATGCTTCCAGTGATTATCAAAACTATTAAAACAATATAAATTGATAGGCAACTTGAACCGCAAAAGAAACTATTACAATTAATGCTTGTATCACATACCTTCACCGCATTCTTAATCAAGAACTTGTTTATCAAACGAAGTATAAAACAATGAGTAAAGTAAAAAATCACTTTTTGAGTATATTGTATTCTTCTATAATTCAAAGAGAATCAACTCAGTATTTGGCAATCACACACCAATTGAATATGCAAAATGTATAGTCAGTTTTTCGTGATATAGAATTCCCTTCATAAAAAAGTTTAAAAATGGCATTTCTTTAAACTTTTTTATAAATGCCGTTAAGCGAAACAACGGTAGAATATCTGTGTTATCTCATTTTTATTATAACTAACTATAGAACCACCTTCCTCTACTTCAATAGAGTCTCCTTTTTGAAAACCAACGTACATACTAACGTTTAATAATTCAATTTCTACAGTTTGCTCTATCTATTTTCTACTTTTGTAATTTTTGATACTAATTCTTTTTGCTTTGAGAAACTATTAAATTATAGATTTTCATTTTAAGAATTAAGATTTTGAATTTCATCAATTCTGATAATTCATCTTTCAATAGTAGAAAATCCTACTCAGAATTTATACCTTGACTCAATACATTTTTATACGGGGTATTATTCAATGTATCGTTTGATTATACAGATACACCATTCATGACACCAACGATAGTTTCTAACATAGTTCCCAAATAATTTACTTCATTTTTCAATTCAGAGTTACTACATCACTATTTTTCCATATTATTACTTCAGCTCCATTAAATTAGCATATGTAGGTAATTTTGTAAACGAATTAATTGGAAATGAAGATTGAGAAACTTTTTCTAAACATCACATTTGTTTATATACATAATGACTTTATTTCAAAGCTAGATTTATGACACTATACAACTTTTTTATGATGTAATTTAAATAATGTTAGCAATCTTGTATCCCATTTATAATAGAAAACTACAAGACTATTAAATTATTTAACACTTATTATGAAATCTTTCGCAATATACTCTAAAATACCGGATGTATAAGTAATTCTGCCACTCTCACTTCTGTACAATGCTGTACGTTAAACCAACTTATAATTTTATCTTTAACCGTAGCTGCCCTTTTTCGATTAGCTAGAATGCCCCGCTGTAGATATTTATTTAATAATGCTAGATTAAATCGTGTATTTTCCTTAATAAGATGCTGCTTTGTAATTTCTTAATAACATGATTTATCTATTTCTTTCATGATACATAGCACAAGTAAACGTAATATTTTCAAGTAAACCTTCACTTGTTAATAACCTAAAAGAATTAGACATCTAACAAATTAAACATAAAAAGATCATTATAATTCCTTCATCGCGATCTCCTTTAATTTTTCAACAATACGCTCTAATTCATCTACATCTTTTGATGTAAGTTTGCTGTAAATTTTATCTGAGACTTGCTGTTTTACATAATCTTGCTTTGAAAAATACTCCACTCCTTTTTCATCTAACGTTATAAATATTTCACGTCGATTTTGTAGATTAATTTCTCGTTTGATATATTGATTCTTTTCTAATTTTGCAATCAGTTGGCTAACTGCACTAGAGCTTATATTCATTTCCATCGCAATTTCGCCGACCGTACTGCGCTTAGCCACGTACACAATATCTAATACAACCGCCTGTTGTGTTGTAATACCGATATTTAAATATTGTTTATAATGTTTAAATATCAGACGGTCTATTGTATATGTAGCTTCATTAATACGCTTAACTTGTTCATATAAAGACAAAAAATCACCCGCTAATACGTTAGATAACTAATATATTAAGCAACTAATATGTTAGGTAACTAATATGTTAGCAGGTGACTTATAAACCGTCAATCTTTATTATTTCCCTTAAAAGAGTTTTATCATTTTTGTACCATATTTACTTATAATAATGGATTTTGGTGCAAATACATGAAAAAGATTACAAATGCTAGTAGATTCCTAATGGTATCGAAACCTATACTGTAAGTTCAAACTTTTAATGAATGAACACCTCCCACTTTTGGATAGACTAATCCTGCAAATCCATCTGTTCTTTTTTGATCATATGGATAACTTTGAAAATTCTGTTGAAAAGTTGTCTAACTGAGGCAACACTCTAGAAAAAGGCAAAAGGAGAATTATACATGTGATATTTTACTTATTCCCCGAAAGAACTCTCCTTCCTCAAGCGTGTGAAGGGCGTAACCCAACGATAGATGGGAGCTGAATTTCGTTTTGGCAAAGCCAAAAACTTTTGATAAACAAGCTATATGAAGTTCTTTAATAACTTGATATAAGAGGTTATAGGAAGAAAATAGAGTGCTAAAACTAAGCCATGTGGTTCCTTTGTAAAATATCAACCTTACCACAAGAGCGTCCATGCATTGGAAATCTAGGTGTAATACCCCGAAGTATCGCTCAGGGAATCGAAAGGTTAATTTCTTTGTAGAACTGAGAAGCTCCCACTTCAAGCTTTGCTAAGTGGCGAGTAGTTCACAACAGAACCTTCCTGACCATATCAATTAACTTTTTGATATGGTATTTCAATACCTTCATCGATAAATAAATGCTTCGCATCATCTACATAACTCATCGTATTACGTATCCAATAATATGACTCATCTATTTTAAAAAGTGGGACAGACAACTGATGTTCAAATGAAATCATAAATTGTACATCCTTTTTAATTGTAAATCTTGTGCCAAGTCCATCTGCTAATTCATAGCAACCCGTAATATCATCTTTAATAGTGAGCGGTAAAGTCATCACATATTTTGGTGCTTCTACAGCATATTGTATTCCCATTAAGTAATTCATAATTTCTTGTTCATATTGAGGAAACACTTCTTGATTCGTCGCTAACACAATTACTTCCCCTGTAGATATATTTATAAAAGCTTGTGCTGAGCAACCAAGCCATCCACCTGTATGACCAACCCACTCATTTTGAATGATAAAGCCATAACTATAATTATTAGTGACTTCTGTCGGTGTTAACATAAATTGAACAATCTCTTTGCTAATGTACTGCCCTTGCCAAAATGCTTTTAAAAACTTCGCTACCTCTGCGACTGTTGCATAAATACCACCGTCACCATATTGATCATTATATTTTTCGATTTCGTGTAAATATGGGTCATCAAGCACATTTTTATATTGTTGCTTCTCATAATTAAACGTTTGACCTTGCGCTACAGATTGCTTTATAGGTTGCGTGGTCATATGAGTAAGATTTAATGGCTCTGCAATATATTGTTGCAAATACGTTTCATACGATAAACCACTCACTTTTTCAATTATTTTGGCAAGTAAAACATAATTTGTATTACTATAAGACCAATGCTCATTTGATGTATTTTGTGGTAGCACTCCTTCGATAAATGTTTCAACACTTATTGTTAAATCGTCTGTGATATACTCTGGAATACCAGATGTGTGTGTAAGTAATTCTGCAACTGTTACTTCTGTAAAATATGGTACGTTAAACCAACATGTAATTTTATCTTCTAACTGTAGCTGTCCTTTTTCGATTAGCTGAAACGTCATTACCGCTGTAAACATTTTACTTAATGATGCTAGATTAAATTGTGTATTTTTGTTAATAAGGTGCTTCTTTTCGAGTTCTTGATAACCATGAAAATACTGCTTGATTTGACCGTTTTTTTCATAATAAACTGCACCGTTAAAAGCGATAGTTTCAAGTAAACCCCTCATACTTTAGCCCCCTAAACAAATTAGATATCTAACATATTAGGCATGAAGGGATTTTTATAATTCCTTCATCACAATCCCCCTTAATTTATCAACAATTCTTTCAAATTCGTCTAGCTCTTTTGATGAAAGTTTGCTGTAAATTTTATCTGCAATTTGCTGTTCTACATAATCTTGTTTCGAAAAATACTCTAATCCTTTTTCATCTAACGTTATATATATTTCACGTCGATTTTGAAGATTAATTTCCCTTTTAATATATTGATTCTTTTCCAATTTCGCTATTAATTGGCTAACTGCGCTGGAGCTTATATTCATTTCAATCGCAATTTCACCGACCGTAATACGTTTCGCTAAATATACAATATCTAATACAACTGCTTGTTGTGTTGTAATGCCAATATTTAAATATTGCTTGTAATGTTTATATATCAAACGGTTTATTGTATATTCAGCTTCATTAATGCGTTTAACTTGTTCATATAAAGACAAAAAATCACCCACTAACATGTTAGATACCTAATATATTATCAAGTGATTTGTTAAACGTCAATCATATGTCAACCTTTTTGCGTTTCTTTGCATGCGTGAGCCTATAGGGATAGGAAATGATTGAATACAAAGCGAAAACAACCGATCGTTTTATTGATTAGAATAGCTTGTGCTTAATTTGGATAGATACGAAACTTATAGGCTTTATTAATCATCAGTTAATTCACATCCATTTCGGTGTATGACTATTATGCACCAAACACACACTCGATAGATAGTGAAGTTACACTTTCTGTATGTCCAACAATTAAGATGGCTTCCTGCCATCCCTTGTTCGAAGCCAATAAGATTAACAAAGATGAAATTAGTTTAGAAAAAGATGGGAAAGATCCAATTGTATTTGGAGTAAATAAAGATGGTGATGAATATAAATTTAAGGCAACGACTTCAGCTATTAAAAAGAAATTTGAAGATTTGACTTTATCACCAAGTAAATAGCAAATGAAAAGTCAACAAAAAACTCTGTAATAATTTTAAAGAGTTTTTTGTTTGGAATTTATTTAAGTAATTTTTACGCTGATACATATTAGTAATATTGTTGGTTGGAAATAAATTTTCAAAACGATTAAACTTTATTTCAAATCCACACCTCTTTCGTCTTTTACCTCATTACTTGTAACAAAAGTATTACCCTATAAGAACATTGTAATTAAAAATAAGCACAAAAGAGATCCCTTTATACAAAGGAATCTAGTGGTTCAGCTTTTTTATAGACAGTTCGACTTTATTTCAATTTTACTTCTGCCTTTCTACTTCTAATTTGTTCCCATTACTATCTACCATTCTTAAAGAACCTGCTCTGAAAAACTCAACAGTATAATCTACTACTGCATTCATTTGTCTAGCATCTATCTTCTTACCGTCTTTAACAAATTCAGTAGGAATCATAGTTACTTGCTTCTTGTCTGCATTATATAACCACGTACCTGTCATATGGTTATCTTCATAAGAAGACTTACCAGTATCATCATAAGCCGTGAATGAATTATCTTCTCTAAGGTCTAAACCTTTATGAAACTCAGAACCTCTGTAACTACCCCACGTGCCAAATAACTCTTTACCGTCTGCGGATATTTGCACATTATCATCATCGGACTTAGAAGTTGAAGGAGTATCAGTTTTTATTCCTGTACCGAAACCAAGATCGTTTGCTTTTTTTACTGTAGCATCTTCAACTGGTTTGAAACCAGTTTTCCAATAACCATTACCTTCTCTGATTAAATCCATTGATTCTTTTGCTTTTGATTTATCTATGTCTTTAGCATTCGTTTTTGCCATTTTAGCCTGAATTGCATATGCCTTACTATAACAGTCTACCGCCTTTAATATTTCTTTATGTGAGTCTTGATACTCTTTAGGCGCTTTTATTTTATTAAACTTAGTAATAGTCTTTTGTAACTCAGCTTCTTCTTTTACTAACCCTTTTACTAATTCCTTTTCGTCCTTCGTTTTATCTAATGCTATCTCAGTTATAGAAGAAATTTTATTCATTAATTCAGAAGATAAACCCGTCATACGAACTGGATACTGCTCTTTTGATAACTTTTCCTTAGTTTCTGATTTAGACTCTACTTTTTCTTTTGGCTTTGCGTCTGTTTTATCGGTACCACAACCTGCCAATAGCATAAATGGTATCGCTAACGTTACTAGTTTCTTTGCTTTCACTATGCCCCATCCCCTTAGAAAAAATTGTATTTAATTAACATATTGTACCATAACATAATTTGTATAAATAAGATATAAAGTTATCTCATCATTAATTAAAATGTAGACTCTACATAAAAAAAGCACTTAAACATTAAATAGCTGTTCGAGTGCCTTATTTCTTCCCTATTTTTCATGTAAATTTAAAAAGAGTCTCCAATTAAAGCGAATGCTGCCCCTGCTGCTACATGAGTCGGTCCTCTCAAATATATCCTCCTTTCTATTATTCAAGCTTTATCTCAACAGTTGGCGAAAATATAATATCCTTTCACCCAGCGCTCTTTTAACCATCTCAGTTTATATTCCATGCTTGGTTTATAAGTTGCTGCAGAATCCATTAAGTTATATCTATCTAAAATCTCCAAACATCTAATAGGGTTTGTTAAAGTATTTAGAAATTCCAAGTCCTCGCTCTCGAGAGACTTCCATACAATTCCTTTAAAATTAATTGGCAGCAGTTCTAATATCATATCTCTATCCAAACATGATGTTTCTAAGAAATTTTGAAGATGCGAGAGAGATAAATAACTCCAGTTTGTACTTTGGTATTCTTCCCCTAAAAATGTATATCGATCTAAGTCATTACAATTTAATTCATAACTCTTTATTGCTTCTATTCCCCATTTCATCTTTTTCCCCCACAATCATTATTTCCGTACTCAACCAATAGTTATGTTCACAAATCCCTATTATTAAAAAAGATCCAAGCATCAGTAATACGCTCAGATCTCTGTTTAATAATTAGATTAAATAAAACTTTATTAGCCTCTTTTTAGAAAATTAAATATGCTCCCCATGATCCATAAATACTTCAATTGATTCTTGTTGTGGTACGTCTTTTACATTAGTAAAACCAAAAGTAAAAACGGTGGACAACATCATCATTAATAAGATAGCTTTTTTCATTTTAGCGCCCTTCTTTCTTTGCTTATTTTGTCTGCGTCTAAAGCAATGTGTAAATATTTGCTTGCCTTTTCATGATTTTTTGAATTGTAGAATTGGTCACCTAAAAGAGAAGCATATTCTTTTACCCACTCATATAATTCTTCTGCTTCAAAATAAGAAATACCTTCTATAACTAATTTCTCAAATTCTTCGAGTGGTGCTTTATTATGTAATGCCCTTAAGATTTCGAAATGATGACGATAACCTACATCACTAAGCTTATAACCTTGTTCAATATATTCATTAGCAATAGTATGCTTTCCTAGCTTGAAATGTTCTCTCGCTAAAAGAAACATAGTTTTAAAGTTATTCTCTAATGAATTCTCTAAATGTTTAACTGCTAACTCTGGCATATTTTGACTTGCATATAAAAGTCCTAAATTATGCTTAACGCGTTTAATTAGAATTTCATCACCTGATTTTTTGAAAGTGTCTAATGCTGAAAGTAAATATTCTTCTGCACTTTCAAATTCATTTAGTCGTATGTTTGCCATTCCTAAAGTATTTAAACATGCTGCTATTTTCAGTTCATATCCTGCGTTATTTATAAATATTTCATTTGCCTTCATAGCATATTGAATTGCTAGAATTGGTTTCATTATATGGTAGTAGTAAACAGCAACCCAATAATTAAATTCTGCTTTTTCAATTTCATCATGCATGTAATCTAGAAGCTTTTCAGCTTCTTCAAAATGAACCCTTGCTTCACTATTGTTTGCCGTATTGATGGCGTAAATAGCTTTAAATAAATGATAATAGTACTCTAAAAATGTTTCATTTTCGTCTGGTAAAGGTTCAACTTTGTCTAAAATATCTTTCGAACCCTTCGTATCACGAATTAGAAGGCTGTACCGCGCATTTAGTAAAGCGTAATACATTAATATTGTTTGATCTTCCTTGATATAATTAATTTTACTTTCAATATCTTCTTTTATCTTTTCGGACTGTAATACACGTTGTGCAATCATAGCTTGATACCAGTCATTTAATAATTTGGTGATTTTTTCGTTAGAAATGAGGTTAACACTCATCTGCTCCTACCCCCTTTTATCAAATATTATCACGGTATACTTGTATTTATAAATATATTCACAATATTTTAACTTGAGAAACTTATTTTTGAATATTCACAGAAGAAAATAAAGAAAGTAATTCAAGTTTTAGGTATCACTCTAGAATTAGTAGCTATTTTCAGATTTAGTTTCACTTCAAGCAACAAAATACTGAACATGGGAAAATATTTTAATACAAAAAGAGCCATTCTATCACAAATGGCTTCTTTCATTTCATATATTTTCTTTGCTGTGCCATTTCAGATACAAGTGCATTGATTGTAGAGATATATTCTCTTCCAATAGCCTTTAAGATGAAAGCCTGTTCTTTTGTAGGAAGTAGCTTGATTTTTACTGTTACAGTTTGTTATATTTTTCTACAACTAAATCCCTAAGAAGTCTGGCTCTTTTAAGACTTTTGTATTCGTCTAAAGTTATAACTCTTACAATTGACCACGAACCAAGCCACATCATTTTTCTGATATAACCACTCGGGATTTTAATTTGAGAAGTATCACATGCATTTCTCCCACACAGAACAAACAAGGCATTATTGTAGTCATCTCTATATTCTCTGTTGAATTTATGGTCTTTCATAAATTGTTCAAATCCGCAATTACTACATTTAATTTGCACCTTTCTCAGCTCCTTGTTTTTTGTTTTTCTACATATTTTTTAAAAGTTGCACTCGATACATTTCCTGCGGTAGATACAAAATAACTACATGCCCATAAACTTGGAAAATGTTTAGGGTAAGGAAATTCCTCTCTCAATTTTTGAAGTCACTCCCTTGATTTTTACCATAATATCAAAGGACTAATTGTTGGCAGCGTGTTTAAAAACATATGTGTATGGTCTTTGTTACACTCTAAAGCGACAATGATAATTTCTAATTCGTCGCATATTCCTTGTACCAACTCCCTAAATCACTCTTCTACATCTGTTCGGTATGATGCTACCTACTTTGTTCAAAGAAACCCGTTGTCCATTCTATCCCTTTCCCTTTTTAATTAAAAAGTTATCTGTTACTCTTTATTTTATATATACTTTTCTTTAACTTAGGCTTTTTATGTAACCTTACTTTGATTCCATTTATATCAAAATCCAACTTTTCTTTCTCTAAAGCCTCCATTTTCTGCTTATGTTCTTTTTCTATTCTATCTTTTTCTTCTTTTCTCTTAGTCGCTTTAGGACCAATTACGAATAGAATTAAGAAAATACTAACCATTACAATGAACGTAGTCACTAATACTCATCCTCCCTTACCAAAACCTCATACACCAAAAGCTTTTTAACTTATTAGATTTAAATTAGAAACCTAAAGGAGAATAAGTACTAGTATATATAGAAGGAATAAATATAGATGTTACCTTCACTATTCCTCTATCTCCTTATATAAACCAAAATTATAAATGGCGCAGTAAGGCCGGTACTAACAATGTCATTACAAATATAAAAATGGAACTATATCTCAAACTTGAACTCCATTTTCCATATTTGGGATGTTCAAATTTCTTATAAAGCATACCTAATGCTAAAGATATCAAAAACATTAATACAGCTGTTCCTAAAATTATAGAGGTAATTAAGCCCACCATATTACTCATAAAGGTTTGAAAATCAAAAGAACGTGTTGTCAACATTAACACTGGTAGAATCCTTATTAATAGTATGAGAATAAATGAACCTACTCCAAAATATATAGATCTTTTTTTCCACTTTATATGTTTAAACCACAAAGAAGCCCCAAAAACTAATAATGATATTAAAATTACTACAGAAAGAGTAAGGAAAATTACATCAAAAAATGCAGGCACACTCGCATGGACCGCAACATCTATTTTATCTCCCCCATCTTTTATTACATCGCTGCCGCCATTAAACAAAGAACCAAACCAGTCTGTAATCCAATCAGTCATCCAGGAAATATCGAATGGTAAATCTTCGTTTTTTGTTTGCGCAGGAGCAACTGAGTTGAAAATTTTCAAATTCTCCTCCCCCTTCATTAAAAATTACCCCCTTTACTTTAAGTATATAAATTTCCTTAACCAAAACTAAGAAAGTATTAAATCATCCTTGATTAAATAGAAGAACCACACTTATAGATAGAAATTTCATTTGTTACATTTGTACACTCGCTTTTTGATAACTATCCATTGCATTTAGCTTTATCCCTATTTTGGAATAAGTAAAAAAGTACCCATCCAATTGTGATACACATAATAATTGGATGAGTACTTCATTACACATTCTTTATTCTATTTTTATTGATATAGAAGAGGTTTATACATTTCATGGTGATACAAACTATAGTAACCAAGTGAACTACCCGCCACTTAACGTCCTAGCGGACTGTTTGAAGTAGGGGCTTCTCGGTTAGTCGTTACTTTTGGTAGCTAACGAATTCGTCCTAAGACAGCCGAGCTAACTCCCTTGTTCCAAGGGTTATTTTATTGCTATCTATGCTAACGCCAATAGGCGTATTGCTTCATTTTTGATATTGATAGCTGCGTTATAATCTCTATCGAGATTTACACCGCATATACAAGAATAGACTCGCTCAGACAATGACATATTTTTCACATTTCCACAACTGCTACATATTAAACTATTTGTCTATTTTCACAAGTTGTTTGCCTTGTTCGTGTAGTTTATAAGCTAAAAAAGAAGTGAACATACCTCAACTATTGTCAGCGACACTTTTTCCAAAATGAAGTGCTTGCGACATTCCTTTCATATTTAGATCTTCAATAGCTATAACATCAAAATGAGTAGCTAACTCTTTAGACTTATAATGAAGGAAGTTCTTACGTTGGTTCGCTACTTTTTCATGTAACTTAGCTACACGGATACGTTGTTTATTCCAACGAATAGAACCTTTTGTTCTTCTTGATAATACTCGTTGTGCCTTTGCTAATCGTTCTAACATTTCAAGATAGAACTTAGGATAATTGGCTCTCTCATCCTCAGAACTAACGTATAATCGATCCATCGCAAAGTCTAATTCCACAACTGTTTCTACTTCTTTTTGTACAATCTCTTTTTTGTATTTAGTCAAGATAGACACATAGTATTTACCAGTAGGTGTCATAGAAATCGTACATGACTTGATTACATGGTCTTGTGGTATTTCTTTATGCTGCTTGATACGTACCATTTTCAGTTTTGGCAATTTGATATGACTGTTAAACAACATAATATTTCCGTTCACTACATTCGTTGAATAAGACTTTCTGTCTTTTTTGCTTTTGAATGTTGGGAAGTCATTTTGACCACGAAAGAAATTTTTATAGGCAGTTTGCAAGTTTAGTTGAGCATTTGCCAATGCTAATGAATCAACTTCTTTTAACCACTGAAATTCTGCTTTGTATTTCGCAGGAGTGGGAAGCTTTTGTTTCTTGAGTTGTTTCTTATCATCTTTGTATTTTTCGTACACTTCTTTTCGTTCAGCTAACATTCTATTATACACGAAATGTACACAACCGAAGGTTTTACGCATAAGGTGTGCTTGTTCTTCTGTTGGATACAAATGGAATTTATATACTTTATTCTGCTTTGTCATATCATTTCACCTTGATTTTCAATATATTTTTTTACTACGTCTATTGATAAACCATCAGTAGTTAGTAAGCAAAAACTTCTTGACCAAAACATTTCTTTCCATAGTTTCTTTCTCACTTGTGGAAAGTCTCTCTTGATGAGACGAGAGCTTGCACTTTTATAAGCATTGATGAATTTTATCATTTCTGTATTAGTAGGTTACTTACTAGAGTCGGATACAGCGAATTTACCTCCTTGATCTGAAGGATTCACGTGGTAATAGCCACTGCTTTTTTAATAGAATATCGTTTATTTTAATCCATGAAAATGCCTTTATATTAGATTTTTTCCGAGCTTAGCGGGGAGAGATCCACCCTAGGGCAGTGTCTGATTAAAAGCTTGATAATGAAGGAGAAATACCAGCGCAGTGTCAATAACGCTAGTACCTTCTCTAACTCTCGTATTTTTTATCCCTCCATTGGAATGTTTAAAAGCATATTATCTATATCTTTTTGTGAACATTCATCTAAGTAATATACAACCTGACTATTCTCTTGTCTTTTATTCAATTTTTTACAAACAGTTTTCTGTTCTTTGTTATTTTCACTTGAAAACTTATCATTTGAATTATCAATTGAGTATCTTATTTCCTTCCCATCATAATTTAAAGTTTTTACAATTGGATCCCCCTCATCAGTATAAGAAACAATTTTCACCTTATCCGGTTTTTCAAGCTTTACATTTTCAACAAAAGACTTAAATTCATTCAGATTAACGATTTTTTCGTGTTTTAGTATTACATCCTTTTTTTCATCCACAAGGCTACTCTCTTTACTACAACCACTTATTAAAAAAATAGATAGAACTACAAAAACCAAAATATATTTTTTCATAGTATTCTCCTTAAATACAAAAAATTTTTAGAGTATTCATCGACAAAGTCGAAAATCCCACTAGGAATATTTTACCTTACAACAAATAGAAAACTAAAATTTTTAAATATTCTAATATATTTTTCTCAAGAACACCCCAGACATAATGTGATATTATTCTACATTATAGGAATTATTTTCCTTATTATTACATTATTAGGGAGGAATATTATGTTTGAGAAATGGAAAAAGAAAACGCTGTCAACTATCGTAGTTTTAGGAGGTGTTTCTACTTTATTTGTTTCCACACCATCAAGCCACGCAGATTATTGGGGATATAAAATGGATGGCGGCGTAGCAAATAAATCATATTGGGTATCCGAACTATCTCAACCACAAGCTTCTTATATCCATCAAGCAATGAGTGATTGGGTTCATACTGGACACATTTTAGCTACACCTATTGATTTCAAAAATACAACCAATAAAAGCTCAAGTAGTATGGATTTTCACACACAATCACAATATATTGACGGTGATGAAACGATAGCAGAAGCCTATATGTACAAAAACGGTGGTGAAGTTCTGCCTTGGAAAACAAATTGGAGTTGGACTGCCGTTAAAATAAATGATCTTCGTTTTAATGAATTAAGTGAATTTCATAGAAAAGGTGTAATGGCACATGAAATAGGACATTGTTTTGGACTAGCACATGATGGCCAACCTAACCGTCAAAGTATTATGAGACAGGGACCAAGTAATAGAGATGTTAATAGGGCTACTTACGATAATTTAATAGAGATTAATACTTTATATAGATAATGGAAAGGAAGTATAAAATATGAAAAAAGTTCTTATTGGAATTGGAACGCTAGGAATCCTAAGTGGACTATATGCTTTTTCTAATTATGAAATTAACGGAGAAAATCAAAAAAGTAATAACATTTTAGCCGAAACAAAACAGTCTGATAACAAAACAAAAAATACAAATACCACAATGGAAGTTAACTCACATGCAGATTTCAAAAAAACATATGATTCCGTTCAAGATTTAGTAAATAGTTCTGATATTATAATAGAAGGAAAAATCATTGAAACAAATTACTTCGATAAAGATCAAAGTACATTTACAAAATCAAAAGTACAAGTTACGAAAAGTTTTAACAATAAAGCCAAAACTGGAGATATCATACATGTACTAGAGCGCGGTGGGATAACGACTAAAGGGAAAATACATGAATATAATCCAGAAAAATTCGAAATATCGGAAAACGAAAAAAACACACCAGTACAAATTTCTTTTGATGGGGCACCAATTACGAAAAAAAATGAATCGGTTTTAATTTTTGGAGTTCAACAAAAACCAGGATTCTTTGGTTTTAATGAAACAATCTATTATCCTTTAAATTCTCACCAAGGCAAATTTAATATTGATAATAATACAGTAAAACGTTACTCTGATGATGAAAATTCTTCTGTAGCGAAAAAACAAAAAACGACTAACTTCCAAAAGACAAATAACGATAATTCTAGTAATTCCCTTAAAACATCACTAGAAAATATGGAACAACAAATTCAAGATAATTTACAAAACAAATAAAATAAGTATCTCTAACATAGCTCCATGACAGAGCCTCCGTTCTAATACAAAGGTTTTTCTTCGAAGCATACCTTTTGTTTTATTTTAATAGAAACTACCTGATTGACTAGAACAGGAACTGTCTCACCATGACTTAAAATTTTTTTATCCCTGTACATTGTGCGGGGATTTTTTTCATATAGAAAAGACACCCTAAAGTGCCTTCTGCCATTTTGAAGGGGTGTTTACTGGGCGTATATCTCGTTCCGCTTGATTATTATCAAATGGAATAGCGGGGTAGAGAAGGAATGCCAAAATCGAGTTTTGATATGTGCTCAATCGATTTAAGAGATTACGCACCAGACTTTGCTTCGGTCTTCCGCGGGCGTTCTTCTCTTTTGGGCGAATGGAATTCAATTCTTCTCCTTTTGCGAGAATCGTTTCATATTCTTGATGCAAGTTGACGAGTTTTTACGAAACTTACTACAACAATATAAGAATATTCGTACTATTTTGTGATTTATTGTAAAATAATATACATAGAAAGGTATTTTAGGGGAAATATAGAAAGAGTATGACTTTCAGCTTTTAAATGGCTAAAGCATATCCTTTTGTTATTTAAAGGGGGGTAAAGAAAAGAGTATGAAGGATTTAAAAAGAAAAAGTATTTATGTTTTATTAATAGTTATAGCAATTATGGGGTTAAGTGGTTGTGGTAAAGATCCATCAAATGATTTGCAATCTAAAAAGTGGAATGTCGTTGCTACCAATAGCGAATCATATACAGCAGAATTCGCTAAAAATACAGTTTCTTTCAAGATAGGAGCTTTCACAAGAGGGTTTACATATAAAATTAACAAAGATGAAATTAGTTTAGAAGAAGATGGGAAAGATCCAATTGTATTTGAAGGAAAAAAAGATGGTGATGAATATAAATTTAAGGCAACGACTTCAGCTATTAAAAAGAAATTTGGAGATTTGACGTTATCACCAAGTAAATAACAAATGAAAAACCGAGATAGAACTCTGTAATAATTTTACAGCGTTTTTTGTTTGAACTTATATAAATAATTATTGAAGTAATTTTTACGGTGATACATATTAGTAATATTGTTGGTTGGAAATAAACTTTCAAAACGATTAAACTTTATTTCAGATCCACACCTCTTTCGTCTTTTGCCTCATTACTTGTAACAAAATTATTACCCTATAAGAATATTGTAATTAAAAATAAGCATAAAAAAGATTCCTTTTATACAAAGGAATCTAGTGGTTCAGCTTTTTTTATAAACAGTTCGATTTTATTTCAAATTCACTTCTGTCTCTCTACTTCTAATTTGTTACCTTTACTATCTACCATTCTTAAAGAACCTGCTCTCAAGAACTCAACAGTATAATCTACTACAGCATTCATTTGTCTAGCATCTATCTTCTTACCGTCCTTAACAAACTCAGTAGGAATCAAAGTTACTTTATTACTGTCTTTATTGTATAACCATGTTCCTGTCATATGGTTGTCTTCATAAGAAGAGTTACCAGTGTCATCATAAGCCGTGAATGACTTATCTTGTCTAAAGTCTAAACCCTTACGAAACTCAGAACCTTTGTAACTACCCCAAGAACCGATTAACTCGTTACCGTCTGCGGATATTTGTACGTTACCATTATCAGAAGTAGTTGACGACTTAGAGTCGATCTTCGTATCTACATCGAAACCTAAGGCTTTTGCTTCCTTCTCATTATGGGATTCAATAGGGTCGAATCCTTTATGCCAGTACTTGTTACCCTCATTAATCAAGTCCATTGACTTTTTAGACTTTTCTCTATCTTCGTCTGTTACTTTTCCTTTACCCTTTATAATCTCTACTTGAAGTGCATAGGCTTCACTATAACAGTCTACTGCTTTTAAAATCTCTTTATGAGCGTCTTCAAACTCTTTTGGTGGGTCTATCTTCTTAAACTTAGTGATAATCTTTTGCAACTCAGACTCTTCTTTTAGAATTTCTTTCTTTAAGTCAGTTTCCTTTTTAGTTTTATCCATAGCTATCTCAGTTATTACTGTAATCTTCTGCACTAACTCAGAAGATAAACCAGTCATTCGAGTTGGATACTTCTCTTTTGACAGCTTTTCTTTCGTTTCTGATTTAGATTCTACTTTTTCTTTTGGCTTTGCGTCTGTTTTATCGGTACCACAACCTGCCAATAGCATGAACGGTATCGCAAACGTTACTATTTTCTTTGCTTTCACTATGCCCCATCCCCTTAGAAAAAATTGTATTTAATTAACATATTGTACCATATCATAATTTGTATAAATAAGATATAAAGTTATCTCATCATTAATTAAAATCTAGACTCTACATAAAATAAGCACTTGAACATTAAATAGCTGTTCGAGTGCTGTATTTCTTCCCTATGTTTCATGTAATTTTAAAAGAACCTCCAATTAAAGTTATGTCAATTACAATAAGTGAAAAGAAAAATATATATTCAATCATACTTCCTGTTCTTGTATATATCGGAAATCTTATTTTTATTTTCATTTTCAAAGGATAAAGCAATTATAAATTTTTTTATTCTATATACCTAACATAAATAAGATTTGACCTTTAACTGTTCTCACATTTAATTTAATTAGTACCATTACGCTCTAGCTCTTCTCGATTAAAGTATTGTTCTAGTAACTCTTTACCTGTTTTTATTGTAGTATAGTACTCTACATCATACAGTTTCCCTTCTGATGGATTGTGAAAATCTTCATATTTCTTGAAGTCTTCATTTTCTTCAAATGATTTCTTTGCAAGGTCCATGTCTTCTGCTTCTATTTTAGCAAACAATCTACCTATATCGAATACACCGTCTTCATCAATACTCTCTTCTAAAAGGTAGTGTCTCTCTTCCTCTATAGGTGTTAGTTTACTTTTTGTAACAGAATATAAATGTTTCGTTTCTTCTACTTCTACCATAATGAAAATCCAACCTACTCTTACAACTGTACATGGTGCTAATCCTTCTAATGTCAGTGCAACTACCTTTTGGTCTTTCACAAATTTCCCCATCTTACATACCCCTTAATTTGTTTATTTTATTCTGTTTAAAGGTCGAAATATTTTCAAAGTGATGATACATATCTATAACCATATAAAACAGCACTTCCTTTTACTACAATTGTATTTTCTTCAATACTTTTCACTATCGCTTTTCCTGTTAAACGATTCATATATTGGATATAAACAGCAAATTCTATAGGTTCCTGTTTTTGTTTTGCTTCTTCAAAATAATATAATTCTTCTTCATAGGCACTTAACTCTAACTCCCAATCTTCAAAGTTAGTTTTATGTATGGATAGTGCATGAGATTCAAGCGATCCTATTTCATATTTTAAATCTTTAACAAAAACACCGTCTATGCCATACCAGTTCCTTTTTCTTCACATTTTGGTCATCCTTTTCTTTTCTATCAATAATTTTTCTACTTCTATTAAGTCAATTATTGACTATAAAAATATTGGAATATTTCCATTTTTATCATACAGGATAAAGAGTAATTACACCAATTATTACCATGGGTTTCTAAAGTTTTTTGAAATGATATTATTGCTTTTTAACAGGTTTATTATTTGCGTACATCAACTGTACAATGATATTTATTTTGCCATTATTGAAACAGAGTAATATAGTTGTTGTAGCTTTGAAATAAAGTTTGATTAAAATGAAGTCTTTCCTTGTGAATTACTATGTAATTTTTATAAAAAGTACGATTGTTTTGTTATCCATTATTTTGTTTAGTTCTCCTTCAATTAAGTATCTTTCTTTACATTATATTGACTATTATTCATTATATTTGAGATAATTAATATAATGATGTAAATAATACCATGGAGGTTTGCAACATGAAAAACATAATGGAATGCCTCAACAATCCATATATTAAATATCCATTAACTGTGCTTTCAGCTATAGCTATAATAAAAACAGGTTATGATTTAGGTTCCTTTATTACAAAGTTAAAATATTTTTAAATCATAAAAAGGCAATTTACTTTTTTTACAAAAGATCAATTGCCTTAAATGATATAGAAAAAGCACTGCTGAAATCTTCAACAATGCTTTCCCATTAAACGTACTATGATAATGAACGTCTAATTTTTCTACTCATGAGTTCTGTATACTCACATATATTTATCTTAGATTTAAGATACGTTCTATTTCTTTCACACTCAACTTACTTGCTTTTGCAATAGTTTCAAGTGGTACACCAATTTCATGCATTCCTCGGATCATCTGCATCTTACCTTGCTCAATACCTTTTTCCATGCCCTCTTGTTCTGCATGTGCTAACTTAGCTTGTTCATCTAAAAGCAATTTCTCTCGAGCTTCGTACGCTGTTCTAAAAGAAGAATCATGGCTCATATTTTCCCATTTATTTATTGCCTTTTGTAAAATTGGATCTTGATTCATCGCAATCTCCTCCAATGTTTGAGTTAAATGTTCATCTTCATGTGCTGGTAATAATAACATCCAACGAACAAATGTATTTTCCCATGGGTTTACTTTTTCTTCACGCCATTGTTTTACCAATTTCGGTATCTCTACAAAATGGATTTCAATGTCGTCACTTAAGAGTTGCTGTAATTTTGTATTCCATAATTGTCCGATGGTATGAAATTCATCATCCTGAGAAAATAAAATAAAGTCTAGTAAGTTAATGGTAATTGTTTTCCGAAGTGAACGATATGGCATCCCTTCTTGCATTTGTGAAGTATAAAGTTTACTCCAGTAATATAAGGAGCGCTTCACCATATCATGTGTATTTCGAAGCTGGATTTCGATATTTACTTGCGTCCCATTATCCAGTGTTGCTAATAGGTCTAAAATCGATAACTTATCATCTTCATAAGATTTATGGAGATGTGGATCATCTAATTGTAGCGAAGTAATAGGTGCATCTAAAGATTCCTCTAAAATTGCATTTAGGAAACCCGTTAAAATTTCCTCATTTCCTTTTATTCCAAAAAGCTGTTTAAAAGCAAAATCAATCCGTAAATTTACTAATTTAGTGGACATGGATTTCCTCTCCCTGTCTATATCATCTCTTATTACTATTGTACATAAAAAAAGGTAGAACATGCAAACAAGCTCTTACGTTACCTCACATAAGAGCCTGCCTACATTGACAAAAAATTAGTGGTTCTTAGCAAAAACAATTGCAAGTGACATCGTTTTTGTCCAGAACCTTTATTTTCATCTATTCTTTTTCTGGCCAAATTTTCGCATTTGGTTCTAATAACCACTTGTGGTCTTCCTCCATGATACGATCATTCCATGGGTTATTCTCAAGATGTCGAATCATCCAACAAAAATACATTGCATATCCAGGCGCAGTTGCTTGTGGGTGGTCTAGTTCACCTGGAATTGTAATAAAACTATTATGTACAACGCGATAAGCATCCTCACCTACCATCGCACATCCAAATCCCTGTGGCTTGTTAAAGCGATAATAATATACCTCCGGTTGATTATGATGATGCGGTGGATAACTGGACCATCTCCCTGGATAAGAAATAACTTCTCCTACTACCATATTAGAATACGCTGCATTGTTATAGTCAAAAATCGTACGAATAACACGTTGTGCTGTTCCCTCCCATACTCCTTCTCCAGCTACAACACTTTGACACTCATTTGGAGTATACAACTTGGACGCAAATTCTTGATCATTATCTGTTTTTTGAACAAGCACTTCACTATCTGAAAGAGCAGTAATTGTAACCTTCACATTTTTAGCCACATGTAAACACCAAGGGTTTTCTTCAAAAACAGACTGTCTTTGAATAACTTGTTCCATTCCTTCCCACTCTAGACGTATTGTCCCTTCTAGTAAAAGTACTGCCGTTTCATTTTCATTATCAAATAGCAACTCTTCTTTTCCATTAGACATCTTATATATGCCTATATCCATTAACATATCACTGCATTGACCGTTCATTTCTGTTAATACATTATAGCCTTCATTTAATTCACCTAATTTTCCTAACATGATGTTCTCCCCCTTTTTTTATGGCTACTCTATCATTCTCTACTTTTATCAACTAACTAAATTATGAGTTCCTTCTATTATTTAATGAAGAAAGCCTTTCTGGTTATGCTTTGTTTTCACTTCCGAATATGCGTATATGATTTTTAACGTTTTCGTATGCGGCCTCAACTACATCTTGATGGTACGTAAAGTAATCTAAATAAGGAGTATTTAAGGCCGCAGTGTTAACTCTAGTAATTACATTCTGAAACGTGGCTGTTGCTACATTAATTTTTCGAACACCATGTTGAATACATTGCTTGAAATCCTCTGGGCTAATGCCAGACCCACCATGTAATACTAAAGGAATATCGACTATCCCATTAATCTCCTGCAAGCGGTCTAATCGTAAATCAGGGTCTCCATTGTACATCCCGTGCGCATTTCCAATCGCAACAGCTAACGCATCAACATCTGTTTCTTCTGCAAATCTTTTTGCTTCTTTAGTACTTGTCAGCATCATTTCAATATCTTCTGATCCGTCCTCACTACCACCTACTCTGCCAATCTCAGCCTCTACTGTCGCTCCGTACTGTTTCGCAAGCTCCACAACTTCTTTTGTCCTTTGGATATTCTCTTCTAACGGATAGTGAGAGCCATCAAACATAACCGAACTAAAACCAATTTCTAATGTCTCTTTAATTTTTTCAAACGTCATACCGTGATCAAAGTGAACTACTACTGGAACAGTTGCTTTTTTCGCTGTAGCTACCATCAAAGGACCAATCATATGAATGGGCGAATGATTCAAACGAACTTCCGCAATTTGTAGAATGAGCGGGGAACGTAACTCTTCAGCTGCTTGAATAGCTCCCATTACCATTTCCATATTAGCGACACTAAAAGCTCCAACCCCATAATTCTCTTGATTTGCTTTAATTAAAATATCTTTCATTTGAACTAATGGCATTACATACTCCCCTATTTCAATATTATTTATTAAATGCAAAACCAACCGTCACGTCTTTTTACCCCTTTTGTAAGAAGACATGTTGATTACCATACCATTTACTTAGGGATAATCTTAAAATGCTTAAATTACAAACCTGCTTTTTCTTGTATAAATCTTCGAGCTTTTAATGCGTATTCAAAAGGATTCGCTAAAGCTGGGTCTTGCTCTGCTTCTACCACAAACCAGCCCTTATATTCAGAGTTTGCAAGAATAGTAAAAACTTCATCAAATACAATTACGCCATCTCCTGGAACTGTAAACGCACCATTCTTCACTGCCTGTAAGAAGCTTAAATTGTTTTCCTTTACAGCATTTACTACTTCCTGGCGAATATCTTTTAAATGTACATGTTTAATGCGAGGTAAATATTTTTTCAAAATATAAAGCGGCTCTTCTCCTGAAAAAACAAGATGACCTGTATCAAAAAGCAGAGATACAAACTCTGGATCCGTCATATCCATTAACTTTTCAATTTCTGCTGTTGTTTGAACACCCGTACCCATATGGTGATGGTATACAATATGTAGCCCCTTTTCCTGAGCTAATTTACCGAGGTGATGTAACCCATCCGCTAGCTTTTCCCACTCTTCTTCTGTAAAAACGGGTTTATTGCGAAATAGTGGTACATTCATTAAACCTTGAATACTATGTCCTTGCTCTGATACAACAATGACTTTTGCGCCCAGATCATGCAAGAAATCTCTATGTTTAATAAATGCTTGTACTGTCTCTTCAAGTGGCTTCGTTGTCAAGAACGTACTAAACCATGCACTAGCAATCTCTAGGTTTCGTAATTCCAAAGATTTTTTTAATACAACTGTATTTCTCGGGTATTTATTCCCTACCTCACTTCCATTAAATCCAGCTAGTGCCATCTCACTAATACATTGTTCAAACGTATTTTCTGCTCCTAGCTCCGGCATATCATCATTTGTCCAAGCAATTGGTGCAATTCCAAGTTTAATTGTATTTTCTTTGAACATCCCCTTGTCTCTCCTCTTTACAAAATGTGATAGAATTTCGCCAAATTCTCTTAACTGGTCATTAAAAAGAGAGCTTCCTAATCAATATGTATGTAGATAAAAAGCTCTCTTTGTGCCCTAATCTAATAAGACCTTGCCTGCTGCAAGTTACTTACTTTACTCTCGTACGCAGCTTGTACACTTTGACTTTTAGATACTTCTGCAACACCTACATGCCACCATGAATCGTATCCATTTGTCATTGTTTTTGGTAATACTTTAATATCAATTAATGTAGAAACTGTTTGTTTTTTCGCATCCTTAAGCGCTTCCTGTAATTGTTCTATCGATGTAACACGATACGTTTTCACACCATATCCAGCTGCGCTAGCTGCAAAATCAATTTTCATAATTGCCCCGTCTAATTTACAAGTTTCCTGGTTTCGATAGCGAAACTCTGTTCCAAAGCTCCCCATTCCATTGCCCATTTGTAAGTTATTAATGCAACCAAATCCGGAGTTATCAAACAATAAGACGTTAATTTTTTTGTTTTCTTGGAGACTTGTGACAAGCTCAGAATGAAGCATCTGGTAACTACCATCCCCTACCATTGCATATACTTCCTTCGATGGTTCAGCTATCTTTACACCTAGTGCGCCCGCAACCTCATAACCCATGCAAGAGTATCCATACTCCATGTGATATGTATTTGGTTTTCTTGATGCCCACATTCTTTGTAAATCACCCGGAAGACTTCCTGCCGCGCCAACAATAATTGCATCTTCATCAATTAATGTATTGATTTGTCCAATGACCGTAGTCTGTGTTAATTCTGTACCAAGTGCGTCTACATACTCATTTAAATTCTCATCGAAATGACCTTCAACTTCCGGCGTGAAACCTTGACCTGTAAAGCGAATATTATGTAGACGTGCTAATTCTGTTTCCCAAGCCTCTTTTGCATCAGTGATTTCTACTGTGTAACTAGATTGATACTCAATCGATTGCAGTTCATCTATTAGAGCAAGAAGTGTTTCTTTTGCATCTGCTATAACCTTTAATGCATCAAGTTTGTTCGCATGGAATTCTGAAATGTTGATGTTTAAAAACTCAACCTCTTTATTCTGGAACAATTGCTTAGATGCCGTTGTAAAATCAGTAAATCTTGTCCCGATTCCAATAACAAGATCGGCTTCCTTTGCAATTATATTAGCTGCTAAATTTCCAGTTACCCCAATGCCGCCAAGATTATATAGGTGGCTACTTTCAATCGCACTTTTCCCAGCTTGCGTTTCTCCAAATGGAATGCGGAATGTTTCAGCAAACTGTTTGAATTCCTCTGCCGCTTCTGCGTATCTTACACCACCACCGCAAATCATAATTGGCTTTTTCTTTTTCTTAATCATTTTTATCGCATCCGCTAAACTGGCTTTTGTAGGTAGACGACGTTCAATACGATGAACACGCTTTTGGAAGAAGTAACTTGGAAAATCCCAAGCTTCCCCTTGGACATCTTGTGGTAAACAAATTGTTACAGCACCTGTATCTGCCGGATTCGTTAAAACACGCATGGCTTGAATCATAGCTGTCATCAATTGCTCAGGACGATTCACCCGGTCCCAATACTTACTTACCGCACGGAAAGCATCATTCGTAGAAATAGATAAGTCATGCGTTTGTTCAATTTGTTGAAGAACAGGATCAGGTTGTCTCGTTGCAAATACATCACCTGGAAGCAGTAAAACGGGAATATGATTTGCAGAAGCTGTAGCAGCAGAGGTAATCATATTTGCTGATCCAGGACCAACAGAAGAAGTACATACCATAATTTGTTTTCTGTGTTTTTGTTTCGCAAAGGCCATCGCAGCATTTGCCATTCCTTGCTCATTTCTTCCTTGATATACTTCTAATTCCCCTGCATCTTCTTCTAAAGCTTGACCTAGGCCTACTACATTTCCATGACCAAAAATCGTAAAGATTCCCTTAACAAACTTTTGTTGCTTTCCATCAAACTCTACATATTGCTGATTTAAAAACTTTACCAATGCTTGCGCCGTCGTCATTCTAACAGTTTGCATATGATTTGCTCCTTTCTATCTCTAACAGTCATTCTGCATATGAAAAAGGAGTATTAGGAATTTGAAAGACTCCTAATACTTCCTTCTTATGTTTTACCACTTGCGTTACTTTCGCTTACAAACAACTAGAAAGAGTCTACTTCTCTCTTCATGATTACTTTTCCCAACGAGATGTAAGCATTTTCTTTCTTGTATAAAACTCAACGCCGTCAGTACCATTCGCATGAAGATCACCATAGAAAGAATCTTTCCAGCCAGAGAACGGGAAGAATGCCATTGGCGCCGGAACCCCAACATTCACACCTAACATACCTGATTCAATTGTTTCACGGAATTGACGTACACTTGCCCCGCTATCGGTATAAATGCAAGCTCCATTTGCAAAACGAGACTCATTGGCAATTTCAATCGCTTCATCCAATGATTTCACACGAACAATAGATAAAACAGGAGCAAAAATCTCATCTTGCCAGATTTTCATTTCTTTTGTAACATGGTCAAAAATTGTTGGGCCAACAAAGTAACCAGCTCCTTTTACAGCTGTATCTTCGCGTCCATCACGAACTAATGTAGCACCCTGTTCTACACCGGAATCGATGTAACCAATTGTGCGCTCTTTATGGTTATCACGAATAACTGGTCCTAAAAATACATCTTCATCAAGACCATTTCCGATGACAATTTTATTAGCTTCTTCTACCAATCTATCAACTAATTGATTTGCAATTTCTTCTTCTACTGTAACAACAGAAGCAGCCATACAACGCTCACCAGCTGAACCAAATGCAGCACTAATAATTTGCTTTGTTGCTAGGTCAAGATTTGCATCGTTTAATACAATGGAATGGTTTTTCGCCCCTGCTAATGCTTGAACTCGTTTTAAATTTTCTGTTCCTTTTTTGTATACATATTCTGCGACAGGCTGAGAACCTACAAATGAAATTGCCTTCACTAATTTATGTTCAAGAAGACCGTTTACTACATCGTGTGCGCCATTTACGATATTTAATACACCTTTAGGTAAACCAGCTTCTTCAGCTAATTTTGCTAATTTTGCTGCTAGAAGTGGTGTACGCTCTGAAGGTTTTAACACAAATGTATTACCGCAAGCAATTGCAAGTGGAAACATCCAGCATGGAACCATCATTGGGAAGTTAAAAGGTGTAATCCCGCCTATAACACCAATTGGGTAACGATACATGCCAGACTCAATACCTGTTGCAATATCAGGAAGCTGTTTTCCCATCATTAATGTCGGAGCACCCGCTGCAAACTCCACGCACTCAATACCACGAAGAACTTCACCGTAAGCTTCGTTATAGCTTTTTCCGTTTTCAATCGTAATAAGTTTCGCTAACTCTTCCCAGTTATCTACTAATAATTGTTGATATTTAAATAGAATACGAGCACGTTTTGGCACAGCTGTTTTGGACCACGATTTGAATGCTTCATTTGCTGCTAATACAGCTTGTTCAACATCTACTTTTGTTGAAAGTGGTACTTGAGCAATTACTTCTCCTGTTGCAGGATTATATACAGCTTCCATCTTAGTTGAAATGGATTCTACCCATTCGCCGCCAATATAGTTTTTTACAATTTGTGCTGTTTGTACTGTCATATTCATTCTCTCCCTTTTATGTAATGTAGAAGCGTCCAATAGGATACGCCCTTGCTTAATTAATGGTTTATGATGTTTCTATACAATTTCCTCAGCCGTTTCCATGAATGCAGAAATCTCTGCCCTTGTTGGCATTGCATCAGAACAGCTATGTTTAGAAATAACAATCGAAGCAGAAGCCCCACCTAATCGCATCGCTTGAGGAATCTCAAGCCCTTGCATTAGGCCATAAATAAATGCAGAAGCATACGAGTCGCCAGCGCCAAACGTCTTTAACACTTTTGTTTTAAAGATACCGCCGCGGTGAGATTGCCCGTCTCTTGTATAAGCGATTGACCCATCCCCGCCGTGCTTAATTACGACAATTTTCGCATGATGAGAAAACCATCTTTCAGCCGTAACTTGGTCATTAGATTTTTCATAGTTTAATAGTTTTTCCATCATATCGAATTCTTCACGCGTTCCAATAATGACATCAGATTTTTCAGCTGCTAGATTGTAATACACAGCCGTTTCAGCTTCTGACTGCCATGTATAAGGGCGGTAATCCACATCAAAATATACGACTACATCATGCTTACGCGCATATTCTAGCGCTAAAAATACCGCCTCGCGAGAAGGACTTTTCGCTAAAGCTGTTCCTGAAATTAAGAGTGCTTTTGATTGTTTAATATAGTCCTCAGATACCTCTGTTGGATCAAGGTTTAAATCTGCGACATTGTCGCGGTACATTAAAATACTGCAATCCTCAGGGCTTTTAATTTCTGTAAATGCTAGACCTGTCACTGCACCTGTACGGTCGATACATATCTGATCTGTATTAATCTTATTGTCCTGTAGATACCCTGTAATAAAGCGGCCCATTTGATCGTCGGACACTTTACCGATAAATCCTGTCTGTAAGCCGAGACGCGCCGCACCAATCGCAATATTCGCAGGAGAACCTCCTACATATTTAGTAAACGTTCTTGTTTCTTCCATAGGACGTTGTGTTTCATTGGCATTTAAATCAACGCATAAACGTCCAACTGCAATTAGGTCTAATGGACAATCTTCTTTAAAAATAAGTGGATTCATTATTACTACCTCCCATGCTTTATCGTTTTCCGACAAAAGACTCCTTCCTCAAAAATGTGAAGGTGTAAAACACCAATTTTAGGTGGGAGATGAATGTCGGTTGGCATAAGCCAACATATTTGCTACCATATACTTGTACAGATTGCTCTTTGAAAACTGAAGATATGAGGTTGGTTGCAGAAAAACGTTGCAACCGTAAAATCTTCAACGTTCTTTCGCACCACGTTTGCTGAAGTTGCGAAAACCAAGCTAAAGTAGGAAGCGTGGTGAGTCAACGTACAAGATGCTTATGTTTTCACCGTAGGGACTACGGGCGGCGCCTGCTAAGATAACTGTTGGATACATCGGTGTTCGCAGGAATCTTCCACTTCAAACAGTCCGTAAGGACGTTAAGTGGTGAGTAGTTCAAAAACCTACTATTCATTACTCTTTATCTATCTAGAAGTAAGCGCCCTCTTTATTGATTTAATGCAGGCTGTTTATGTTCAATTTGTACAGGTTTTCCTGTTAGTAAGGATTCCTTCGCAGCCTTCGCAATTCGCTCTGCTTGTAATCCATCATTACCACTGCAAATAACAGCTTGTCCTTCTATAATTGACTTTGTAAATTGTGTTACTTCCTCAATGTAAGCTTGCGTGTAGCGCTCTAAGAAGAAATAAAGCGGCTTATCTTTTACAATACCTTCTGTTTTTGACACTTGAACTGTTGTCGGGCAGCAATTATCCGCAGCAACCGCGCCTTTTTCACCAAACACTTCAACACGCTGGTCATATCCATAAACAGCTTGGCGGCTATTATCAATTACCCCCAAAGCTCCATTCACAAATTTTAATGTGACAATTGCTGTATCAACATCATTTACTTCCTGAATGGATGGATCAATTAATGTTGTGCCATATGCAAATACTTCAACGACTTCACTATTCATCACATAACGAGCCATATCAAAATCATGAATCATCATATCCATAAACAATCCACCTGAAGAGCGAACATACTCTATACTTGGTGGTTGTGGATCTCTAGACGTAATTTTTAAAATATGTGGGTGTCCCACTTCTCCTTGTTGAATTAGATCATAGACTTTCCTGAAGTTAGGATCGAAACGACGATTAAAACCTACTTGAAGAGATACCCCTTGTTCTTTTACTACTTCTAATGCATCTAATGTTTCTTCTACTGAGAAACTAACAGGCTTTTCGCAGAAAATATGTTTTTTCGCAAGAGCCGCTTCTTTTATAATTTGCGCATGTGTATTTGTTGGTGAACAAATAAAGACAGCATCAATTTCTGGATCTGCTAATAAATCCTGATAGTTTGTAGTCAGAGTGGAAATCCCTTTATCCTCGGCCCACTTTTCTAGATGACTAATCACAACATCTGAAACCGCTTTAATTTTTACTTGTGGCATCAGCTGCAAGTTATCTACATGCAGTTTCCCTATTCGTCCAGCACCAATAATTCCAATCGTTAAAACATTCATATGATTTCTCCCTCTTTATTTAAATTTAAGAAAAAAATGAAAGTCTATAAGGTTTAGCACATCAAATTTAGTTAAGCGCTTTCCCTATTTTTCTTCATTATACACACTTGATTCTAAATTGAAAACATTTTTATTTTTTTGAATACTCTTCTTTTCATCCGAATTTCAAATTTCGTAAGTAAACGTACTACGTCCATATACAAATTAATAATTAGAAACAAATAATCTAAACAACTACAAAAATAATCTTTTAAAATACTGATATAACAAAGAAAACGAGGCCTTTTAAATAGTAAACTGCCATCTATAAGGTATTCCTTTCTTTTCATACTCACTATTACTTTATTGTCCGATAAGTAAATGGAATGCCCCTATAAAAGAAAGTTGTAAATTGTCAAAAAATTTCATTGACGGTCTCATAATGTAAGCGTATACTTTTTTTATCAAAAATAATTAAGCGCTTAACCAAAAATAACTTATCGGTGGTGGGAGAATGAACGCTATTAGTTCAAGCAAAACATTTATGGACAGGATTGGTATCCCTTCTAATTTAACTTGGGGATACATAGGAATTATTGTTTTTATGATTGGGGATGGTTTAGAACAAGGATGGTTATCCCCTTATCTCGTTGAGAGAGGCCTAACGCTAGAACATGCTGCATTTTTATTTACTATTTACGGTATTACTGTATCTGCTTCTTCTTGGTTTTCAGGGGTATTTGTACAAATGTGGGGACCAAGAAAAGTAATGACATTTGGTTTAGTATCATTTATTTTAGGATCAATCGGTTTCATCGGTATAGGAATTCAACATATGAATTATCCTGTAATATTACTTTGCTATGCCCTACGAGGGTTTGGTTATCCCTTATTTGCTTATTCTTTCCTAGTTTGGGTATCTTACAGTACACCTCAACAAATGCTTTCAAGAGCAGTTGGCTGGTTCTGGTTCGTATTCCAGCTTGGACTTAGTGTTATCGGAGCCTTCTATTCTAGCTATATGGTTCCTAAAATCGGGGAAATCGCTACTTTATGGAGTGCTTTAATTTTTGTTGTCGTCGGGGGATTGTTCTCAATTGTTGTAAATAAGGACAGATTTAAAGCACAAACCGTAAGCGCTAACAAATCAAGCGAATTACTAAAAGGCATTACCATCGCATTTGAAAATCCTAAAGTTGGTATAGGTGGTATTGTTAAAATTATAAACTCGGCCGCTCAGTTTGGATTTGTTGTTTTCCTGCCTACTTATATGATGAAATATAATTTTACGATGACTGAATGGCTTCAAATTTGGGGTACTCTATTCTTTGTAAATATGGTGTTTAATATTATTTTTGGTATTGTTGGAGACAAGTTTGGCTGGGTAAATACGATTAAATGGTTCGGAGGAGTCGGTTGCGGAATTGTAACTCTTGCACTCTATTATGTACCACAAATGGTAGGGCATAATTATTGGGCTATATTATTCGTTGCATGTTGCTACGGAGCAACACTTGCCGGTTATGTACCTCTTACAGCATTAGTTCCATCTTTATCTCCTGAAAATAAAGGAGCGGCAATGTCTGTCTTAAATTTAGGTTCAGGATTATCAGCATTTGTTGGACCATTAGTAGTAACTGCTTTCATCGGTCCATTAGGTGTAGGCGGCGTGATGTGGATCTTTGCTGGTTTGTATTTCTTTGGTGCATTTTTAACTCATTTCCTTACTATTCCAAAGGAAGATGGGATGGAGCAGGATTTAAATACGAAAAGCAGTGAGCAATTCTCTGTATAAATCCTCTATATAATAGAAGGTCATCATAACTGTATATGGTTAAGATGACCTTCTTTTTGTTACATTCAAGTAGGATATCAAAAACGCTAACATGTAATATCCTTTACTGATGATCGCTCTACTAATTGAGGAATAATAGTAATTTTTTGCTTAGCATGTTCCTTCATTTCCATCGTTTTTAAGAGTTGTTCAAACGTACAAGCTGCCATTTGTGTAATTGGCTGTTCAATTGTCGTTAACCCAGGATCTGCTATCTCAGCATAAATTGTATTATCAAATCCGATTATTGATAAATCTTCCGGAATTGAAAGTCCTTGTTTTCTTGCTTCATTCATAAGGCATATCGCAATTAAATCTGTACAAGCAAAAACCGCTGTAGGCCTATTAGGCAAGCTAAGTAATTCTTTACTTGCACGTTTGCTATCTTCCACAGTCGAATAGCAGCTAATTATTGCATCATCATCTAATGAGATATCTGAATCTGTAAGAGCCTGCTTAAAGCCATTCAGCCTTCCTAAGCTACTTTTTCTATCCTTCTCCATCATAATCGTTAAAGATGTATGGCCCTTCTGCGTTAGATAATTCCCAGCTAAATAGCCGCCCCTCATATCATCAGTTGTCACAACATGAGTCGTGATGGAAGGATGATCTACAGTGAATAAAACAAGTGGCAAATCTCGATTCACGATTTTTTTAACAAGTTTATAATCATTTAGTTCCGTCGCAATAATAATGCCATCTACTTGCTTTTTAAATAATAAATCAATGTATTCGTGCTCACGTTTTGTTTGATGGTCCGTACTACATAAAATGAGTGTATACCCTGATTCTCGTGCACTATTTTCAAAAGCTCTTGCTACTTCAGCAAAAAATGGATTTGAGATATCTGGGACAAGTACCCCAATCGTATATGTTTTTTTACCTGTTAACGCTGCTGCTACACTACTTGGCTGATAATCTAATTCGTCCATTACCTGATTTACTTTGTTTATTGTTTTTTCACTAATACGCCCTGTTTGATTAATTACCTTAGATACAGTCGCTATTGATACACCTGCTTTTTCCGCAACATCATAAATTGTTGGTTTCACTTTAATTGTCCCTTCTTAATCATCTTTTTCTATATTTTATCATAAATATATTTTGCTTCTTGGTACACAGGAGGAATTTTTTAATGAATTTACCGGAAGAATTCTCCTTCCTCAAGCGTGTGAAGGGCGATAGCCAAACGGTAGGTGGGAGATGAATTTCGGTTTGGCATAGCAAAAAACTTTTGCTAAACTAGCTATCTGAAGTTCTTTGATAGCTTGATATAGGAGGTTGCAGGAAGAAAATAGAGTGCGAAAACCAAGCTATTCGGTAACTGCTTAAAATATCAACCGTATACAGAGAGCGTCCAAGCGTTGGACTCTAGACGTAACGCTCAAGGAGTCGAAAGGTTTCTTTCATCGTGGAGCTGAGAAGCTCCCAATTCAAGCTTTGCTAAGTGGCAAGTAGTTCACTAATATCTCTAATAATTACATTAATAAAAATAAAGAAGAGTCCTGTATTAACAGGACCCTTTTTCTATAGTTTCAACATAATTGTTCCTCAATTTATAAACATAAAGGAGATGGTTTTATACATGATCCCTTAGAAGAAACCGAAAAGAGTTTCTTCTTTGTTAATATAAATTGAAACTAAATTAGATTTTCAGAATATCACCAATCAATTTAATCTCTTCTCCCTCAATAACTATCCCATCACCATCTTTACAAGCATAAATCTCCCTATTTTTCAACTTAGAATAATCTTTTAATAAATCTAAATATTTCCCACTTTGTTCCTCGCTCCAATGAGGCATAAAATCAAAATCTACAATACCTAGGGACCTTCTATCCTCTAGTCCTATAATATCCTCGTCTAAAAATTGGGCTGTATCAATACTTTTAGTTGTTATTATACTACCAGCACTAACACCAATCAAAACCCCACCATTTTGCAAATATGATTTTAATGAATGCAATAAATTTCTTTTTCTTAAGGAATATAAAAAGCGGAATGTATTTCCACCAGAAAGATGTATTCCATCATAATTAAATATGTCATTAACCTTTCTTTCATCGTATTCTTTGTCTAAATCAAAATATTTCACATTATTAATTCCTAAATATCTATAGTATTTAACTACATAGTTAAAATATTTTCCTGTTACATCTGAAGTTGCTCGAAGATATGCTATTGAAGGATTTTCTTTATTTAATAACCTTAAAAGTTCATAATCCAATTTTCTATCTTCTTGTACTTGATCACTGTATAATACTATTTTTCTCATTAAACTCCCCCTATTTTCTAGTTAATAACTTATCAATTTTGAATTTTTTGAATTTATTTTCGCCCTTTCTCACAAAAAAATAATACCAATTTAATATATAACTTTTTTAGTATCTCTTAAGGTACACTTCCTAAAAGCGGTATTCCATATCTGGACTCGATAATTCTTTTTTTATCATATTCTTTTAAAATGAATTTTAAATAGTCTATTAACTAAGGAGATAGACTATTTAACGGATTTAATTTATTTTTTATGTGTCAGTCCTGAATGTTTAATCACACATTCATTTTTTAAAATTCCCTAATCACTCCATTATATCATAGGCTTTAAACAGGTCTTCAAGTTCAATATTATTCATAGTTTCATCTACGGAAATCATATATGAGGTAATAACTGATGAAACTTTTTTAGCAAGTTCTAATCTTAATCTAAGAGATACTCTACCTCCATAATCGATAAGCTCATTAATTACTTCTTTATAGTCAGATGGCGATGTATTAAAGCCGTACTTAAAAATGCTTTTCTGGCACTATGACACATAGTAGGCCCTCCAACATCAATTAATTTTCTTATTTCTTCTAGTTCTTTATAATCTTTCATATAATGAACTGAATTCTTCCCTTTTCAATTTCTTCAAACTTGCTATAAGAAGATTCCAGTGATTTTTTTACAATTTCCATTCTTTTTGAATATACTATTTCATTGGTTAAATCTATTAATTTCCCCCTCATAACCTTTTGCCCATAGACATAAAGAATAATTCCTAAAACGAAATACATTAACAGCTTAATCTTTAACGCATTATTACTTGTTACAGTCATATTAATAGTGAAAATTATAAGCGCATTACCACAACCACTAATAACGCTTTATAGATAACAAAAATATTCCCTATCGTTTTCTTTTTTGAAAAAGCTTATAAATACTAAGTATATATACACTAACCATACACTGGTAAATACAAAATAAAGTGCAACTTCAACACTATTAGGAAGCCATACAAAAACAAATTCCCAGGATACTCCTCTATACAGGATATATGGAATTAAATATATACAGTAACTTATTCCCAGCATGAACAGAAAAGAAAAAACAAGCTTTAATAAACTCTTTTTTCCATATGTATTTAAATGCCTTTGTTTATTTAATATTGCTTTTAATGCTTTTAATGCTTTTAATGTGAAAAATAATATGCTTAAAACTATTAAAATTGAAATGCATATAATTACACTAGCTATTGTATCTGCGCCTTTATTTAAATCTATTATATTTTTATTGTAAGTGCCCTCTTCTAAAATCTTATTAATACCTTGACCTATAAGTTCTACATATTGTGAGTTCGTATTACTTAGTACTGCAACCCCGACTTTATCCTTAGGATTAAATACTATAAATGAAGAATAGTTAGGATTATTCCCGGCATGTGAAATTTGATTTTCACTCTTTGGATAAATGAACCAACCACTAGCATAGAATGATCCATCACTTAATGGTCTAACTGTACGATTAGCCTCTTGAGATTTTCCAACTATGTCTTTATCAAATTTCAAATCATTTAAAGTGCCCAGCTGAATCTTAAGCCACTTAGCCATATCTTCAGCACTGGAGATAATATACCCAGCCGGCTTATTCCCTCTATACACAGGTGCATCATATACATCATTTTTTAAGAATTCGAGTTTATACCCTTTAGCGATATATTCATTAACAATCTCATTTTTATAAAGATAAGTATTATGTAAACCCAATGGCTTTAAGACATTTTCTTCAATATAGCCTTCATAAGATTTCCCTGTCACTTTTTCAATAACCAACCCTAAAACATCATAATTTATAGTTGCATACTGGAAATCCCTACCTGGTTCACTATCTAATTCTATATTAATTAAGGTTTTAACTGTTTCTTCAAGTGCATTATCTTCATTAGAAACTGGTATCTTATCTATCGTTTTAAAAGGTATACCACTTGTTTGATGTAATAATTGTTCTATAGTTATTGAAGCTTCCTTACCTTTATATTTAACTTTTAACCATGGTATATATTTAGTTACTTCATCTTCAAGTTTAATTTGTCCACTTTTTTCTAAATTAAAAATTCCTAAAGCAGTAACTGCTTTACTATTAGATCCTATTTCAAACAAGGATTTAGAAGTAACTGGCTTTTTAGCATCTATATCTGAATATCCGAATCCTTTTTGATACACAGTCTTATCGCCTTTAACTAAGGTAACTGCTAGTCCTGGAACCTTACCTTTATCCATATTTTCTTCTATAAACTTTTCTATTTTTAGTTTTGTATCATTTGTTAATAAATTTATCTGTTCAACCTCATTGTCTAATGCATATCCCTTAAGTGGTAATACAACTATACTGAGAAAAACACTAAGTATAACTAACAATTCTCTTAATTTTTTCATAATAATATACCCCTTGCGTAACTTCTAATTAAACAATGCATCTAAATCTTCTTGTGAAATTTCTACAGCATCAAAATCCGATGGGGTGAATCCCTTGAAATCCTTTTCTATGCACTTATCTAAAATTACCTTCAAAGTATTCACATAACTTTCAATAAACCTTTGGATTGTTTCATCTTTAAATCTATTTTTACTGTAGATAATATTTATCTTTAGTGCACCATTTACCACCATAGCCTCTAAATCCATTAGTGCTGTCAATGAATTATTCTTGTCACTATCTAACGCAAATTCAATGTTGTTTAGATTTAATTGGTTCTTATCAATTATATTATCAAAACCTCCAAGATAATTGAATCTTATATACTTGACTTCTTGTTCTTTAAATTCCCTATTTAAAAACTTAAGAATGCTATAATTAAATCCTTTATTAGGTATGTTTCTAAGTTGTTCCTTTAATGATTTAATTTTATCCTATATCTCCTCATGATCCACCTTAAAATATGCAGGGTACATACTTGTAAACCATCCAACAGTTCTAGATATGTCAATTTGACCATTTATCAACTCTCTTCAGTGTCTTTCAAGTTCAACTATTACTTCAGTTTTATCGTCACCCTTCCATAGTACCTCCATATGTTGTATAGAGATATCTCCTTCTAAATTGTCATTGATGCCTCTTTCAAGTCCTAATACACACCTTAGAAAGAGCACTTTTAAAAAGTGCTCTTTTTACTTTGCATGTCATCCATGCTTGTATAAGGATAATAAAACTCTTTAATTTTATCTTTAAAAAGGAAATAACCTCCCATCAAACAGTATGATAGGAGGTTATTAAAGTCATTTAAAATTTGTTTTTTGTTTTAATGTTTTCGATTTTAGCAAATAATAATATTGTTTAATTTGAGGCGCAAATTTAAAAAACAAACTTCTTTATTTCAAGTTCATAATTTTTTCTTTTACAAATACTGCAAACCTCTCCAGGTCACCTTCCTCAATTAAATTCATCACTTCACGTTCGCCATCATGAAAAAAAATGATTTTCTTTCCTGTTAATAATCCTTTTTCTACATCTATTGAATTAATTCTGGCATAATTAAATACTTTAAACGTTTCACTCCCTAAATATTTTGTATAAAAACACATACGTTCATTTGTAGCGACCAATATCCCTTTTCTTTGACTACCCATACCAAATACTTGATATTGAAACATTCCATATAGGCTATTTTCAATAATCTCATTTTCATTAAGATGTGATTGTACCATTGTCATAGCCGTTTTTATATTTTTCATGACAACTCCTCCTGTATTCTCCCTTTATTAACTATAAGGATATTAGAATATCTATATTTTCATCATACAGGATAAAGAGTTTAAATTCCAATTAATACCACTTTTTGAAAAACTTTATTAACTGTGAACAATCCTACGATGTTTTGAGATTTTAACTTTTGAATATTTTATTTAATCCTTACTAATAATATAAATAAATTGGTACCAGCCAATCAGTATCCATAATAAACCTCTCTTTTTTTGAATTCTTCCTGTGGCAAGGCGGCTATTTTTTATAGCTGCCTTGCTTGTATGAATTATAAATATTTGCACATACTATTAATGGAATGGTTGAATCATTGTCATTGAAAATGTTCAGCACTTCCGCTCCTTAAGAGAACAGTCTACGCAACTGTTCTCTTTCCTATTTCCTTTTTTCACGCATATAATCTGACAAGCATTATTAACTCTAACTCCCCTACAATCAATCGCATTGCAACATTCTCAACATTTCCTCAACAAATTCTCAATATTTTTCATGGACAACAGCACACTTTCTCAACAGTTTTAATATCTTAATATTAAATACTGAAAGGAGATGTTGAAAAATGACTTGGTTCATTATTTTAGGGTTTATGCTTATTTTAATAATAAGCGGTTTTCATGCACATAGTATTCATATCATTTTCAAAATAGGTTCAGATACAAAAGCTGTGCCAAGTTGGTCTTTCGTTAATAAAATAAATTTCCAAACATTAAAAGAATTAATAAAAGGACTAAATAAGGATAAACTTAAAATCCTTACAATAGGAGAACTTGTTATTCCTTTAAGTTTCTTTAATAGATTATTTAGCAAAACATTAATTTTTCTATTTCTATTCTTTTACTCTCAATACTTAAACTAACGTAATATGAGATGAGGTGAACTACCCGCCACTTAACGTCCTAGCGGACTGTTTGAAGTGAGGAATTCCTAAGTAAAGAGTTCTATCGAACGCTAAATAAAAAAGCTTATCCTTTAACACCTAATGATAAGCTTTTTTATTATTCTTTTCATTTTTTGTTTTCGGAAGTATTTCTTTAAGTTGATAGCGGTGCGGTGCTATCCCATCACTATAAAGCTAAAACTTTATAGTGCCATCAAAACGGAAACAACAAGTTGCATTTATATAAATAGCTTTTAAAAATTGATAATTTTGTTTAGGGATACTTTAAGATTTTAGCTTGAGAGGCATATAGTGCAACCTCATACAGAGTGATTAGGATAGTGAACTTAAACGTGTTATTTTTAGCATTCTAAATAATCGGGTTCAATGTATTTTTCTGTTTCAGGAGAGCTTTTAATTTCTATAGGATATTTCTTAAAAGCTACAACAGTAACCCTATCTTCTTGAACTAAACTTCTGGATTCATTTATAGAAGAGAAACCTGTTCGCGTTAAAAAATTGTATAGAGAGGATTTTGTCATCCAAAAACTAGTAATGTTATCTAATGATGCCCATTTTGATTTTAAACGTTCTTCTATTGATGAATTAGCAGAGTGTTCTAGCATTGTGTGCCCCTTATATTCATAATTTTTATAGAGTACTGATACATTGGGAGTATGAGTGATATGAGTATCAATTATTACAAACCTTTTGCATACTTCATACACTTTTTCTAAAAAAGGGAATACATCTGAGCAATCTAAATGATATAAAATACCAGAGCATAAAACAATATCAAATTGACCATATTTTTCAGCACTTAAATTTCTTACATCATCTTGATAAAAGGTTAAGTTTTCCAACCTTAATAAATCTTTAGCGAATATAGCTTTTTGTACGTTTGATTCTCTTCCTTCTATCCCTACAACAGTTGCTCCTTGCATAGCAAACTCAATAGCGTAATGCCCCTCTAAACAAGCTAAATCTAAGATTCGAAGATTTTTAAAATCACATTGTGTGATATCTTGAATCATTGTCACAATTTTTTTTAACGCAGGATTTGGTTGTCGAATATCTCTTGTATATAGAGTATCCGTTAATTTAATATCATAAGCGGTCCATTCACCATATTTACGAATAATGTTTTCTTTTTCGAGAACAAAATCTTTCATGATACAATTCGCCACCTTTAACATAATATTATGTGTAATATATACCTTTATAAGATCAATATATGTGTGTATAACTTGTATTTAGACGAAGGTAAACATTTTAAAGTTTATTCCCAAGTACCATTAAGCACAAGTCTACGCTAAAGGTGTTATATGCATAATAATGTTTTTATGAAAAGGTAGTTGCAATTGCAGCTACTTTTTTATATAAGGCACATTGTAATAGATAGTTGCGCCAAAATAAATACTCTCTTTCAACTTTTTCAAAAATAAGCTGTTTTTTAATGTTATGTACAAAAAACTAGAAATATTTAATTCTACGTTTTTTATAGATTAATCACTTCATTTACTATTTCTCAAATTCATCCATTTCAGCTTTACGCTTTAAAAATATTTCAATATCTTTATTTACTCTTTCCATTAAACCAAGGGCGTGTCTATCATTTAAAGCTAATTCTTTATAACCCCATATATATTCTATTGTTGTCGCTTTACTTTGTTTATGATCTGCAAAATACCATTCTAAAGGCTGTAAAGGATTAGATACTTCAAACAATTCAGCTGGGTACCATGAAGGCAGGTTTTCATTTTCACCTAAGATTAGATAGTCTAATTCTCCATCCAATGAACTAATACCATAAACCACATATTCCTTATAGATTTCTAAATTTATTATCGAATCTCGATTATATCCTTGTTTTAATAACCCCTCTGAAAATGTATCTCCTGAATTTTTTATACACTTTACTTTCATATACAAACTCCTATCAACAAAAAATTAATTTTTAAAATTAAAATCATCGAAATTGATATAATAAAAACCGCAGAAATTAAATATTCCCACGGTTTTATGTTTACCTAAGGCTCTTTTCATTATTTTACAACAATATAGAATTCACCTATCATTTCTTCTTGAGCATCTTGAAATGTTTCTAAAATCAAATCCGCTTCTGCGGCCTAACATATTCTTACTATCTGTGAACTACCCGCCACTTAACGTCCTAGCGGACTGTTTGAAGTGGGGGCTTCTCGGTTAGTCGTTACTTTTAATAGCTAACGAATTCGTCCTAGGACAACCGAGCTAACTCCCTTGTTCCAAGGGTTATTTTATTACTATCTATGCTAACGCTAATAGGCGTATTGCTTCATTTTTGATATTGATAGCTGCGTTATAATCTCTATCGAGATTTACACCGCATATACAAGAATAGACTCGCTCAGACAATGACATATTTTTCACATTACCACAACTGCTACATGTTTTTGTGGAAGGAAACCATTTGTCTATTTTCACAAGCTTTTTTCCTTGTTCATTTAGTTTATAAGCTAAGAAAGCAGTGAACATACCCCAAGCATTATCAGCGACGCTTTTTCCAAAATGAAGCGCTTGCGACATTCCCTTCATATTTAGATCTTCAATAGCTACAACATCAAAATGAGTAGCTAACTCTTTAGACTTATGATGAAGAAAGTTCTTACGTTGGTTTGCTACTTTTTCATGCAGCTTAGCTACACGGATACGTTGTTTATTCCAACGCCCTGAACC
>NZ_JAALFZ010000027.1:0-56170 GCF_011800505.1 Bacillus sp. EKM501B | reverse complement strand
AGGAAACTTTGAACTAGTAGTCCCACAGGGTAAAGAATTAAAACATTATTTTCGAGATAATGACCAACCTAACCATCCTTGGAATCTAAGTGGGTCTCAACCAAATGCGGCAAGTGGGGGGAGTACTAGAAGAATTGGTTTCATTGGAAGCAGTCCGGCTAGCGTATCTTTAATCCAAAGCAATTTTAAGCCGAATGGCTGTACAGGTAATCTCGAGATGATTATTCGGATGGTTCCAGAAATTAATCCTGACGGAATGGGGGATTGGTTGGCTCAATACTACTTTGATAGCAAAGCACGAAGTTGGAATGGCCCATCTCCTGTTATTGTAAATGGTAATAAAATTACAGGGGTTACGGGTAATCCTGCATTTATCCAAAGTACTTTTTTTAGTACTCAGGGAAATTTTGAACTGATAGTCCCACAGGGTAAAGAATTAAAACATTATTTTCGGGATAATGACCAACCTAACCATCCTTGGAATCTAAATGATTCTCAACCCAATACGCCGAGTGGGGGGAGTACTAGAAGAATTGGTTTCATTGGAAGCAGTCCGACTAGTGTATCTTTAATCCAAAGCAATTTTAAGCCAAATGGCTGTACTGGTAATCTCGAAATGATTGTTCGGATGACTCCAGAAATTGATCCTGATGGAAAGGGGGATTGGTTGGCTCAATACTACTTTGATAGCAAAACACGAAGTTGGAATGGCCCATCTCCTGTTATTGTAAATGGTAATGAAATTACAGGGGTTACGGGTAATCCTGCATTTATCCAAAGTACTTTTGGAACTAGAGGAAACTTTGAACTAGTAGTCCCACAGGGTAAAGAATTAAAACATTATTTTCGAGATAATGACCAACCTAACCATCCTTGGAATCTAAGTGGGTCTCAACCAAATGCGGCAAATGGGGGGAGTAATGGAAGAATTATTTTCATTGGAAGCAACCCGACTAGCGTATCTTTAATCCAAAGCAATTTTAAGCCGAATGACTATACTGGCAATCTTGAAATGATTGTTCGGATGACTCCAGAAATTGATCCTGATGGAACGGGGGACTGGCTGGCTCAATACTATTTCGATAGCAAAATACGAAGTTGGAATGGCCCATCTCCTGTTATTGTAAATGGTAATGAAATTACAGGGGTGACAGGTGATTAATCTATAAATACTTTAGGGACACACTCGATCGTTATCAAGCTAAAGTACATTTCTCGTGTTTTTGGGGTAGTGAAATTTCTTAAGTTAATGGACATGAGGTATCACCAACATTGTAAAATAGAAAACACAGATGCATTTAAAATGCATCTGTGTTTTCTATTTTACAACAATTTTAACTTGTGCTCCATCTGGTAAATGATCCACTTTGTTTCCTATAAACGACCCAGCCCCTCTATTATCCGCGGGCTTGATATACTTAATATCCGCACCCGATCCACCTTCTTTACACATAGCTAAAGGGTATTCATCACGATCGTACCCTTTTCTAGTTGGCACTCCCGCTAATGATTGCTTCCTTCTATCCGCGGCCCCTTTTCGGTCTATTGTGCAAATATCGTTTTTTCCATTTTCAATGGCTTCCTTTATATGGGCACCTGTTTCCGGGTACTTATTTGAAGGGAACTCTATAACTTGTGCAATATCTTGTGAACCACTTGTTTGTTTTGCGTGATTTGAATTTTGGATTGCTGAACATCCCGAAAATAATAATCCCATCACTAAAAAACTACTTACATACCCTTTAAATTTCATTATGTTCCCCCTTACTCTATAGCGTGAAATCTTCCATTGTTTTACGAATTTCATCGGCTTCTACACCAATATATTGTAGTGTTTGACCTTGTGTGGCATGGCCAAATAGTTTCATTAAATAGTAAACATCTTTCTTTCTCTGGTAATAGTGATATCCAAACGTTTTTCGCATACTATGTGTTCCCCATTGTTCTGAATCAATATTGCAAGCCTTAGCTGATTTATGCAAAAAAGTATGAGCCATTTGTCTCGTAATTGGCTTATCACCTTGACGACTTGGAAAAAGCCAATCGGAGTCAGCCCGGTTACTCGTGTATTTTGCAATCTCTTGTTGTAAGACTGAATTAAAATACACTTCTACCGTTGTATCTGTTTTTTCCATTTTAATTTTCATGACATCTTTTCCACGAACATCTTTTACGCGTAATCGTAAAATGTCACTGATACGTAAACCTGTATTAATTCCAAAGTAAAATAAAAAGTAATTTCGATATGAGGAATTTTGTAATAACCAATCTTTCATTTGTTCAATTTTTTCTAATGAACGAATCGGCTCCTTTGCTCCAGGTTTTCGTCCTCCTTTCGCCATAAAACACGACCTCCTAATTCATTGCTGTTATCTATAATATGTAAAACTTAGTTTTACTATAACTTCATTTTGTTAAACTACAATATTTTTCTTTTCATTTTATAGCGAAAAAAACCAGTAATAACATAGAAAAACGCATGATATCACTGGTTTTTGTGAGTTTAACATTTTGTATCTTTTGTAAAATTCATTTTAAGATGTGTAATTAAAAGTCTGTAATAAGATCATCACAAATATTTTATTTGAAAGTGCATTAAAATTTCATTTAAATAAAAATAATCAATAAAAACCTTAAATTGCATATTTAAATGTATTTACATTATAATTTTTATAAATTAATATCCTTATATATAACTAAATATATTCATGGAGGTAAATAAATGGATTCAAGTTAATCATTCTTTTTAAGGAAAATATTCTTAATTATAAAATAATTTTGCGTTTTATCTATTTTAGAAAACTTATGGACTAATAAATAATTAGATCCCCAGAAGCGAGGAAAGATATGTTCAAAAAGTGGAGTATATTTATCATTACAGCTGTGTTATTGCTTTCTCAATTGAGTTGGTTACCTCAGCTACACATAAAAGCTGAAACACCTCCAAATTCTAATGCGATTCATAAATTAATGCCTAAATATTTAGTAACCAATTTTAATTTTGATATGAACGCATCAACTGTTACTGTTGATAAAAATAACTTTTATGTTGCTGGTAATTTCCGAACAGGAAAGGATCTAGTTGGAGTAAAGTGGGAAACTAAAGATAATTATAGTCATCCTGATTTAAAATACCCAACAAAACCTGATTTTAGTAATGTTAACCTTGAATATGATTATAAAATTGAAGGCTTTACGAACCTAATGGACAGTGGGTTAGCACCCAGTTTAACAATTGAAACCAATAATGGTGAAGTTCATTATGTACGTCTTTGGAATTACGTTGTAGATCGTCCTGCGGAATCTTGGGAACTTGGTGCCACTAGAGATGTAGGGAAAGAGATTCGTTTTCCTGAAAATCGAAAAGAAGGAACTGCCAATGGGGAAACTGGACATATTAAAATAGATTTTAATAATTTATATGCTGGTTGGACGCCATATAGCTACAATACCGAACAAAGAAAATATACGACAGACCCAAATTGGAAGAAGATACCTGTAAATGACATTAAATCAATTATGTGGTCCGTTGTTCCACAAGGATATCAGTCTTCTGAATCTAGTAAGAAATTAGGAAAGTCTGAAAAATTCAAACTTCATTTTAATAATTGGAAAGTAACAGGAAATACATACTTAATGGATGAACCTAAAAGTGCACCGAGCCATAACGTGAGGATGACTGACGATTATGATGATATATATAATCTAACTCCTGAAAGGGTTGTAAATGATTATAAAAAATTAGGGTTTAGCAAGCTGGTCAATTTTTATATAGGTGCTTCTCATTATTATGACAAAATTTTGACGGATTCCGGCGTCGAAATGAATACAGATTATCCATTTAATCAAGGGTTTGAAGAGTGGTATAAGAATTATGCGAAACGTTTAAAAGAAAATAATATGGATCTTATACAATCTATTTCAATGGAATCTGTAGACGCTCCAGAGTCATGGTGGCAACGTACTTGGGATAATGTTCCTGGTACAACAGGTTGGACACCCACTCCTCATCTTTTAAGCTTTACGAACGAAGATGTAAAAGCTTTTTATAAAAAATACGTTTTAGGATTAGCAAAAATCTCAAGTAATGCTGGTATTACACCAATGGTTCAGTTAGGAGAACCTTGGTGGTGGCATAAAGAAGACATAGCAGGGAAGCCACCTTGCTTTTATGATCAAGCTACAAAAGACCTATTTGAAAAAGAAAATGGATATCCTATGTATGAGTTTCACTCATCAACGGAAGACATAACTGGCCATGAAGATATGTTAGAGTGGTTAAGTAACAAAAATGGTGAATTTTCTTTACTGTTACGTGATACATTAAAAAATTCCTATTCTAATGCTAAATTTACTGTTTTATTCTTTACTCCTTCTGTAATTGATAAAGATCGTGTTCCACCGATGATGTCAATCGTTAATTTCCCTAAAAAACAGTGGAAATATCCAAATCTGGACTTCTTTATGATCGAGGACTATGATTACCTGATTGACGGACATATGGATAAACACAAAGAAACATTAAAGTTTGCACAAGAAAATTTAGGTTATCCAAAAGAAAAGATTCATTATTTCTCAGGGTTTGTTTTAAATAAAGAGCAACAACATGTTTGGAAGAATATAAATGAGGCAATTAATGATGGCTTTAATCAAAAATTAGGCGAGGTATATATTTGGGCATATGCCCAAGTTATCCGAGATGGTTGGCACAGTCCTGGATTATTAAGTACCAATTATCCTGAGGGAAGCTATGGGAATCCAATCGATGTTACCCTAACTTCTACAAGCTCAGATAAAATAATATATACATTAGATGGAACAGAACCTACAGCTAGTCATGGTTCTACCTATACAGGTGCTATTCCTATTAAAGCTGATGCAGTAGTAAAAGCGATTGGATTAAAAGGTTCAAACATAGTAAATCGTGCTACACTGAACTATAAAATTACGAATTACGTTAACCTAAAGAATCTTACACCTGTTGATATTAATGAAAATAAAAACTCTATGGATTTTTATTTCAAGCCGGATAAAACAGGATTATACAGATTCTTTACTATGCCTTATAAAGGGAAAGAACAAGGATCAGGAAATGAATTAAAACTATATCAGGAAGAACAAAGACTTGCTTCTAACATGGATTCAAGTGGTCCATACGGTGCTCATTATGCAAAAATCGAATATAATTTACAAGCAGGGAAAACGTATGTTTTAAAACTATCTAACCCTTCTGGACAAAATGTTTTAAAAACAACATTAATGGCCGAAAGTGATTTTAATAGTACGAAACAAACAGCAGAAGCTGTAAACTGGGATCAAATAAAAGATCATAATCTTACATCTTTATATGATGTAGATTATTATAAGGTGAATCTTACTTCACTAAATGAACAAAAAATAAGTCTTACAAATAATGTAGCAACAATTGAAAATACAAGTGGTGAAGTCGTAAAAACGATGTTCCCTGGAAATGCTTCTAACAGCTTTAAACCTACAGCTGCGGGAACATATTATGTGAAGCTTTGGAACAATAAAGACCTTAATACAGACCCAGATTTAATGAATACACTAAATCAATTAAATAAAACGACTGACACAAGTGCTATCTTAGAATTACAAAAGAATTTACAAAAAATGAAGTTCTATTTTGGTGATTTGACAGGCTTTTATAACTCTGATTTTTATATGTCACTGATAGCCTATAAAAAAGTACTAAATAAATGGGATCCTGGTGTTGCAATTAGTGGGAAGATGCTAGAAGAAGATGCACAAATTGACGATCGTATTCGATATTATGCGAAACGTGATGTAGATTTAGGTAGAGATGCTGAAGGAAGCATCTATGAAACATTATTTGATGGTGATTTAGCAATCTTACAAGCCATGCCGATACCGGGTGAATCAGCGCTAATGCTTGTTCTATCTAAAATTGGGAATAAGTTTTTATTAAAAGAACTTCCTATATTGGGTAAATTCGGGAAATTAACTTATAATAAAGAAACAAAATCATGGACTTCTTCTGGTGGACTTGAATATACTCAAGGTAGTGTTCACGGAAATCGTGTGAAGCATGTACTAGATCATACAAAACCTAATCCCAATAAACCTACACATTCTGTGTTTAATGTTGATAAAACAAAGTTATTAGAATTAGTAGACGAGGCCTGGTCTAAGAAAGGTACCCATGTACCTGGCGACTCCGGTGCATATATAATTCCTATGGGAAGAATTGTAGGAACTGAAGGTGAAACTGCGATTAAAATAGTAGTAAGACCTGGTACAAATAAGGTTATTACTTCATATCCAGTTAAAAATTAATGGAGGAAAATTTACATGAAACTATTTAGAGAGAAAGTTATTTGTCCTAGATGCGATGGGAATGGGCTAATTTATAAAGCAGAAATTAAAAAACTAAATCAGATTGTATACGTATGTGATGAATGTGATGCAACTTGGTTAACAAATAATGAAATATATTTAAATAACTTTATAGATTTTGAGACCTTTCTGGAAGAGAATTCATGTTCTTATAACGACGCAAATATTATCCGTCTAGGGTATGATTGGTATAATTAGTGATTCGATGTTTTTATATTTTTTGTTTGATAAAATTGTTTAATTAGGAAAAAACCAGTTATAAATGTGAAAACACACATATGTAACTGGTTTTTTAGTTTTACATTTTGTATGTTTTGTAAAATTCATTTTTCTTTGTAATCTTTAAATATGTTCGAAAGGTATATCTTTCTAGATGTATTGTTACAAGTGAATTATTTTTTTCATTCTAAACACTAAGCCAGAAAAAAGGATTCCCTTAGTAAGAACCCTTTTTTCTTTCAACTAGCATTAAATTCTTCTGATGGAGTATCAAAACTTTCACCAAATATCTTCATCAGATTACTGTGTTTTTTTATCAATTGTCGCTTAAATGCTGAAAAGGCAGAACTTGAATCCAATTCATCAATTATTTGTAAAAAGAATATATTTTTCAACTGCTCATTTGTACTCTTGGCATAACTCTGTAACAACTTATAGAACTCTAACATTTCATCGACTAATGCCTCTCTAATATAATCTGCCTCTATCACTTTTAAATGAGTACTCCCATTATATACTTTGTTTAGCAGTTCGACAGTTTGAATCGTTTTTTCCTCTTGATCCAAGGCTTCTATATTTACTCTAGCAAAAGGGACAGGTTCTATCATAAATTTAATCCTATTTTCAATATTATCTTCAGGATCTGTACAATTTAAAATGTTATCATACTTAGCTAACTTTGTATTATTACAGTGTGCACATGACCAAAATAGATTATTCCATGAAAATTCTAACCCTTTATTTCCTTTATGTGGTATAAAATGTTCTACATTCACACTTGTGGGATTTTTAGATTCACAAATATAACACTTATCATAAAAATCTTCTCTTAACCTATCTAAAACGCTTGCAACTCTATAGGTACCGTTCAGCTTCGCTCTTTCATCTGCTAATTCTTTAGGTTCAGGTTGAGATTTAGTAATTGATATCATCATTTTCACCACTTAAAATCATATTCAATTCTATATCTGCTAATTTTAATTGCAACTCTTTTGTATTTTCTTTCGGAATTCTAGAAAATTCTTCTTTCAATTTTTCGAATTTTATAATTTCCTCTTTTGACAACTTATTTATATTCTCACTCAAATTTTGATATTCCTGCAGTTTTTCTTTAAACAAATATGAATATTGATCAATTTCAAAATATCCTTCAAGTATTGCTTGAGTGGGAAATAACGATAAATCTTGAACAAGGATATCTTTTTCCACATCGTAAACAATTGTATTGTCAATTGAATTAATAACAAACGGAGAATGCGTTGTAATGATAAATTGAATGTTTGGAAATAACTCTGTTAAAAACTTTAATATTTTTTTTTGAAGACTAATATGTAAATGGACATCTATTTCATCAATCATTACTATGCCTTGTATATCATAAAGAGGCGCTTTAGCAGCAAGCATTCTCATAATAAGCTCTGTTATAATATGTAATATAGCTGAATAACCACTCGATAATGTATTAAGTGTATATGATTCTTTTCCAGGTTCTTCAATTATAAAATTATAATCCTTATAATCAAACTTTAAGACTAGTTTATCATTTTCAAATAGCGTTTTAAAACATTGTTCTAAATTTTTGAACCACAAATCAATATCATTAGCTGTCTGTTTATCTCCATCTTGCTGTGCAAACATTTGTTGTGCTTTTAAATCTACTAAATATTTTAGAAAAACAGCATTTGCATTTGCTCTAATTTCTTTTGTTGGTAAGAGTCTCGTTTTTTCAATCCCATTTGGAATATCCATATGAGAAGTTCTATTTGCATCAAAATATACAATTATATACTTCCCATTTTCATGATATTCATCAAAATTTAAAAGTGTATTAAATGATGGTTTTATTTTACCTTCATATTTAGCTATGATTTCTACATTTGATTGAATATTTCTTTTAGCTTCATTAATTTGCATCAGAAAAGCAGAATTATCAGGATCTTCCTTTAAGCGATCTTCATAGCGAGTTAGTTCATTTTTATGAACGTTGATAAAATCTCGATGACGATCAAGCATTGATAAAGTAGTGTAGTCTAATATTGCGAAATATTCTAAAATCCCTTCAAGTAACGAAGTTTTTCCAGACCCATTTTTGCCAGTTAAAATTAAATGTTTTCTAGTTTTTTCAGAAATTGGAATATGAATATCTTTTAAGTGCCTAACTTTGTTAATTTTCAATTCCGTTATAAATATATCAGTCATACAAAATCTCCTTCCCATTTCTTTTCTTCATACTAATAGTAACACTGATTATGATTTTTGATGAAAAAATACTATATAATTTAATATAATCTGTCCAGTTATATAAAAATCTTCAACAAAAATTATTGGACATTTCGCTAATTCCCCCTATGTACATTAAAGCATAACCTTTTGAAGATTTTTAGACGAATAATATATGATTCTCCGATAGAGATAGCATTAACTTTATTTACTTTCAAGAAACAAAAAGAACTTGTAGAAATAACTACAAGTTCTTTTTGCTTTAAAGCGAATACACGGGACACATAAATTATCTCATTATTCATAACGGGGAAACCATATTGATTACGGCTTGATTCCATTATATAACAAATATTAACATCCAGAAATTTAATATTTGAAAATTATGTGAATTTAAAAATAAAAGTCCACCTTTCCTCTAAAAATCCCATTTATTTATTTTATATAAAACGCTTTAAATCAATGTTGATATCAAAATAAATTATGAAAATTATAAGTATAGGTTAATAGAGAAGAATGTAGGATTCTTACAGATAGACTTATATTTATATTCAAGCATAATTAACTATAATAAAATAAATTTAATTTTATAAGTAACCATAATTTTCAACCCGATTATAAAGCTTTTATTTTTTTGTGATGCTCTTAAAATTAGATTCTTACATTTTGAATACTGGTTAGTACAGATTTATCAAGAAATTTTAAATCGTTGAATGTACATAGTTCAAATATTGTGCTTTATTTCATTTGAAACTAACAAATACTTGAATATTACTAAAGATTACAAGATAATTAAAAAGTTGGGGAAATCAATGAGGTTCATTCAATCAGCAACCATCAGGAGCAAGGTTACAGCTAGCAAAGATTTAACCCATTGGTCAATCTGGTAATTCAGGTGTCTCTGGATTTACAAAGAATAATTCCTCATTTTCAAATGAAGATTAACCGATTGATATTTTGGATGATATTATAAATGCCATATTACAATTTACTCTACATTTACTTAATATATAAATAAAAAGGAGAAGAATTGTAAACATTCATCTCCTTTTTATCTATAACTCAATATTGAAAAATTTCCCGATATAAGTAAAATTAGGCTAATATAGGTCATTTAAATTGGCCAGGTGGTTTAATGGAAGAAATTATTCATTTTTAAAATTGGATCTCTAGATTTTTTTGAAATTCATACTATAAATTTAGTAAATAAGTAGATACTTAAAAATGATAAAAGGAGGAATTTTATTGGATTATCAGATATTAAATGTAAAAGGAAGCGGCTATTTTTGTGATGTTTGGAAAGCAAAAAATGAATTGAAGAAAACGGTTGCTATAAAACAATTAAAAAGAGATTTCGTTCGGAATGAAGATTATGTATATCGATTTAAACGAGAAATATCTCTTCTAAAGGAATTAGACGAATGCCCATACATAATTTCATGCTTAGATATGGAGTGTGATGATACTAAAGAGATATATCGCTACGCTATGCCGTTAGCTGATTATCATCTTCATAAGTACATCATTAAATACAATAGTAGAATCAGTCTACAAGAAAAAATAATGATTTTTAATCAGATATTAGTAGGAATGAAATACGCTCATGAAAAAACTATCCTACATCGAGATCTGTCTCCTAATAATGTTCTTATATTTATTAAAGACCAGAATGTTCAAGCTAAAATTAGTGATTTTGGACTTGGAAAAGATATAAACAGTATGTCCCATTTTTCAAAATCAGTGGGCTCCTATGGGCAAATCTTTTATGTCGCACCTGAACAGTACGATAACATAAAAAATGCTACAGTGAAAAGCGATATCTACTCTTTAGGAAAACTTCTATATTTTATACTAACTGCAAAAGATCCACTTAGTATAGAACCTACAGTGAGGTTTTATAGTTTGATTTCAAAAGCAGTATCTCAGAGCCCAGAAGATCGACACCAAGACATTAATGAGTTTATTACTCAATATCAGCAATTAAAAGCTATTTATATGCCAAGTGAAACTTCTTCAACATCATATGAGACAATGAAGCAATATGTAGAAAATAATAAAGAACAGATAGATTGGAATGAATTTCATAAAATGGCCCTAGGGGGAAAAGTAATTGATCATGTCTTTGATGATTATTTAGAGCCGATAGTAGAATTGTTCGAAAAAACAGAAAGAACCGAAGCCTATATATCTTATGTAAAAGAAGAAATTTTAACATTTTTAGAAGCTTTTACGAATCATTTACATGATTGTTATAAACAGTATAAATGGCCATTTAGTTATTTAAATGATTTTGCGAGATTTTTTTATAACTTATATAATATTTTACCGTTCACAACAGCCAGATTAATTTGTTTGAAAGAACTGTGGGAGATTTCCTTCGAAAGTGATCAATGGAGTGCTCAGACATTGATGGAATCCATTATTAGAGGGAAAATTAATCCCGATAATATAGAATCATTTGCTGAATTCTTAACAGCAAGCAATACTAAACATGCTGATAAAATTATTCAAAATGGGAATCTGTCTCAAATAAACCCAATCCTCCGTAATTCTATTCTTGCTATTGAACAACGTGCCAAAAATATGCAAAATGCTAGAGAATTTTAATTAGAGATAGTTTTTATAAACAGTTTGAATTAATTTCAAACAAACATGTGAAGAAACCTAAAACAGTCCGACAGTATCAAAAATACAGTTGGACTGTTTTAGGTTTCTCATTTTGTTCTATCGAATAAATAAAGGATTTGAGCATTTAAAATGATTTTTTGAAAAAATAGAGATAGTTAACAAAAAACAACATTGTTTTATGAGATCAGTAAAATCGATGTTACAAATGTATACTTTTGTTGTTGTTTTCTGTAAAATAATGAAAAAAGCATAAACTCAATAAAAACAATGATATGAAAGTAAACTAATGGCTAAAAAGTTTACATTGGAGTTTTGAATCATTTATAACTAATTTTGTAATAAATTTCTCAATATAGATATACTTGTTAAGTATGGTTCTAATATTCAAAATTAACAAAAAATAAATTATAATAAAAATATGATGGTTATCCTTTTGTTTACTCCTTGTGCTAAAGAGAAGATCGTGTTCGCCGATCTTATCTTTTTTTATTTGTGATTTTTGATAGGCGTATCACCAACATTTTAACGAAAATATACGCTAAGCAAAATTCAACATGAAAAAACGTTGATTTTACTACTCTAAGAGAATCATCTGATCTCAAAAACGTATGTATTTGAGACAAGTACGTTCCAATGTAAAAGGTGATGAAAAGAGCCTAAATAGTGTCTCAAAACTCATCCTTAAATCAAAAACTCAATTCAAATCGTATTATTGAGTTTTGAGAATCCCTTAGCGTATAAAAAAGTTAAAATGTGCGTGCTACCCCTTAAATCACTTAATCTCTAAAATCATTGCTAGATCGATTGCATAATTCGTGCGAGTTCTTTTTCTAAAGCAGCGGGCTCGTTTGCATAATTGTAAATCCCTAAAAACTTCTCTATAGCCTCTGGATGGGAACTGATTAGCTTGTTGACAGCATCCTGTTGTTCAGATATGCGTTCATTCTTCGAAATTTGGCATCCCATGTGAAACCGAACCATAAACTCATCTTCTATTGCCTTTTGATATTCTTCAGACATTTGATTTGATTGATCGGATTGTCCCTTATATTTTGATAGAATATTGGATAATATACGTGCTCCACATATAGCATCATGGATACCCTGCGCCATGCCAGGATCTTTAAAACAAACTGCATCTCCAACCAACGCCCATCCTTTTCCCATTCCTTTATACCAGTAATTATCATATCCGAGAATGCCTTTGGCCGGTTCTACTAGTTCTGCATTTTTCAAGCGCGCCCCAATTGTTGTATTCGGAAAGTTATCTGTAAAGAAATTGCGTAGACAGCTTTCCGGATTTAATTTCAACCGTTCTATCAATTCCTTATTTTCTAATGGGAAAATGCCGACAATTACATATAAATCATCATTCGTTGGAAAGAGAATGGCTGTGTTATCTTTTATCTTGTATACTTCAAATTTAGGGACATTATCGTGGCGAAATCCAGAGAAATACCCGAAATAGATGCCGACTGTTGCCGGAATACTTATTTTGAGTTCACTTTTTACCAGCTTGCGAATAATAGAGGATCGGCCGTCTGCCCCGACTACCAGGCGAGCTAAAAATTCTTGTTTCTCGTTGTCGCCGTCTAAACCTTTCACGCCTATCACTGTTTCGTCATCACGGATGACATCCGTCACACGAAATCCTTCTAAAACAGTTACATTCATTTGGGATTTGGCTTGTTCAAGTAGAATATGATCGAGATAAGTTCTTCTAATACAATAACAACTTTCCTCTCCGTAAACCTCAGGGATGAGACCTTCTATCACGGTATCCTCAAATTGAAATTTAATATCCCGTACCGGCGGTGCTTTTGTTTCCAATAACTTGTCCAGGACACCGGTTTCTCGAAGAAGAGCGACAGTATTATTGAAAAAGGTATGGGTTGATAATGTGTCCCTTGGAAAATTCGCTCGGTCCACTAACAACACATGGAAACCTGCCTTAGCAAGATAAATTGCCAGGGTAGAGCCGGCACATCTAGCACCGGTAATGATGACATCATACGTCTTATTCATCGTATCACTCCATTTTCAAGTATAATTATTAACTTGCTTATCCATTAGCAGAGTTCTAAAGTTAATGCCCCTACGAGTTAAAGTAATGGGGAAAATTGATAAGAATGCACTACATACATAAAGTATGGAAGCTAAAACGAAATAAGTACAGAAAATTTTCACCTGCTATACAATTAAAAAGAATTTGTGGTAAAAATCGGAATGATAATTTAAGTATTAAATAAAGGTCCGTTTACTTGTCTCGTGAAGAGTTAATAGATGTATATTCACAAAAATGGTTGTTAAAACATAGACTCCAAACTACTTGTATAAAGTTTTGGAAATCAAGTCCATTTGCTATGTTAAATGCGCTATAATTTTGGGGTAGTCGTCCTTATCATATGTTGAATAAATTATATCCAAATCGTTTTAAAGAGTGGGAATTTAAAAAAACGCCTACAGGATTCTGGACAAAAGAGAAGGGACTCCATTTAGCAGATGAGTTCAACATAAGATTCAATGTAGGCTATTGATGGGGTAGCACCACATCGCTATCAAGCTAACAAAATAAAATCCCCCTAAAATGAAAAAATACGCTATTCTTTCTGTAGAATCATAGGAAAGGATGGCGTTTTTTATGTCTGTTTCTAACGAATTACAACAATTTGCTCAAGAGATTCAAAGTGCCCTATCTCCAAATGTCTTACGGGATCTTGCTAGAGATGTTGGCTTTGTACAAAGAACCAGTAAGTACCAAGCAAAAGATTTAGTCGCTTTATGTGTATGGGTGAGCCAAAATGTAGCTATGACTTCTTTAACTCAGTTATCTAGCTGTTTAGAAGCATCAACAAAAATACTTATCAGCCCTGAGGGCTTGAATCAAGGATTTAATAAAGCGGCTGTTCAATTTTTACAACATCCATTAGCTGAACTACTAAACCAAAAACTGACTTCATCTATGCCAATTTCTTATCCATATACTTCTGTTTTCAAGCGTATTCGTATTTTAGATTCAACTGCATTTCAACTTCCGGATACATTTTCATCAATTTATCCTGGTGCGGGAGGATGCAGCCATACAGCGGGAGTAAAGATACAGCTTGAGTATGATTTATTAAGTGGACAATTCCTTCTCGTTCTAGCTCTTGAAATGTGCGTTGAATCGTATTTGGATTCACTTGTAATTCACTGGCTAGTTCACGTACAGCTGGGATTTTATCACCCGGTGCTAAACGACCTGTTACAATTTCCTATTTTATGTATTCCATTACCGGAATATAAATCGGGATATTAGGAGAAAACTCATTTTCCATTTCTTCCCTCCTCAGTATTAGTGTACTAGATGAATAATAGACTAATACTAATGGTGTTTAAATGGTGATTTTTCCAAACAATATATAATAAATAAAAGATGATATATTTAGTGAATTATTTTAACCAACCAAGTGTCATAGACGACCGTTTTCGGTACTTATAACAAAACCCTTTTCATATCAAGGAATTTAGCCTTACGTACAGAATCCGTGAAATGTTGGTACTACTCTAATACCCAAAAATTTTATTACAACCCTTCGTTTGTAAAGGTATACCTTTACAAACAGATGATTCCTATCTATGAAACATTGAAATACCAAGTTTACAAAGGTAGTTAGAATTATTTTATAAACGTTTGTTTTTGATGAATATCTTTATAAACAAAGATGGTATAATTATGGTAACAAATATAAGGAGAATACAAAACGTGGCAAATATTTATGGATATATACGTGTAAGTACAAAAGATCAAAATGAACAACGTCAGTTACATAAGATGATGGAACGAGGAGTTGAAGCTCGACGCATTTTTGTCGATAAAGCAAGTGGACGACATTTTGATCGCCCTCAATATCAATTATTACGAAAAATATTAAGTACAGGTGATATTGTTTACATAGATGCCTTAGATCGTATGGGCCGCAATTATGATGAGGTAATTTCAGAATGGAAGTATATAACAAGAGAATTACAAGCTGATATCGTAGTTTTAGAAAATGAAACATTATTTGATAGTCGGAAATTTCGTGAGATGGGTGATATGGGCCGATTAATGGAAGATCAATTTTTATCTTTGCTTTCCTATGTTGCAGATCAAGAACGAAAAAAAATTCATCAGAGACAAGCGGAAGGGATTGCTGTAGCCAAGTCTCAAGGAAAACACTTAGGACGTCCTCGGGTGAACCTTTCTACACTAAGCAAACAACAACTACATATAATAGAAGAAACTCATTCAAAATGGAAGAGCGGAAAAGTAACTGCTGTTATGTTTATGGAAATGTTAGAACTCAAGAAAAATACGTTTTATAAAATAATGAAAGAATATGAAGAGAACAAATTAAAAACTAAATAAATGAAGAATAAGAGCCGAATGTTTCTCAGGATAGAAAATCCGGCTCTTATTATGTTGAAATTTGCTTAGCGTATATTTTCGTTAAAACGTGGTCAGGACCGTCACCAAAAACAAGTTAAAAAACATTATTTAATGTGTAATTTTTACACAACTACAGTTTTTCAATTGTTTTAAAGAAAGAATCCATTTTGATCAATCTTTTTTCAAAATGGATTCTTTTTATTTACCATAGAATTTGGGTTTGTATGATGTTTTTGATCAAACTTTATTTCAAATCCACAACAAATTCTCTGGGCGGGAAATCCCCTTCCTTAAGAGATGAGTAGATTTGTAAAAAACAAATTTAAAATAGCCTTTTTTCGGGTTATTTTAAAATCAAATTCTATCTATTAAATATATACTTCCAAACTGCTTTAATTACTCCTGGATATGGCATGGTATCCCTCCTTTTTATAAAATTAGTATAACACGATTTAATTAATACAAATAGAATTTTTTTGAAATAATGTAAAAATAATCAAAAATTATTATGTTTTTGCTAAATATATGATTTAGTCATATCATGTTTATATTTTGAATCTGTATCTCTTTGCTCCAAATGTCTTTCAGTAAGTTCATAAACCTTGTCTACACGTTCCAAAATTTTCTCATCATGAGTAATAATAATTTTAGTTGAAGGAATGTGAAATAAATTCTCAATTATAGTATCTGCTGTTTCCCTATCTAAATGATTAGTAGGTTCATCTAAAATTAAAATAGGGTATTCTTTCATGAATAAACGTAACATAGCTAGTCTTTGTCTTTGTCCACCCGATAAATTTGTTCCTCCTTCGGATATAGCAATATCGTTCATACTTTGAAATTGAAGATAATTATTCAGATTTAATTTTTGAATAGAATCTTGTATTTTCAAAGGATCATATCCAATGTCGAAATAAGCTAAATTTTCCGAAAGACTTCCTCGAAAGAGAACGCCATCTTGAGTCATTAATCCGATATTTTTTCTTAATTCGTCATTTTTCCATTCTTTAATATCTTGTCCATCTATTAAAATATCCCCTTTATCTGGAGTATGTATTTTTAATAGCAGATTAGCTAAAGTAGATTTACCACTACCACTTTTTCCAGTGATTGCAATACTTTCATGTTTATTAATCTCTAAATTTAAATTGCTTAAAATAAGTTTATTATTAAAGCTAAAAGAAATATTATTAAATTGAATTGCGCCTGTTATGGATTTTTTCTTGGTGTTTAACCCATCATTTTCTGGATCTTCATCTAATACATCTAAAATTCTTAATAATAGAGGTTTAATTGCATTCCAATTCAAAACTGATCCGATAATGATTGTAACGGGTGAGAATATAATACTTGAAATAGCAATAAAAAAGAATATTTTGGTTAAATCCCCTTGTCCTCTACTATAATCATAGAAACCTATAGCAAGCAGTATGATAATGAATATTGTGGATAGGGAACCATTAAATGACTCTAAAGCGTGTTGTTTTAAAGTTCGCTTATGTACTATATCTAAATATTTATCATAATCTTTTTGCCATACATTTTTAATTCTTGAAAAAATCCCTGTTGCCTTAACATAATACATTGCCTTTAAAGATTCATTTATTTTCCCTTGATGTTCTCCTAAGTAATGCTTTTCTACTAAATGAGAATTAAGAAGGGATTTTCCTAAAGAAATATTTATAAATAGAGAACAGAGGATAAAGAATATAAGTATTCCAGTGTATAAAGGTTCACTATATAAAAGATAAACAAGCATAGGTATTATAACGAATATTGATACTAACATTTGAATTAGATCTTCTAGAATATAACTCCTAATTTCTTCTAAACCCGAAATTCTTACATTTAAATCTCCAACATGGCGTGTTGTAATATTCTCTATAGGAATATTAAATATATGTTCAAAAACCTTTGTCGTACCCTTTCGATCAATATCTTTTTGAAACTTAATCGTAACAATTGAACTCAAAGATTTAATTCCTATAGCAACTACTAAACCACTTATTATAATTAAAAAGTATTTTATATTCAATTCTTTTGAGGTGTCCAATATATCCATAAGTTCTTTTAGAATGAATGGAAAAGAAAATAAAGAAATTTGTGCTAATAAGGATAGTAACCCCAACATAATAATTTGATTAAGTGATAAAAAATGATGCATGTATTTAAATAGAAGATATTTTTCATTCGATTTATTACTTACTTTTACATCTGCTGTACTTTCAATAAGTAAGATGTAGTTACAAAACATCTCTTTAAAACTCTTTTCATCAATAATCATAGGACCAGCCTTAGGATCAACGATATAGAACCTATTCTTCTTAACTTTTTCAATTATAACGAAATGATTTAGCCCCCAAAATGCTATTACTGGTTTATTTATCATTTGTAAATCATTAATATTATCTATTCTGTAAGCATTCGTTGAAAAACCATACGAATCACTAACTTTTTTAATATCTAATAAACTCCATGCTGTGTTTTTATTCACAATTTTATTTTTTCTAATGTCTGAAGGCTTAATGGATAACCCATAATAATGCAAAATCATAGCAAGGCAACTAGGGCCACAATCATAAGATGTCATTTGAGGAATAAATTTAACTCTCTTTTTTATCATATGTATCACCTGTTTTAGTAATTAAAGTATAAAATACTATTCATCTTACTATTTTCTAATCTTTGAAGAAAATATAATATACCGCTTAAACCTGTAAATAATGAGGTTTTATACGGATTAAAATTCTCTATAGTAAAATTATTTACTGCGTGTATAAAGATTTCTTTTTCATTATTTTAAAGAAACCTATTTTATATAATCATAACAAAAAAGTTAAATTTTACCTCACAACCGCAACATGAGTAAGAATCAGTATTATAATTTAGAGTTATTTAAAGTTTTAACTTTAAATAACTCTAAATTATATTGTGAAATGATTCTAAGATTTTAAAGTATTTTATCCCAATTAAAAACTATGAATATTTTTATTATTATCACCATTTTTCAGGTTAGTTTTGAAAATAAATAAAAGAGGAAGAATTTTCATTATTCTTCTCCCTTTTTAATTCTTCACAAAACATTATCAAATAAATACAGAGGATAATCATCCAATGGGACTCCTGATAGAGTATAATTTTTTATTTATTACATAGAAAATATAGTAAATAAAAAATAGAACCCTATTATAACTTTAGTGAACTACTCGCCACTTAGCAAAGCTTGAAGTGGGAGCTTCTCAGTTCCACGACGAAAGTAACCTTTCGTCTCCCTGAGCGTTACTTCGGGGTATTCCACCCCTAGATGTCCAACGCATGGATGCTCTTTTGGTACGGTTGATATTTTACGCAGGAACCGAATGGCTTGGTTTTCGCACTCTATTTTCTTCCTGCAACCTTCTATATCAAGTTATCAAAGAACTTCATATAGCAAGTTTATCAAAAGTTTTTGGCGATACCAAACCGAAATTCATCTCCCACCTATCGTTGGGCTACGCCCTTCACACGCTTGAGGAAGGAGAATTCTTTCGGGGAATACGTTAAATGTGCAAATCATCGGTTAAATCTGTTTAAATTTAAATTATTAGAATCAGTAACTCCAGTAGCTTTTTTATTTGACCTTTTCAGCCGCTACTACACACAAAGTATATTTATCTACAATTTCACTTCATACTAATCTTAATATGCCTATTTTAAATACCAAATTTTCTTCTTAATCTAATAGCATTTCTCCGTGCCTGCTTCCAATTGATAAATCCATCACCACCATTAATATTTTCCATTTCTGTTGGAGTTAATTTTTGTAATTTTAAACTTTCTAATTTTTGTTCAGTGCATGATTTTGAATTTTTTAGTATATTCATATTTAGTCCTCCTAATATATAGAAATATCTGACATTTTTCATTATATTGAAAATATCAAATATAATCAACCTTTTTTTTGAAAAAAAGGAAATATTTTAAAATAAAAAAGATGTTCTAAATTAATTAGAACATCTTCTATTACATTACTTCTGATCAAAAATGATATCAGCATTTCCTTTGAATTCATTAGCTGGAGCAAGCCCACCATTATCAAGATACATTTGAACAGCTTGTTTTGCATAAAATTTAGCTGCTTCCGTACCATAAACCCAAGCTTTTGCTAGCCCTGAAGTTTTACCATATTCTACAGTTGGCTCTTGACTAGAATTTTCTAAAGATACAACTTTAGTATCTAAAGAACTAGCTGAGGCTTGTGAAGAAAATAATGTTGTTCCAACTAGACCTAGTCCAAGTGCACAAGATAATGCTGCGAATTTAAATTTCTTTTTCATTAATAAACCCATCCCTTTTTGCTTTTTTTTACTTTCATGTAAATTTTAACCTTTAAACCTATAAATTTCAATAGAATAATGACATATTATTGAAATTTTTTGATATTTCAATAATAATTACTCACTAAACTAAAAATATCTATTCTTTTAACAAAATGTTCTTCATTATCGACATGCTTTACATCCGTTTCTTCAAGAGGCCTAATGTCTACTAAAGTTTTTGATGTATACTAAATAATTTAAACTATAAAATAATTAAGACTAAAGCAATTTTCTCTTCATTTTTTACAAAATGAATATAGAAAATTATATTTAATCATAATTAAAAATTATTTAGATTTAGATAATTCTTTATTTTCAACTCTTGATATCTTACTCTTCCATAATATCGAAATTTGTTTATACCAATCTTTTAACTTTTTAGTATATTTTTGATACTCTTCGTCAGTAAATATTAACAATTCCATGGATATCATAACTATAGAAAATGAATATAAACCCATCCCTATACCAATACCCGCGTGGAAAAAGCAAATAGCTATTACCCCAAAGAGTTTAGTTCTTTTATTTATAATTAACAATGGAAAAGCAAGCTTTACAAAAATACTAAGATAAGTAAATATGACAGCAAGATATACGTAATTATTTACCCATTCTTTTAAGAAAGGAGTGGAAACTGTGTTAACCTGTGATACATAGTATAAAGCTGTACCATTATTCCAAAGATCACCCATTACTTGATATATTCCTGATGTTGCATAAACAACACATACTTGAGTGATGCAAAAAAGAATTGAAAAATTATGTAATATTGTGCTTATATTGGTTGCTAATGTATTGTTTCTATTAGTAACCTTTTTTCCTTTAATAGCATCAATAGAGAAATATCTTGTACAATCAGCGAATAAAAGAAAGAATAAACTAATACACATTAAGTTATCTCCACCATCACTAATCGGACCCATACGAACATATAATGAATAGTAGAAAATAAAATTTAATATACTAATAAATCTGCCCTTATATCCAATTGTATAAATAAAGGTAAACAGTATTCCCAAAAGATATATTACATCAAAATATAATAATGAAGAATTCAAACTATAAAGAGAGGGAGCAACCCCAAAATAGTTAGCATTATAACCAACCTCAGAATACAAAAAATGACGCTGACTGTATTGTATTAAATAGAAATAAAGGGTTAGTATACCAAAAGATATACGTAGTAAACTTGCACCTTTATAATATTTCTCTTGTAAAAAGCAATTTAATATTCTAGTTGAAATACTCTGATTCATTTATTACACCTCGATTATCATTTAGTAAAAAGATATTACATCTTTATCAATTTTTCTCCATCCTAAATCATTATCATACATTAGTTCGGGTTTAGGATTTTTAACGCCTCTTTGTGAAAACGGAATAACATTATACGAAGTTACCCTTACCTTAATAGAATCGATTTTCTTATTAGGATATAATGCTTTGGCATAAGATGAAGCATATCGATATATGGTTTTTTCCCCTTTTTCTTGAATTCTTTTTGACTGCTCATCAATCATTTTTTTTCCATCATTCTTATTTTTATCTTTATCTTCTTTTTTTAATATAGCTTCCTCATATTTTACTGTAAGATCGTCTGAAATTTGTCCTGCAACTTCAGTATGAAATCCATCTACAAGTCGAACAATTCGATTATAAGGTGTAATAACATTTTTATGATTATTTTCAATTAATGGTGTTGAAATATCAATCCATTCCTTACCCTCTTCAGCTTCATTATCAAATTTAATCTGCATATATATATAATTATTTTTAGTAAGTGGATCCGGAGCAAATAAATGCCAATTTTGAGCAAACCATGTCTTATCCAGATACTTAGAAGTTATCGGATTTAAATTGGTGGATATTGGATTGGTAGGGCCTACTGCAAAAATTACCATTACATAATGGAAGCAAAAATATAATGACAAGATCGATATTATAGTAAGTAACATGCATTTATGTTTCAAAATCTTCACTCCAATATTAAGTTATTAATTTAATTCAATTCACCTGATAAATATTTAATAGCTTTTCTATACTGGGAAGTTAATATAGAAAATTAACAAGACGGAGGTAATACTTATATGCCTCTATTCAAAATCCAGAAATAATCTCTTTTACATATATGGGAGTTATTATACGTATCCTAATTTCATATAAAATTCACGGAGAAAACGCTGAACTTATCTTTAACATAAAGTTCAGCGTTTTTATCATTAATCAAAAAATTATTATTTTTGATCAAAAACAATGTCCGTATTGACCTTGATTTCATGTGAAGGAGCCATCCATCCAGTTGCATCAAGAGCGGCTTTACCAACTTTCTTTGCATAATAGGTAGCTGCTTCCGTACCATAAACCCAAGCTTTTGCTAGCCCTGAAGTTTTACCATATTCTACAGTTGGCTCTTGACTAGAATTTTCTAAGCTTACAACTTTAGTATTTAAAGAACTTGCTGAAGCTTGTGAAGAGAATAATGTTGTTCCGACTAGACCTAGTCCAAATGCACAAGATAATGCCACAAATTTAAACTTCTTTTTCATAAAAGTAATTCCTCCCGTTGTATCTTTATATTTAGTATTCGTATTAGAAAATACTAACAATTAAGAATTTACCATCCTTTTACAAAAAAGACAATATTATTTTTTTGACTTATTTGTATTTACAAAAAAATATATATATTTGTAAAATATAAAAACCAATGATTAATCAACATATTACAGTATCTGGTAGTCAAATAGTTTTATATTCAAATAATTATTTTAACCTAAATGTATAAATTAAAATTTTGAAAATTAATTTGGAATCGTTTTTAATGCACTAAATATATTGAAAAAACAATATATTTTTATTATTATCAAAACGCTAGGATATATTTATTTTTTTAGAAGAGGGGAAAAAAATATGAAAAAAAAACTTTTTAAACTATTACCTATCTTTACTGTAGCAATACTACTACTAAGCTATACTTTGGGGTTAGACAATCACTCTACCTATGCAGAAACACAAAAAAAATATTTATATTCTATACCCATGGATGAAAATATCATACCTATGGAGCGACTTGCAGAAGCCTTGAAAAAACAAGGTAGAATAAATAATTCTGCATCAAAAGAAGCAGAATTACAAGCTGTCGAAAATTATATTAAAAAAAAGAAAATGGACACTGAAAAAGACCTTGTATCTAGAGATGAGATTACACAAGAAGCTTCTAATTTTATGAAAAGAGTTAAAGAATCAAATATAGAATTAAAAGAAAAATCAGCTCAAGTAGCAAACAGTAACGCAAGTAATCAAAAAGCAGAGACAAGAAGCTTAAATGGTAAATTACCCGTTCCTCCAGCAAAATCAAAGGAATATCATGGAGATATTCGTACGGATAAAGTCCTAGTTTTACTCGTTGAATTTGATGATTTTAAACACAATAATATTGAACAAGTCCCAGGTTATATGTACTCAAATGATTTTAACCAACAACATTACCAGAACATGTTATTCGGTGATGAACAATTTACCCTATCTAACGGAACTAAAATTAATACATTTAAACAATATTATGAAGAACAATCTGGTGGGAGTTACACCGTAGATGGTACAGTTACAAATTGGATTACAGTCCCAGGAAAGGCATCCGATTATGGTGCTGACGCAAATGAAGGTCGCGATAATAAGGGACCTTTAAAACCAAGAGATTTAGTTAAGGATGCTCTAAAATCAGCTGTAGCTAGTGGGCTTGATTTGTCGGAATTCGATAAATATGACCAATACGATGTAAATGAAAATGGAAAGTTAAATGAACCTGATGGAATTATTGATCACTTAATGATTATCCATGCTGGCGAAGGACAAGAATCAGGTGGTGGAAAATTAGGGGATAATGCCATTTGGTCTCATCGTTCAAAAGTTGCCTTAGAACCGTTTGCAATTGAAGAAACAAAATCTTCAGTACCATATTGGAATAATAAGATAGCTGTTTATGACTATACAATGGAGCCTGAAGATGGAGCAGTTGGTATATTTGCTCATGAATTTGGACATGATTTAGGACTTCCGGATGAATATGATACAAAATATTCAGGACAAGGTGAGCCAATTGAATCTTGGTCTATTATGAGTGACGGAAGTTGGGCTGGAGAAATCGCAGGTACAACTCCTACAAGCTTTTCGCCTCAAAATAAAGAATTTTTTCAAAATACAATGGGTGGTAATTGGGCAAATATTATTGAAGTAGATTATGCTCAATTAAATAAAGGTATAGGGTATGCAACATTTTTAGATCAAAGTGTAACAAAATCAGATCGGCCGGGAATTATTCGTGTCAATCTACCTGATAAACAAGTGAGAGACGGAATCCAACCCGAATTCGGTAAAAAATATTACTTTAGTACACGTGGTGACGACATTCACACAACACTAGAAACGCCTACATTTGATTTAACAAATGCAACAAGTGCTAAATTTGATTTCAAATCCTTTTTTGAAATTGAAAGTAATTCTGATATCGTTGAAATCACCGCTGTAGAAGAAAATGGGAATAAAACAATACTTGAGCGAATTGGCGAAAATGAAACACAAGATAAGTTTACTTCTACCAATTATGAATGGATAGATAAATCCTATGATTTAAGTTCATTTAAAGGTAAAAAAATAAAATTAATGATTGAATATATTACGGATGGAAGTTTAACTTCAATGGGATTTGCGATTGATAATGCTAGCCTAAGTATAAATGGAGACGTTGTATTTTTAGATGATGCTGAAAGCGAACCAAAATTTAAATTAAATGGTTTTATTATGGCTAATGGCATTGAAGATAAAAAGCATAATTATTATTTGGAGTGGAGGAATTACGCAGGTTCTGATAAAGGCTTAAGATTTGCACACGCAATTTACAATACCGGGCTTGTTGTATGGTATGCAGATTCAAGCTATACGGATAATTGGGTAGGAATTCATCCTGGACGGGGCTTCTTGGGTGTCGTAGATTCTCACCCAGAACCAATTGTAGGCGAGTTAAATGGAAAACCTACTGTGGCAAACAGTACAAAATATCAAATTTCTGATGCTGCATTCTCACTTAATCCAACACCCAGATGGATAATTGGAACCCCAATGTTTGGGACTTTTGATTATGCAAGTTTACCAGGTGTTTCAAAATTTGATGATTCTAATAAATATATTAACAATCAAATTCCAGATGCCGGACGTGAATTACCAAATTTCGGTTTAAAATTCGAAGTAGTTGGTCAGTCTAGTGATAACTCTGCAGGTGCAATTCGTGTCTATCGCTAATAGAATCTTAAACTAACATTTTCTAGGAAAAATATGTATAAAATGACACAACAAAGAAGGGTTTTTTATGAAGTTTATAAAGCGTTTTAAGTATGTATTTATTACACTTCTGATAGCTTTTATTTGTAATGATGCTATCTTTACTTTTACTTCAATAGACGGCAAATCTATGATGCCAACTTTACATAATAAAGATAAAATTTTTATAAACAAAGCTGGGTATATTTTTAAAGAAGCTTCTCGATTTGATGTAGTAGTAATTGTAGATAATGATAAAAATCAACTGATTAAAAGAATTATTGGTTTACCGGGAGATAGTATTGAATATAAGAATGACATTTTATATGTAAATGGAAAGTCTTATCAAGAAAAATATTTAGATTTCTCCCAAAAGAAGGATGACCAAGATCTAATAACTTCTGATTTCAATTTAAAAAATCTAACTGGAAAACAAGTTGTTCCATCAGGGCATTTCTTTGTTTTAGGGGATAATAGAAAAAACTCTAAAGATAGTAGGTCTTTTGGCTTTGTACCTGAAGCGAAAATTTTAGGAAAAGCAGAATATATTATTTGGCCTGTTACTAAGATATGAGTATCAAAATAATATTAAATATAATGATTGAAGAAAAGCAATTCGATACAGGTATTATCATGACAGTTTCCTTTGCAAAAATAGCCATCAATTGTTGATTTGAAATAAAGTTTAATCAAAAAAGCTCCACAAACACATATTATATGGTAAATAAGAAGACTCCATTTTGAAAAAAGATTAATCAAAATGGAGTCTTTTGTTAGAAATCTGCATTTAGTTTTTATAAAAAGGATTGATCAAAACTCATGAACATATTATCTATTATAATCGTTTACATATAGCATATAGTCCATTCTCTTCTGTGAACTACTCGCCACTTAGCAAAGCTTGAAGTGGGAGCTTCTCAGTTCCACGACGAAAGTAACCTTTCGTCTCCCTGAGCGTTACTTCGGGGTGTTCCACCCCTAGATGTCCAACGCATGGATGCTCTTTTGGTACGGTTGATATTTTACGCAAGAACCGAATGGCTTGATTTTCGCACTCTATTTTCTTCCTGCAACCTTCTATATCAAGTTATCAAAGAACTTCATATAGCAAGTTTATCAAAAGTTTTTGGCGATGCCAAACCGAAATTCATCTCCCACCTATCGTTGGGCTACGCCCTTCACACGCTTGAGGAAGGAGAATTCTTTCGGGGAATACGTTAAAATATGGGCTCATTATTTTTAGATTCTTGGACAAGAGAATTCAGGTGCTTTCTATTCTATACGGCTATAGCACATAGAATGCAATTTTCTCTTTTATCATGCCAATTCCATCTTTATCTTTCCCCTAAATTCTTCATTTTTTAATATTTTTAAATTAAATTCATTTAGACTCTTACGTAACTTGAAAGCATCAATTCTATTTAACTCGTTTGCCATAAATACAATTTCAAATGAATCTCCTTTTTTATTTGTTGCATATAAGCCATTAGTTAAAACAAATGCAGTAGAACCACCCTTTTGTCCTGCATGTAAAAACAATTTTTTATTATGTTCATTTTCTATTACAGTCTCTAGAATTTTGTCCAATTTTTGATGCACTAATTCATCATAATAATTTTTGGAATTAATTTTTTCTAGCAAAGAGATATAATCAGAAGCTGCTGCTGATGTCAAACGATTTGACCAATTCTTTTGTAAGTCTAGTGAAAACATATTCAAATTCGGCAGCTGATGTTCATTTTTCATTAATTCATTTATTTTAAACGCATACTTCTTATATTCTTCTTGAGAGAGATTATTTAGATGTTTTACTAATTCCTTCTTACTTAAATTAAATTTCTCCTGCAAGAATCCTGGAATATATAAAGCTGACACAAATGGATATACTTCTTCATGATGTTTAAGGCCTAATTCCTTTATATTTTGATTAATATTTTCAATCCCAAGAATATTGATTAAATATTCTGTATTTGCATTCGAACTATATTGTAACATTCCCCTTGCTATATTATGCAAAGTTACACAATCATTTTTAATCTGATTATTTTGTATCATATCCTGTTCCCATTTTGGATGTGCGCCACCATCTGTGTTTTTGATATAATATTTCTTTAATTCGCTTAAAGAAATATATTCGTTTTCATTAATGATCCCGTTAGCACTTTGTTTAGCAAATTCAATAGCAATTATTAATTTAACCATACTTGCTAACGGTAACCTTTTATCTTCATTAATAGAACATAGAATTTCATCATTTTTTTTTATAATTAATGCACATGTATTCTTCTGTGCGTTTTCTTTAATATACGACAAAATATATTGTGGATCCGTTTTATTCATATCCTTCCTCGCTCGCATAAACACAATAACCAAAACCACTATACAAATAACTACAATACCTAACAAAACATTAATAAACATTATAAATTTCTCCTTATTTAATTTTGACTTATATTTTTTGAATTGATATAAATACCAGATTTAATCTATTACTAGGAGGAATCTATCCAATTAAATAAATACCTACTTCAAAAAAAAGAAATAAAAACCACCATTCCTTTCTTTAATTCGCAAGAAAGAATAGCGTATTTATTTCAATATAATCCATAACAATACATTGTTAATCTGAAGACAATCCTGAAATTAATCCAGGAATCTTTTTCTTATTTCTGGTGATGGTAACATACAATGTTCCTGCTTACCAAACCACCTGTATCTATTTTTTGCGAATTTTTCGTAACAAAAGTTCCTAATCGGCTTTGGAATTAATAGAAAGATAATAAGAAATTTCCATATACCTTTTAAATTTTTACAAATGTTTAGTATAGCATCTGATTTAATATAACTATTATTTTTGTCTATTAATACTATGCTATCTATTGTTTCATCTATTTCATACTTTTTTAACAATTTTTTACCCAATTCACTTTGAAGCGATGCGAATTGAAAATATCCTTTAGGATCTCTGTTAATAATGAATTGAACACTCTGATTACAGAAATTGCAATCACCATCAAATAGTATAATACTTTTCATAATTTTCTCCTTTCGGTAATTAATAGTATCTTATATAATTATTACCAATATGTATTATCATAATTTAAATATTAAGAATAAACAAACTCACAGACTTAAAAAAATATATTTTAATACTAAGAGATACTCTATGAAATTTCTAAATATCGACTTACATATATGTACACCAATATAGTTGTAACATATATTGTGGAAAAGCCCATTATACTACTAGTACAATGGGCTGAGCCTTGAAAGTTAAATTATCCAAGACATTTGTGATGGTAATAACAATTTAACATAAATATACAAAAAAGTGAAATTACTCATAACGAAAAAATTTTAGAACGTGTGGATAAAGTTTATGAACTTACTAAAAGGTATTTAGAAAAAAGAGAGAAAAATTCAAAATATAAACATGTTATGACCAAATCATATATTTAGCAAAAAACACAACTTTTTTTATTTTTTTACATTAATTATAAAATATGTTATTTATATTAATTTCAATATGGTACAATATTTTTATACAATTGAGGGATATTATGTAATAAAGATTTGTAATTAAAGCCTCTTGAAAATACATATTTAATAGATAGTATGATATAATATTTCATTTTCAAATAGCATGAAAAAAGGGATATTTTTAATTTATATTTTAACAAGCCTATCGCTATATAATTTAATGAATGTTCTCTTCTTTTCTGCTCAAATGATCTGTAATTAAGATATGGAAGTGATTAATATGTGGCTTTTGGTTTTGTATAATAAAATTCCTAGCCATTATATATTTCGAATTACTCTTAATATGGTACGGAAATTATATGAATGGGACTAATTATATTTCCTTATCAAATCACTAAAAAACTATGTATGGATTTCTTTCATCAAACACATAGTCAAGAAACTACTAAAGTCTCGCCGGTAAATTTAATGTTATGGGCTGAATATGCAGATTTGTATATTCAGCCCATAACATTAATAACACGTAAGATAATATAGAAAGCGATTTCATTTTTATAAAATTATTAATCAATTAATTTCACATAAATAATAGGGATAACATCTAATCTTTATATTTTTCATTTAGCTATCAATATATCGAAATAATCAGAAAATTGACAAAAAGAAAAAGTTGTTTTCCTACTTTTCCCAGTACAGAACAACTTCCAATTACTAAAAAGATGCTTGTAAAGCATGTTTTATTGCTTTATTAAATATAGTGTACATTTTTAAAACGGTTTTTCAATAGGCTTGATTTCCTATAACTAAAAAAAGAAACCGGTCTTTTTCTTTTTGTCTCTAAAAGGAGCAATAATATCGTGAGTAATATAATTAAACGACGTCATACAAATCAATATGCTCAAATACATAATAACCCCTTACAAAATGATTTAGTTGATTTACGAGCAATTGGTCTTCTTTCCCATCTTATGAGCTTACCTAGCGATTGGGTAATTTATAAAACGCAACTCTATAAAAAGTTTAGTAGGAAAAATATAGATGCAGCTTGGAAAGAACTTGCAAATAAAAACTATATAATTGGTTTTAATTGCTACATAGATGGAAAAAAGAAATCTTTTTATAATGTTTCGGATATTCCATTCGTATCTGAGGAACTTTCCGAATTCATTCTTGAGACTTGCTCAGAACTAATAAATTCGGGTGCATCCGTAAAATCTTTAAACCTAATGAGTGGCGGAACCCTTGTTATTACGGAGAAATCAACTGATGTACCATTAGTACATCAGTTGATTTCTCCAAATAAAATTAGTGATGTACCATTAGTACAGCACTCTCAGTACAGTACTAATGGTACATATACAAAAGAAAAATATACAAAAGAAAGAAAAACAAATATTGATGATGAAGATATATCGAATTTTTTATTTTCAAGTAAAAATAACATTCAAAATTCAAAAATTAATGATACTAAACATGCCCCTACTGCAGATAAAATTTGTTTATCAGATAAACAAATTTCAATAATTACCAATAAAGTTCGAGATCTTTTTAAAGATAAAATACAAAAGAGATCCTTTGATTCTGTCTTAAAGAAATGTGTTAATAACTATAAAAAAGGCAATGTACCAAATTATGAAAATTACTTAATTACCTCCATAGAAAATAAGATTACAGATCTTGAACTTCGGAGGGAACGTGAGAAACAATTATTAGACTTAGTACCAAAATCTAATAATCAGAGAACCAAAAGACGAGAACTTGTTCCAGAATGGCTACATGCAGAAGAAACAGAGCAACCTAGTAAACAGAATTCAGCAAAAGTCATTGAGGCGGAACGTCAAAAACTCTTTGAAGAACTCCAAAAATATAAACGAAAAAATTAAATTAATTAAAGCGAATATAATGGATTGGTTTGCTATCGACAAACTAAAAAATAAATTTAACAAATTCATAGATAGACACAATTTAAGTCAACAAGATCTAGTTAGAGAAAATAGAGTGAGTAGCGGTACAATTAGTTAATTATGTAAAGTGAAATTTTTATTTGCATAAAAAATAGAACCTATAAATAGAATATACAACATTTTAAGTCTTTAACTTCATTCCACAAATTGGTATCATATATATAATATTTTGTTTATATGAAAGGGGTAACTGAATGTTTTTACAAAAATATAAAGGTTTGATTATTGGGATAATTGGTGCTGTTATGGGGGTAATATCCTTTGTTTATCTTAAAGATTTAGATTATATATATAAGACATGTCTTAAGTTATTTTCTGTAACATTAATAGTTATTGGATGGGTTATTACCTCTAATTCAGATCATTTCTACAAAAAAAAGAAGAGTAGTGACAGATAAGTGTCATTACTCTTCTTTTTTTATGCTTTATTAATAAGAGGAGCAAATAGCAGAGTTGAAACATGTAATTCAAATCAAACTTTCTTATAAGAGACCTTGCAACAGAGTGCCTTTTTGTATTTTTCAATAAACACATTTAATTTATTGTTAAACAAATCCAGATTTTATATTTATTTGTATTTTTTTAAAGTTCCTTCATAATAAGCTACAATCGAAAACTTGGAACGTTCCTGAGAAACAAGATGGAGTGTCCCTTGATAAGTACCATCATCATATGTAAAAGTATTAGGGATGCTTATTATTGGACCGAGGAAAGGATTCGGAAATGTTTTAAAACAGCTTTTCACATATTCATTTGCTTCTACATTTTGTGTAACGTCTTTACATATCCCATTATTGCTAAGAACATTCAGTCCCTCCGCTTGTGCAGAGATTCCTCCCATAACAAGAAATCCTAATGTTAATACACTTACAACAAATTTTTTAAACATATAATCATCCCTTTTTATTAGTTTTCATCCTGATGAGAATTAATAACCCTAAAATACAGTTATTTGTTCAATTATAAACAATCTAAAGAGTGAGTTCGTTTTGTAACACTAATACAAATTGAGCACTAGTTGTTATAGTATATTTCCACTTAAATATACAAAATCCTCCTTTTTTAGGGTATGGAGACATCGCCGTTAAGTTAACAAAAACAAGATACTCCATTCCTATCAAGCTAAGAAAAACAAATACCCAAAACGAGAAAATTGACATCTTTAGGTGAAGATGTACAATTTTTTGTTTTGGGAGCGTTATAAAATTCTTAAGTTGATGGGCATATATGGTGACCCCTATTAGAACTTAAGATAAGCAATTTTTATAAGATACTAAAAGAATATGAGACCACACTAGGCCAGCTTTAATTACAAATCTAGTTTCATTAAAAGAATAGCGAAAGTTACAAAACCTTTAACTTAAAAAAAAATAAAATAATAACCAATACCTATATTTCACTTAGTCGTAGAAATCAAAAAAACATACAAACATTTAACATCTTTATACTCTAAGCTTAATAGTGATGTAATACTTCCTCAAGAAATAAGCCAAAAAAATGTAATGAATTCAAAGAAAAAAGAACCCACTGGAGATCGGGTTCTTTTAGAAGTGATGATGTTTTTTCGGCTTCACAAAGCGAGAAAATACAAAAATATAATACATTGAGTTTTAGAGAATTTCAATACTAAAAAAACTCTTTTGGAATGAATTTTTTTATGTAACACTAGTATCTTTTCTTACTTCTATTTCTTTTAATAAGTCCATAAATTTTATCCATAATAAACTCTTCTTGTTCTTTCCAAATAGCTTCAGCTTCCTCTAATGTAACTACTCTCACTAACTCCTCAATTGCTGTATCTTTAACTAAAAATGTAGCTATGGCCCCTGTAGCTGTTGAATATTTAGTAATAACTGAATCTATAATAGTATCAATTTCTAGTAACTTATTATTAGACTCCTCTTCATTTTGACTACTTTCATTTAATATTCTTTTATCAGAAAGTTCTTTTAATCGGGAATTTAGAATAAATTCTACATAACCGATTGGCGAATCAATATCTGAACGAAAACGTATATCCTCAATTATCTCTAATACAATTTCTTTATGCTCTGCCCATTTCTCAAGCACTTTAGGAAATACTTTTTCTTTACAACGTTCTTCAAATCTTTTGATTTTTTGTTCGAATGTATTTGGCTGTTGAAACTTATCTAATTTTTTTTCAAAATGAACTAAATCAGAATCTTTCTTTTTCTGAGCACGAATGATGAATCTAATTTTTTGTACTTTCCTACCTATTTTAATTTCCTCAAATTCAAAAGAAATATCTGTTTTTTGATTTAATTCTTTTTGAGAGGGCTTCAATACACGTTGCTTGAAATTTGCATAGTTAGGGTATACATCCATTGCATCTAAATAATACCTTAAATTTTCTAAACTAATTGTACGTTCTTTTAAATCTTCATATTGTTTAAGTAGCTCATAAATACGTATAGCATATGTACTTTTTAATTTAACAACATTAGCCAATCTATAGCTTGTAAATTTGCTACTTAGTTCTAATAAGAATGGCTTTAATAAAGGATCAAAACGCATGTCAATTGTCCCTTTATTTCTATTGTAAATTGCTGAAGAAAGCCAAGATACTTGTATTAATTCTTCCCCAGCTCGGATTTCAATTACTTTAGATAATAGTTCCTTTGTAATTTTACTTAACTCTGTATATTTAGTAGATCCATTCAAACCAAGTAAATCATGAAATTGTTTAATTGGGAATGTGTATGTTTTAAAGTCCCGGTCGTTGGGTTCAATATTACTAGCCAAACAAAGTAACATTTTTTGTTCAACTAAATTCAAACGTGAATTAGCTTCAATCAATGTATTTGATTTGGAGACAATATTATTCTCTTTAATTTGCAAATCTTGATTTATAGACATATCTACATACGTCATTCCTTTCCTACCCCTATTACTAAATTAACTATAACAAACAAAATCACTTTGTTATAGTTAATTTTTTTCAAACCCTTATAATCGATTTCCCACTGTAAGATATCTAAGTACTCTACATAACATAATTATGTTATGTAGAGTACTTAGATAATGAAACTTCATCTTTTTAAATTTATAAAAATGTATATCATGTACCAAATTTGTTATCTTTAGAACCGTTTTTGTTATAGATGAAACCAAATTTGTTATCTTTTAAACCATTTTTGTCATAGATAGATAACCAAATTTGTTATCTTTTAAACCATTTTTGTTATAGATGAAACCAAATTTGTTATCTTTTAAACCATTTTTGTTATAGATAGATAACCAAATTTGTTATCTTTTAAACCATTTTTGTTATAGATGAAACCAAATTTGTTATCTTTTAAACCATTTTTGTTATAGATAAGTATTATAATCCCTTTCATATCAATATGTTTCAGCTTCCTAAAACATATAAACATATAAAACATATAAAACAATTATTATATAAACATACAAAACATATAAAATTATGTTGAAAGTATTAAAATATATTATCTTTTTATAAAAACTCCATATGGAATTTCAAACTATGATGTGTTTATAAAACCAAATTTGTTACGTTTATCTCTTTTTACATAGTTATAAATCATGCAACAAGCTTGCGGATTGTTGTCCCTCATCAAAATCCTTTTATGCTATACCCTTGGAAACATTATGCTAATTAAGATTAGCAACAAAGTAATTCCAATTAAAGATCAAGATTTGAAGCCAAATATCATTGAATGGATATATCAATTATTATTGAAGAGCAGTCTGTAGGTCACATAGGTACACTTCAAAAGAGGAAAGCACTTTAATTAAGTGCTTTCCTCTCCTTCTTATTATCATAATGGAGACACCACAATGAAAGAACATAACAAACAAAAATCATATTATATAAGAGAATACACATTAAGAGATAAAAGTACAAAATCAATTAGAGTTGAACCCTGGCGCTCTTTTAAAAAACGCATGTGAAATTGCGAATCCTCTTGTAAGTGTTGTAATATAAACACAAAAAGGAGAGCAACATGCTACTAACATGTGCTCTCCTTTAGATAGCTGCTACCGTCAAGGTGGCGGTGGCCACTAAAAAATAACACCTACAATATTTGTAGGTGTTATTTTTAATCATTTAGGCTTGTAAAATATTCCGTATTTCTTCTATACGTAAATTTGTAAACTTTGCAATATCTTCTATTGGCATTCCGTTTTTGTGCATACCACGAATAAGCTGTATTTTTCCTTCTTCAATGCCCTTTTCAATCCCTTTTTGTTCTGCATAAGCAAACTTTGCGGCTTCATCCATTAACGCTTTCTCCCTTGCTTCATACGCTTGTCGGAAAGAAGAATCTTGACTCATACGTTCCCATTTATTCAGGGCTTTTTGTAAAATCGGGTCTTGGTTCATCGCAATATCCTCCAATGTTTGGGTTAATCGTTCATCTTCATTCGCTGGAAGTAGTAACAACCAGCGAACAAACGAATCTTCCCAGGGATTTACTTGTTCATTACGCCACTGTTGCATTAATTTTGGAATTTCCACGATATGAATTTCAATATCATCACTTAACTTCTTTTGTTGTTGCTGATTCCATAGAATTCCAGTTGTATGAAACGCTTCATATTCGGGAAACATCACAAAGTTTAACAAATTAATCGTAATGGTTTTGTGAAGAGAACTATAAGACATCCCCTTTTGTAATTGAGATGTATATAGCCTTCCCCAATAATACAGGCTTCTTTTAATCATATCATGATTATTATTCAATTGAATTTCCACATTTACCTTTGTTCCTGTATCTAATGTCGCTGAAATATCTAAAATTGATAATTTATCTTCCTCATGTTCTCGGTGTAAGTGCGGGTCTTCTAATTGTAACGAAACAATAGGTGATTCTAAAGAATCCTGTAACATCGCATTTAAAAAAGCAATTAGGATATCTTCATTTCCACTTGTGCCAAATAATTGTTTAAAAGCAAAATCGATGCGTAAATTCACTAATTGTTGGTTGGACATGGGTTTTCCTCTCCCCATCTCATAAGATGTTTTTCTTTCATTGTACATAAAAGAGGGATACGCATGCAAACAAGCTCTTATATCCATCGACATAAGAGCTTGTTTGAAACCATACATAATTAACAGATTAGTTGCGTTTCATAGAAACTGAAAGATTGCCTACTGTAAGAAAAACTCACGTTTAGTATACAAAATACAATCAAAAATGCCAATACATTTAAATTTCTATCCAATCCGATAATTCAAAGCACCATTTTGTATTATTTCTTATCCAAACAAAAAGATTCGTGCTCCATTTTTTTAATCCCTCTCCAACTTTCACATAATAATAGCCACATACCTTTAAGCACATATATCTAGATATATGTGCTTAAGTCTATTTTAGGGTGCATAACTTAAGTACATATACCTGGACCATGAAAAATATTGTCATTTCAACATTTCCCAATACTTTTTTTCTCAAAAAAACAAAAGATTATATCCCCCTCAAAACCGAAACTTAATGAGATTTTATAACAGAAATTCCACATCAAGATCAGCTCATAAAATAATAAAAAGCCTTGCTGTAGAAACAAGACTTTTCCTCTCTTATTTTTGTTCGATTAGATACCGACTATCCTCTGAAACACATAAACTTGCCGTATTCACTTTTATACTGCATTTTCCTAATCGCCTCTTTACTTCTGATTGTAATTTTTCATTTGCTTCCTCTAAAGAACATGCTGGAATAATCGTAGATTGTGAGTCTGTTACCTTGCCGCTATACATCACCGAAAATTCAAATTCATATTGATGTATCAAGATTTCTCCACTCCCTTTTTCTTAAAGTTCCTCACAGATCATTCATATTTGTCACTTGCTCCTGCAGTTTTTGAAGTTGGATACGTATTTGCGGTACATACCAGCTTTTTCTCAATCGAATGATTGCAATTCCTACAATTACAATCAAAAATGCTTGTAGGAAAATATCTTACGTTTCCCATAACGTACACAAATACAGAAGACTTCCTGAACAAAAATAGTACATGGCCAATAATAAGTTTATATTTGCGATTATCATTTGTTTCTTTACAATAGCGGCCATTCCCATTCCTCGCATATCGTCCTCCTTCAACATCGACCCATCATTCGCCTTCCACTCATTCCTACACATCTATATATCCACCTATATCATAACTCCACGCCCTGTCTAGCCATGCCCACATGTCTCCGCATAGCCCCGCAATGTCCTGACCATGGACTCCCACCAAGCCCCAAAGAAAACACCTCGACCTAGAATCCCCTATTGCTTGTTTGTATGATTCTCGCATATAATTGCGGTACACAATTTTTAGGACAAAGGAGTATATAACCATGACTTGGGAACTTTCTGTTGATGTTTTCCTTTCTGATCTGTTAAAACATGGCCGTAAATCTTCCACCGTTAAACAATACCGCTACGATCTCACACTTTTCACATCATGGATTCAGAAACGCGTCAAATTGCCACCAGAATCGTTTTTTTATTCTTTTGATGCAAATGTATTGGAAAGATACTTAAAAGCTCTTAAAAAGGAACGTGGAGCATCAATTTCTAATATCAAGCGTGTACGAGGTATTCTCATTAACTTTTTACAATTTCATGGTGTGGCCCAGGATTTAAAAAGTGATGTCTCCCCTCCTGGACTAACTTCTAAACACTTTGCATCGGACAAAGAAATTAAAAAGCTATTCCGCGTCATGCGTAGTTATAACGGATTAACCGACTACCAGGCGTCAGGAAGAAAATTTATTCTAGAACGTAATCTTTTATTAATTCATTTCATGTTAGATTATGGGCTATCTATCCAGGACATTCTTACGCTTTCTATGCATGATGTACACTTTGGGACCAATACGATTACCCCAGGAGGGTTACACGCCCACAAACGATCTATTAACCTTTCAAAAGAGCATGTAAAACTTGCCTTATCATATTACAACAAGATTCCTAATCTTGTAAGACCGCGCCAACAAACGGGCGATCCCTTTTTTGTGGCGTTTGATTTTGCCCCGCAAACATTCCGATGGGACTATGAAAAAGATCAACCCGCTGCTTTAACTAGAATCGCTGTACAACGCATGTTACAGAAAGAAGCGAAACGCGCTGAAATCCATGTAACGCCTACTATGCTACGGAACCGTTTTATATTAAATGCGCTACAAAATGGCATGAAATCCATTGAAATTAAAGCCTATTTAGGATTAAAAAGCATTGAGGCTCTACATAGATATGTTCAGTTTTGGCATAAACAACAATAAAAAGAAGACCAAACTAAAAAAATCTAGTTTGGTCTTCTTTTTATTTTAAATTCATTAACAATTATTTTTTTCACATCACTATAAAATACCATTATTAGCATCCCTGATATAGTTATAAATAAAGAAATTCCTTCAATACCAATAAATATCCCTACAAATATAAGAACAATACCTATAAAAAATCCAAAATCATTTCCCTCATCATCTTCACACTCATCATTATCCTTTTTATCTAAATCCTCTCTAGCATCCCCTGATCCCTTTATTAACTCATCAATTGTTACTTCATATAAGTCACTAAGTAAAATCAAATTATCAATATCAGGATAACTTTTATTACTCTCCCATTTATAAACAGCTTGTCTAGTCACTCCAACCTTTCGAGCTACATCTTCTTGTGAAAAGCTTTTTGATTCACGAAACTTTTTCAATTGCGAACCTAATTTCATATTATTCACCTCTAAGAAATCATTACATATAAACCCTTAATTAATAAAGAAACCATTAATCTAATACATGTAAACTAATGGTTCACATATTCAAATCCTTACTAAATTCCTCTTTACATTCAATTAATACAATATTATCAGAAACTAAAAAAGCCAAAAGATAATATTAAATAAGTCATCTTTCGGCTTCAAAACATCTATAAAAAATTTATTATTTCTCCTGATTTTCTACTTTTTCAGTTTTAGAATTGAATCCACTTTTAAATCCATCCAGAAAATCACAACCACCTAATGAAAAAACAAATACACATAATAAACCTATCAAAATACCCTTTTTGTAGTTCACTTTATAACATCCTCCATAAATAAAACTTAATATTGTAATTATAATATACAAATTAGAAATATCTATGAAAATAACCTTAAATTAACCTTAAATAATTAGATTGTTGTTATCATTCCTGAATATAAACTTTTTATTATTAGTTTACATTCATTTCCCCTTAAACATTGACTTCACATCAAATTCCCTGATATCCTCAAAATACACAACAAAAGTATACATTCAAAACGATATAAATAAAGAGGTCATAAATCCATGAATAAAAAGCCACATCTCATTGATGTCCAACCTATCCGTAGCAAAGAACAGATCGAAGATATGAAATGGGCTCTTAAACGTCATTGTTCTGAAAGAGACTATATCCTATTTTTAATTGGTATCCATACTGGACTACGCGTGAGTGATCTACTCCAAATCGAAACACAAACCATAGTAAAACTAAAACGAAAAAAGAGAAAAGAATTTAAAATCAAAGAAGGAAAGACGAAGAAAGAACGCATAATTAACCTTACTTCTATTTTTGATGAAGTATATTCATATGCCCAATCACTAGAAAGTACCTGGTTATTCCCTTCAAGAAAAGGAGACAAACCCATTAGTAAAATCCAGGCTTATCGACAATTGCAAAAAGCCGGAGATTTTGCTAGTGTAGAATCCATTGGGACTCACACCATGCGCAAAACCTTCGGCTATTGGTTCTATAAGCAAACAAAAGATGTAGCAATGTTGCAAGAAATACTTAATCATAGCACACCACAAATTACTCTTAAATATATCGGTATCAACAAAGAAGAAAAAGACAATATACTTGATACATTTTATATCTAACAAAGAAAAAAACACCATAATCATTAATCATTATATCTATATTCATGATAATATTAGAAATAAGGTAATTAGTACAATGGAGGACTACAACATGAAAAAAATAAAAAAACTTTTAAATAATCCATTCTTGAAATATCCATTAATTATAATTTCAGCCATTGTGATAATAAAAGTAGGATATGATTTAGGATCATTTTTAATGAAATTAAAATATAATTAAATAAAAATAAGAAGAAATTAATCCTATAACAAAGGATTAATTTCTTCTCATTTGTATTTCAATTTTATGAAAGAAAATCTAATTTCTTTAAAATAAATTTCCAAATTGGTTCTTCACCTATAAGTATAGAAGCATTACCTACTATACCCACATTTAAATCATCTAACTTATCTGTATTAACCGTGGCATCAACCTCATATACATAAGATTTCATATCTTTATTAAATGTTGGTTGTGCTGATATATACTTTATCACTCCAACCAACTTATTCTCGCTATCTATATTAAAAGAATAATTAACCTTATCTCCTACTTTTATATCTTTCCTATTATCAGCTAATAATAAAATCTTAATTTTTTTATCAGATTCCTTCGGAATAATAGAAGTAATTTCTTGTCCAGCCTCCAATAAATCACCTTTTTGTAAAGGAGAAGATAGTTGAACAATGCCATCCTTAGAAGAACGAATTGACATATTCCCCTCATTATTTAGTAAAGAATCTTTTTCTTGTTTCTTTAAAAATAAATCTTCTTCCATTTTTTCTAAACGTTGATTAATTGCTACAATATTATCTTGCTTATACTTATCTAAAGCAATTTTATTTTGTTCTTCTTTATGTTTCTTCTGAATTAATATTTTTTTATTTTCACTATCTAATATAGATTTTCTCTGCTCTATACGTTTACCAATATTACCTTTTTGAGATTTTAATAAATTTACTTTGTAATCAAATTCTTCCTTTAAAACTCCTGAAAGATCCTGACCATTATTATGTTCTAACATCTTAATTTCTTGCTCTATTTTTTCTTGTTCCACAAATAATCCTTGTAAAACCTCATCAGTTTCATTTGAAACCTTATTTTGTTCTAGCATTTTAATCTCAGATTCTTTTTCTTTTCTTAATAATTTATAACCATTTTCATAACTCTTATATTCCTCTAAAAATTTACTATCAACATTCTCTGAAAAAGAATTTACTTCTTTTTCAATACTTGATTTCAACTGCAATAACATATTCTTTTGAATTTCAATATGATTAATCATAATATCTAATTGTTTTTTCTTATCCATTAATTCCTCATTTTTAAATTGGATAATAATATCACCTTTTTTTATTTCATCTCCTGATTTTACTCTTAATTCTTCCACAATCCCATTTAATGACGTTCTAATTATAGATACATCTTGACCACTCTGAACAATAGCAGTCCCTTTACTCACAATATCAATTTTACCCAAATATCCCCATAGGATTCCAAAAAGCAAACAAAATCCCAAAAATCCTAAAAACCACTTTACAAAAGATGGTGGCTTTCTATCCAAAAGCTCCGCACTATCTGTTAACTCTTCAAATGAATGTATTTTATGCATATTAAACTCCTCACATACCATGTGATTCTAATATTATTTGATCAGAATGAACCGTTTGATTCTTCCAAAGTCTATAATATTCTTCTTTTTTAGATAATAATTCCTCGTGTGTCCCTTCTTCCATAATCTCTCCTTTTTTCATAACAAAAATCTTATTAGCATGCTCAATTGTACTTAAGCGATGAGCAATCATTATAACTGTAATCCCCTGTTCTCTTAATACTTTCAACATATCTGTAATTTGCTTTTCAGTAGTTGAATCTAAATTACTCGTTGCTTCATCCAGTATTAAAATATTAGGTTTCTTTAATAATGCCCGTGCAATTGCTAAACGCTGTCTTTGTCCACCAGATAGATTAGAAGCATTTTCCTCTAATAAAGTTTCATATCTTAATGGTAATTCTGAAATAAAATCATGAACGCAAGCCTTTTTACACATATCAATAATCTCTTCTAATGATATTTTTATATCTAAACCAAAAGTTAAATTCTCATATATTGAACCACTAAAAAAGAAAGATTCTTGAGATACATATGCAATCTTCTCACGTAAGGTATTTTTATTAATCTCTTTAATATGATAATCATCATAAAATATATTTCCATTATTCACTTCATAATAATTCATCAATAATTTTGAAATTGTTGTTTTTCCAGAACCACTTTCTCCAACAAATGCAACTTGATCTCCAGAATTAATCGAAAAACTAATATTATTTAAAACATTATTTCTCATTCCATATCTAAAAGTGACATCTTTAAAATCTATTTGACCTGTTAAATATTTCGGAGATACTTTTCTTTCCTCAACTTCTGACTTTTCTATTTCTAAATCAAAAATATCATTTAATCTTTCTGCAGCAATCAACGCTGATTGCATAGTTGGCTGAATACCAATAATATTTTCAATTGGATTCAAAAAATAAACTAATAATGCATTATATGTAATTAATTCACCTATAGTCATATTCCCTTTTAGTACCTGTAAAGCACCAACCCAAAGAATGATCGTTCCACCAATTAATTCAAGTCCCATTTTAAAAGAACCTTGTAAATTAGCTAACATACCTCTTTTGAAAACATGCCTCATAAGATTAATAAAGCGACTTTCAACTTGAAAGAAAACTTCTCTTTCTGCATTATACGATTTAACAGTAGCAATACCATTTAAAGACTCTACTAAATAAGAAGTTAACTTCGCATTACTCTCCATTTCTTCCCTATTAATATTTTCATAAGGTTTATGAAATAACAAAATAGTAGCTATATAAAATGGAATTAACAAAAGCGTAACACCAAATAAAGTAGAACTATGTATATAAAGTAAAATAGCTCCTAACATTACCATCAATGTATCAATCATTAACGTAACTGTAATACTAGACAATGCATCCCTAATTTTACTAGCATCCATAAACCTAGAAATTATTTCACCTACTTTTCTAGTTTCAAAAAAATTCATAGGTAAACCAACTACATGACGGTAATATCCTAACATTAATTGAATATCTATTCTTCTACTAAAATATAAAATTAAATGTGTTCGAAAATAAGAAAGTAACACCTTAAAAACATACAGTATAACAATTCCAATAGACACAATATGTAACGTTTGAATTAACTGATTAGATACAATATCATCAATTAAAAATTTAAAATAAAAAGCCCCAGCAAAACCAAATATATTAAAAAATATAGATGCTAAAAACAAAGGAAGTAATAAGTTACTTTGTAATTTCAATAACCCAAAAAAACGTGAAAAGGTACTTTGAGAAACGTTCCCTTTTTGAAAATCAACTTTAGGACTCAATAAAATCAAAATACCCGTCCATATTTTACAAAAATCTTCTATATCATATGTAACTAAACCTTTTCCAGGATCAGCAACATATATTTTATCCTTTTTAACTTTATGAATTACTACATAATGTAATAATCCTCCATCCATTACAACATGTGCAATAGCTGGTAAAGGAATTTCCTTTAACGCTGTATAATCTGTAGCTTTTATACCTTTTACTTCAAAACCTAATTTTTCTCCTCCAGCTAATAAACCTTGAACATTAGTCCCTTCTAAATCAGTACCAACTACCTCACGAATTTTAGAAATCGATATAGAAAGACCATGATTTTTAGCTATCATAGCAAGACAAGCTGGCCCACAATCCTTTAAATCATGTTGTTTAATACACTTAAATTTTTTTACCAATTTATATCCTACTTTCTCAAAAATAATATTGAAATATAGTTAATTATATATATAGAAGTATATTTGAATAATAAAAAAATAAGAAATATGCAATATTGCATATTTAATAATACTATTTTCGTATTAGAATGTTAATTAAATATCAGTATATAATAATACTATTATTTAATATTCAACTTAGGAGGACATAATAATGAAATTAAATGCAACTAAATTTACAGAACTTAATGAAAAAGAAATGCAAACAAATGGTGGCGGAATTTGGCAAGTACCAGCAAATTTAGGTGGATGGACTGCAGTAATCGTTAACAGCGGAAAAATTGTAAAAGCAGGATATGACGCTGGAAAATGGATTGGCGAACAAGCATACAAAAAATAATATAAATAACAACAAGAGATGAGGAAAAATAATGAAAAATATCGAAATTAAAAACGTTGAAATTAAAAATGCAGTAAATTTAACAGAAGAAGAAATTCAAACAACAAACGGTGGCATAGTACCATTAGTAGTTCATGGGGCATTTATTTTATTCCAAGCTGGAATGGCTGCTGGTATCTATGAACAAGAAAAAAAATATAGAAAATAATAAATAAAATAAAAAAAGCAAGGGAATGCTTATAGACTGATCTATACTGCATTCCCTTATTGTATGTATGCTATATTTCTATTCTTCTTTTTCCGACATTAGAACCCTACATAAAATACCGGCAAAATTTACTTTTTAAACAAACCGAAAAAACCTTTCCGTTTTTGTTTCTGATTTTGCGCCTGCATATCTCTAATGTTTTCAAGCAATAACTGATCTCGTTTTTCTAGCTTCTTCTCTATAAAAACTTCTAATTCACTGTTTTTACCTTCTACTTCAGTTAACTTTTTCTCTGTATTCGCTAAATGCTCTTTTGTCGTAACCAATTCATTCGTAATTTCTTGCAATTTTTGAACAAGGGCTTGATTAAATTGATTTTGTAATTGTTGATTTTCTAATACTTCATTCAATTTCTTTTCTAGTTCTGATTTTTCTTCTTTTGAAACAAACGAATCAAGTTCTCCGTTTCGCCATGACCGAACTTGATCGTAAGACCATTTTTGGACCTGTATTTTTTCTTTTATTGCTTTTAATTCTTCTATATTTTCCTTCGAGTATCTGCGATGCCCTCCCTGACTTCGCTCCGTTTGTATATTAAATTCGTTTGACCATACCTTTAACAAATCAGGTGTGACCCCTAAAATATCCGCAACAATTTTCGGTGTGTGCATTTCCGATTTTAGTTCCAATTTTTATTCCTCCCCAAAAAACGGAATACGTTTTTCACTTAAAAAACACGATTAAATCAACATTCCAATCAAAATCGGAATGTACTTACAACCGATATAAAAACCGATTTTAAAAACAATTTAATTTCCGAAATACATTCCGATTTTAACACCGATATGTATTACTTCTCGATAATAACATTAAAATCTTTTTTCTATATACAAGATTTTATGCAAAAAAAGAATAGCGGGGATCCCCAGAATCCCCGCTATATCAACAATGTATAAAATCCTGTATACGAAATGACGAGACAAAAAAAGAAGAATCCCTGTACATACAGGGATTCTAAAAAATCTGGCTACCGATAATAATGCGTTATGTTAACCGATCATGTATAAAATATACATATCAAAAAGAACTACCCTATAAACAAATTGTTGTATAAACTTTAAATACACAACAATTTCTAAAAGGAGGAAATAAGATGTTTCCCATAGGTGAACAACCAAAAATTATTAATGATTTGAAAACATTAGAAGATACGCCCGATGAGTTAGCGATAAATGGAAAAACAAAAAATCTAGAAAAACTAGCATCGTTCCCCAAAATCAATAAATTATGGATTTTTACAGTGAACCAAAAACAATTCGAAACAATCCTCAATTACATAAAGCCCAAAATTCTTTACATTTATGAAATGAGGGTAGAAAATTTATCATCACTTGAAAAACTCACTGACATTGAAGAGATACATATGTGTTGGAATACAAAAGCAACAACATTATGGGATTTGACTCACAATATTAAACTCATCTCATTATCGATAGAAGATTTCTCAAAACTAGACAATGTAGCCCCCTTAAAACATAGTGAAAATCTTAAAAAACTTAATTTATCAGGTGGAATATGGAAATCACTTAATATTGATACATTAGAGCCTTTAAAATATCTGTCTAACCTTAAGGATCTTACTTTAATGAATATTAGAGTAAAAGATGAATCTTTAAAACCCCTGTCATGCTTGCATCAATTACAAGAACTAAATATCTCAAATCAGTTTCCAACTGAAGAGTATGCAAGACTTTCAATAATTCTTAAAAATACTAAATGTGATTTCTTTCAACCTTACATTAAATTTCCAGATGATTCTATTGATGATAAAAACATAATGGTTGTTGGGAAACGTAAACCTTTTCTCAACTCTGATACTGATTTAAAAAAAATTAAGAAGTACGAAGAACAATTTAAGATATTCCAAGACAAATATAAAGACATATCGGTTAATAATATTTAACTTCCTAGAACGATAATTATGTAAACACAAAAGTCCTCCAGTTAAACAATCCGGAGGACTTTTAATAGTTTTCTAAGTTATCTTCCAAATACACTCAATCCTAAATAAATCAAACTATAACTAATTAAAGCACTTGCAAGCATCAAACCTATTTTTAATAATTTGTCTTTTATATTAGGTCTTACTTCACTTACAGGTTTTCCCTCTATAAAATCAACTATTTGACGATAAGTTTTTAAATTATGCTCTTTTTTTATGTTTTCAACTTGCTGTAATGAAAACATAAGCAAAATCGTAAGTACCACAGGTATTATAAGACCATAATAACCCAAAAAGTAAAATACAGGTGCAATAGAAATCGGAAGTATAATCATTAATGCTAACATGATGTAACTCCACTTAAAGAAAGTTGATTTTTGAAGTTCTTCTTTCATGATCTTTACATCTCCTTTAACTAAATCATCCAGGGAGACATTAAAGAGGATACTCATCATTAGTAAATTATGAATATCTGGATAGTTCCTTTCATTTTCCCAGTTAGAAATAGATTGTCTGGAAACATGAATTTTTTCTGCTAACTTCTCTTGGGACATATTATCCCTTTTACGAAGATATTGTATCTGTCTACCAATGTTCATTTATACATCTCCCTTAAGTTTGAGGTTAAGTTAAAGGCTAATTAAAGACTACCAAGTTTCTTTATAATAACGTGATTTTAAAATGTAAAAATGTTTTATCATGCTATTTTCCCTTTATTTTTAGGTATAAGTGCTGAATCAACTAATGCAATTGCTGATCAAAGCAACTGTTTAAAGAATAAACCTCCTTTGGATGGGAAAGGTTTGCTTTTACTTCCTACAGTTACAAACATATATCTTGTGAAGAATACATATACATTAAAACAAAAGTTAACAATATTTTTTATAGTTAACATAAATGTAATATATATAAAATAAATCATTACAAACCCTTAAAAACATAGGGATAATAACACTTTATTTTTGTTAACTAATATCAAAATATATCTTCCAGTATAGACAAAAAAATGTTATATTGTTAACAAGATAACTAAAGGAGTGAATAGTTAATGAAAATTACTATGATGAATAAGGATTCCGGAAACTCACTTGATATGAACTTGATTGATGGTTTCTATATTGAAACACCTACAAACGTTGTAGAAATCAGTAAAGATGAAGCTGACTCTCATTTTGTAGCAACCATTACTAATCCTAAAGAATTATTATCCCGCCTACTTATTTCAACAACAATCCCAGGAGAAGACACTGAACGATTCTTCTTAGTTGGCGACGAAGCTGGAAAACATGCATTAGCTAACAATCATGTTAATAAACTCCATGATAAAATTACAAGTCCTATCCCTTACGTAATGTTTTTATCAGCTATTTCTTTCTATCATGCTATTAATGAAACTCGTGAATCGGATGACAATACAATTGAAATTGAATATTTCCAAACAATGTTACCTATATGGTTACTGAAACGAACAGCCAAATTTAGTGAGGCCCAGAATGCAATGGCGGAACGATTTGCTGGAGAGCATGAAGTGACAATACATACACCAGGAATGGAAAAAACATTAAAAATAACTGTAGAAAGGGCAACTTGTCGTATCGAAGGAGAAATTGCACGCTTAGCAATTAAAAAGAATTTTGAATTAGAAGATCGTGAAGAAGCGAGACAATTCGATAACAACGATACAGTACTTGTTGATATTGGCGGCGGAACAATTGATCTAGTATTATCACCAGCCGGTTTAAAGTCACCTAAGAACCGTGATTCAATGCAACCAATAGACAAATTATCTTATCTATCTCATATCGAAAAATTAAGAAAAGAAAAGTTCCTAGAAAAATTCTCAGATTTACGTTCTTTTGAAACATTTATAGTAAACAATTTCCAAAAACCAAAAATGGAATTAATCGACGGAAACACTGGCCAACGTGTAGATTTAACAGACAAAATTCGTTCTTCCTTAAAAGAGTTTGCTAAGTTTCTAATTTTAAAAATCCAAGATGTAATGCCTGCACCAGCTGATAAAGTTTATAAATATGTTTATTTCGGTGGTGTTGCCCCAATACTAGAAACTAGCATTCATGAAGTCATTGAAGAAATGTATGGAGCTGAAATTGCTCAAGCAAATCATATTTTCTTACCAGATTCACGCAAATTAAATTTATATGGTCTTGAAGTAAAAAGTCGCGGTGAAATGCTGCAAAAAACAGAGAAATAAGTATAGCCAGAAAGGAGGAGCCGCATTATGGGGCGTACTAAAAAGACCGAGAAACAAACAGTGTTTGGGCTTCGAACAGATCACATGAGCGAAGAAGTTTATAATCACCTTGAGCAAAAAGCCCGCTCAAAAAAGCTGGCAACTTATATTATTCAATTAGTTGAACAAGACTTAACACAAAAAGAGCCCTTTGATGCAAAAAAAGAACTTCTAAATGTCTCAAAAAACCAAGAACAAATGATGAATGCCATAAAACAAATTACACAAACAATTTCAGATCTCCGGGTGGCTCCTGTATCTGCTGTTCTTATGCAAAACGATGATAATACCCATAATTCCCTGGCAGACGATTTATTAAAAGACGTAGGTCAAATGGGACAATTAATAACTAATACCAACATTACAGGATCATTAGATGAAGACGATTTAGAAGATCCTGATTTCTAAAACAAAAAGAGTTGCCTGTATGAGAGCAACTCTTTTTGTTTTGTATAAACTTAAAATATCCCAAATAATTTCTTCCTTTTGGGTTCTTGGTTAGAAATATCAGCTTTAGCGTTGATTTTTTTTAATTCCTTCATAATAAGATCGAGTTTCTTTTCTAATTCCTGATTTTTTTTACGTTCCGCTTCAAGCTCTTGTTTAAATAAATCATTGCTTTGTCGTTCAATTTCAAGTTCTTTTCGAAAACCTATAAATTCAGTCTTGATATCTTCTAAGAAATTTCTAATTTCACTCGATATGGATTGTAGCGCGTATTGCTCTTCTTCACTCCGAGGCCTTGTCACAGCAACTTCCGAATGCGCTACACCCTGTGTCGCACGGGAATGTTGTGTCATCAACACGCTAACAGCGTGATTCAATGAAACCTTAGTTTTTTCTCTAATCTCTTTTAAAGTATTAAAAACTGTTACATCATCGGCATGATACAGTCTTGTATCGCCATCTTTATTAAACTCATAGCCTTGTTTTTCGAGTTCTAAGCTATATTTTCTGATTGTACTTTCTGCTAGATTGGTGATACGGGAGACATCTATTGTTTTTAAATACACTTCACTTACAACATCATCTCTGTTCTCCATTCAACCACCTCCATTATAGTATCGCTACACTCTTACCACAGTATCATTTTACTAATCCTTAATACTCATTGTACACTTTTTATCCCACTTCCAAGTAAGTTTTTTTATCTCTCAATTCCTGCTTAATACTCGCAAGGGAATCCCATGGCGCTCCGTATTATTTTCTATTAGTCTTCGCTTTAGCTACTCAGCATACCTGTATCAATACTATAGCACCCATTAATTTTGATCTTTGTTATAGGGATCCCTAATTCCATTTAATTACTCTGTTAATTCCTAGAGTACCTTTTTCTGTCTTCCCATTACTTTAGTTTATTCTTTAACAACCACGCATTCACCTTGTGCTATAGCATTGATATACTCTTAAAACGAGATTTGGATGAGATGCGTGAATCACAAAAACTTATTACAACCACCTAAGAACAAAAACAAGGATTCTGGTCTAGGTTTTTTTCAAAAAATAAAAACGTATGATGGAGTTTTTCATCATACGTCTTATTCCTGTTCTAACATAACAAAATCGGTTTCTTTAGAAGATTCTATCCCTAATTCATTTAATATTGCCACCAACAAAAGTATTTGTTTTTCAAACCCATTATTTAATGCAATGTCAGTAATACGAATCACTTTCCATCCATTTGTTTTCATGTATTTATCCCGTCTACTGTCTCGTTTGATTCCTTCTGGTGTTCGATGAAAAGGCCCATCAATCTCTACGTCTATTTTTATACCATTTGGGGCAAAAAATGCAAAATCTAACTTAAAACGCTTATTAGGTACTTTATATTGTACAGTTGGATAATAACCTTTAAAGCGCAATGCATCATATACTCGCTTTTCTAATTTGTTAGAGCATTTCACCCGTTGTGAATCATTATTAGGATTATAAGTAGATGATGGAGTGAGAATTTGTGCTAAAAGAAAAAATATAATTGTGCAACACAATACAACCAATAAACCTGTCATTTTTTCCACTCCAATAACAATTTTGAGTCAATGCTCAAAACGTAATATACCCACAGCCTTTCTATTTATTCATTTTCCATTTACTTATCTTATACGAGTAAAACAAAGTAGTCCTTTTTCATATTCTCTAGACACAGATTAAGATAAATTTCTTTGGAAAGTGCTTTGCAAAGATTTGTTGTATCATGCGTAAGTCAAATCTTTGCATTGTATGTATACCTCATTCCAAGTGAAATTATCAATAAATCGTTCGTGTAAATACTCTATGAATCTCGTTCTCTTGTATTTTACTTAAATTTAAGTTGAATTGAATTGTATATGAATTTAACTTCCTGTCCATAATTGTAAATAAAAAAATAAGGACAGGAGAGTGAGATAAATGTTTTTCCGCAAAAATAGAACTAAATTAAAAAAATGGTTAGATCGGCAAGGAATCGAACAACAGGAACTAGCCAAAAAGTCGAAGGTTTCTGTTCAAACCATCAGTAAAGCATGTAGAGATACAGATTATATCCCCAAACCTGAAATCATGAAAAAACTATTAAATGCTATTAGAAAAATTGATCCTTACGCCAAAATCAATGACTTTTGGGATATGTAAAAAGCACAAGAAACAGTATCTTGTGCTTTCATAATTTTACTTTGACTGAACCTATTTGAACCGAAATGTCTTTTGGTTGCTGTACTTGTGCAAGAAAATGCTGAATAGAGGGCGCTTGAAAAATACGAAAGTTAGAACTAGAGATTGGATATTTGAGGTCAGTAAGGATTAAAAGAGAGGGAAATACCATATTATGTTTTGGTTGCCACGATTCTTTTTTCCATTCCATGCTACGAAAATACAATTCATAACGTTTTATTTTCGTTTGGATCGTAGCCTTATTATAAATGGAGTTCTGGACTTCTATAAAAAATGGACTTTTGCGCCAAATGGTAAATATATCGGGTTCCATATAACCTTTTTTATATTTAGGTTCTACTTGAAATATTTTCGGTCTTTCGATTCGTAATAACTGCTTATATACATCCACAATCGCTAAAAAGTGACGTATCTTTTGGCTTCCTTTACGAATGGTATTTGGATAAGGAAAATACACATACGGACGTTGTGATGTGTCTACATCAATGTATCCTTCGCGGCTTAAGCGCTTTGTAACGGTATTACAGCATGTTACTGCATTTTTCACATTTCTAAAATGAAGATCAATGATATCATCACGCGACATACATCTAAATTGCTTTAAATTGCCTATAATTTGCTTATCCCTATTCGTTAGCATCATCTAACACCCCAAAGACTTTATCTTCTTGATGCTCTTGTTCTTCCTTCTTTACAATTTGCTCTTTAGATAAACGATACGGTTTTATTATTTCTTTCGCCTGGTCCAATGCCAAAAAAGGAGCCTGCACCTTTTTTAAACCATCTAATTTTAAAATCATTTGACCCGATTGATTTAAATTTTCTGATCCAGGCGTCCCCACAATGTTACTATTGATTAAATCCGCACATTTAAAGCCCATTCTTACCGTCAAATTGAGCTTTAACTTACCATCAAGTATCTTTGCGTCTGGACGTTGCATACTTAGCATAAGAAAGATACCAAGCGATCTGCCGACAGCTGATATTTTCTCTATTATGGTGATACATTCCTTTTCGTCCTGTAGCATTGCTACCTCATCAATGGCAATAAAAATATAGGGTAAAGGTTTATCCTTTATTATTTGATTATATTCATCAATATGACCCAGCTCATATTCTTCCATTAACTTTCTTCTATGCAATACCTCTTTCCATAATTTTGATAACATACTTGTCATTTCGTGTTCTTCCATGCAAACATACTTCACATGCCTCACTCTTCTTAAAAAATGAAACTCTGAATTTTTTAAGTCTCCCAGGTACAAATGTAAATGCTCTGGTGACATATGTTGGATTAATGTGGCTAAAATTACGCGCACCATACTACTTTTTCCGCTTCCTGTTTCTCCCGCAATTAGTAAATGAGGTGTATTTGAATCAACCATATCATACACAATCGTATTTCCGAATTGATCTCGCCCTACTACCACAGGAAGACGATATTGTTTCAATAATGGTTGCCATTGTTTATAACTGTAATCGTAAGGCTGTAAGCTCGCATTAGAATGAAATACATGGAGTACGAACTTTTTAATATTGCCTTCCATCATAAGATTTTCGCCTAGTATTTGTTGAAAACAAAACCATTTCTTATGAATTTGAGCTGGATCAACACCATTTGGCAATGTAAAAGTGTACCGTACACTTTCTTTCTCTTCGTAAACATCATGAATCGTAGGATAAATGGGGACCTTTCCACCTCGTGTAATGTGCTCATCATATAGCTTCGCTTTCTTAAATACCTCTTCTAGCTGGTATTTGTATCTCTTCTTTTTTAACCATCCCTTCATTTTCCAGCCTCCTTACAACATGATTAAAATGCGAATAAATACATAGCCAATAAAGCCTATACCTCCAATTCTTACACCGTAATACAGGCCATTAGAAAGAAGTTTGGATGCAAAAACATAATCATTTCGTACTAAGTATTTTTCTAACAAAACAGATCCAATTGTAAGGCCACCTACTATTCCCAGAGCTACATAAGTATGAACAAGCGGTGATGACATATGAAAAAATGCGAACGGACTAATAGGACCAATACTATATATTTTTGTTTGTTTTTTCTTCTTATAAGATTGATCCATAAAGGCTTGAAAAGAAATTGTTTCTTTTCGATTCAACATGTTTTCCCTCCTAAGAAAAGAATACGTTAACAAATTGGGTATCCAGTACAATGCAAAGTATATACAATCTAACACCATATGAGAGGTATTTTTGATGAGTTCAAATGTATCGAAAGGTACATTGTTTATGACACCGAAAAATTCATCTGGTAACTTTCGTATTTCTTGTGTTGTCTAATGGTTCTGTAACATACCAATTAATCCACCTATATAAGAAATTTGTTGTATCCGTTGTACTCATTGCATTTTGATTAAGCGCATCCTACCCACATATAATTTTGTTTAATGAACTTCTACACCATTCTGTAATTTCTTTCACATTTCGAAACTTAGGACTAGGTATGTGGTTTCATTCTCTCGTTAGATTATCCCATGAAGTACCCTCTCCTTTTTCTCATTACGTTCCTCCTACTATAAACAAAACCCAAAATCCCCTAAAAGCATGTGATAATCGAGGATTTCTTTTGATAGTGATATCATGCTAGTTTCTTTGGATATAAGGTTGATATCTACTTTGGTAATTGCTTTGGTAAAGCATATGTATTACTGATTGTCTGATATGCAATTTCAAACCTTGTCTTTCAAATTAACTTTGTTACCGTCCCAATTCGTAAACTTTAAAGATACAATATAAGAGGAATTTAAAATATTTTTGAAGGCATCTTATTTCTTATGCCCTTTACCAATACAATCACTCATCACACTTACCCTTTTCGTTGCTTTATAGCAATGGAAAGGGCTTTTTTGGTAAAGTGGTTTTTACTTTCTTGCATAGCATTTTGAAGCAATTTCAACTTAAATTTAACCCTAGTTATTCTTACGATTTTTTCCGACAAATAAAAAAGTCCTATTAAAATAGGACTTTTTTATGAATATTTATTTTTACTTGTTCATTTCTTGAATGCTTATTCTTATCTACTTATATATTCGTCTACTATTGCTTGTAATTTTTGTCTCCATTTTTCCTGATCATTATTTTCATTTGATCTATCCTTCAATTTTGAAACTTTGTTCATAAAAGAGAATTTATCCACTGGAATTTTCTTTCTAAATATGATGTTTTCATAGTCCTCAGCGGATTCAACAATTCTCAATTCAATTGTTTCTTCTGTTCCTTTGACTGAATGATTTGTTAAATAAAAATCTAATGCCGCGTAATCCTCAATATTCTTTTTAATCTCTTCCTCAATAACAGTGTGGTACTTGCTATTTTGAATTGCTTCTTTTATTTCATTAACATGAGGACTATATTTATGAAGAAATCCACGATATAAATTTATAGATTTTTGCATATATAAAAAGCCATATGGTAAATTAAATTTATTTATCGCATTATAATAGTAACCTTCCGATTTCATAAAGTGTTTTAGCATCGTATCAAATTTTTTGTAAGAAAAACCAATACCAGATATTTTTCTTATTTCATTAAATAATACATCTGGATATTCTTTTATCAATGTTAATAATTCATTAGATTTTTCTTTATTTTTACGTTTAGTCTCCCCACCAAATGACTCTGGATTACTTAATTCACAAGCTAGATATCTTTCTTCATTATAAACTGCTAAACCTCTAATACTTTTGCCAAAATGCCTAGCATGTAGCCCTTGCCCTTCTGTTGTATCTTTATAGAGTTTATATATTTGAATTGGATTATTACATGAAGGACATACTGCATAGTATCTCCCCTCTTTACCACTCATATCATAATAAGGTGATTTTTTATGAGTTTGATTTTCATAATTGTATACAGTCAATTTAAATATTTCATTACTATCTGTTTTTAACTTAAATATATTCATTTGCGTGCCTTCCTTTATAATGATTTCTACCTAAATATCATCAATTTTTACATCTAGTGACTCTTTAACTTGTACTTAATAAATAATAATTTACATGCTGCTAAAATGATTCCTCACCTTCTATTAATCTTTTCCCCCCTTTCAACTTTAATTTCACTCTCCTTTTATACAAAATAAGATAATTCTTAGGGTTACTTGTATCCCCCCTAACTTTACCATTTTTAATTTTGTATTTTCAAAAAAATTTGTATCTTGAATACGCCCTCTTTTCCGTGGGATGGACATGAGAAAATACATAAAAATAAAAAAAAGGTACAAGATAAGGGAATCTACTGCATTTTAATATTTTGAGATAAAGGAGAAATAAATGGGATTCTATATAACTGATGAAAACAAACGGTGGCCAGGTGGCTATATTCCTTTTAAAATTAGTGATACTGATTTTCCGATTGGATCTTCAAATCGGAAAATCATTGAGAAAGCAATTTCCCACTGGAACAGCATGTCGAATGTTCGTTTAGTACCTTTTAATGGTGAAGATGATTATTGTGTTTTTCAAATAGGAACATTAAGTTCAGGAATTGCATGCAAATCTGATATCGGTAGGACTGGAGGAGGTAATCCACAGTCAATTATTTGTAATTCAGACGGTAATTTCACAGTAGGAAGTTTAATTCATGAAATTGGACATGCATTTGGTCTAATTCACGAACATCAACGCCCTGATCGAGACGACTACGTGATAATTGACCAATCTGTAGCTACGACTAACGATTATAAAATTGTGGATAATGGAACAAAGTTTGGCCCATATGATTGTTGTTCAATTATGCATTACCCTGAAATTACAGGTAAAATAACTAAAAAGGATGCTACATGTGAAGGAATGGGACAAAGAATTCGGTTAAGTGAAGGTGATTTGGCAACCATTAAATTTATGTATCCTGATTCAAATCCTTGTAGCATACCAGAATTAAGTAATCAGACTCATAGTGGTTGTTTTGTTCAGGGGACTTTTGGTACCCAAGGAAACTTTGAACTAGTAGTCCCACAGGGTAAAGAATTAAAACATTATTTTCGAGATAATGACCAACCTAACCATC